>CAYZHX010000006.1:0-1203 GCA_964476905.1 uncultured Terriglobales bacterium
TTGAACTCCTCTACGGGTCTATACGAATCAGTGCTGACCGTTCCGCTCCTTGAAACTGTGGCTGGACAGCTTACTCCGGGCTCGAAGTTGCTCACGGCGACGTTTACTGCGAATCCAAACTACACAATGTCCAATCGCACCGGATCGCTCGGTGTTACTGCGGAAGACGCAAGGACCTATTACTCCGGACCCACAACGGTCTCAACCGGAGGCTCGGGTATCAGTGCTGCCACCATACCAATTAGTTACACCATCAATGACATCACCGCAGTCACCGGCGATGCGGCATGGGATGCAAATCCTGGCAATATCACGATGGCTAAAGTCACATTTATAAACCGGACAACCGGAGCAACTATTGCGACCGTTCCAGTTACGCTCGTGAATGCGAACGACTCGACGATCGGAACCGCTACTTACAACTGGTCGGTTGATATCGGTACAGCCTCCTCGCAGACATACACGATCGGCGCAATTGTGAGCTCCTACTACACCCGGAACAGCACGACGGAGAACGCCACGATCACCGTCTCAAAGCCGTAATCAACAGATAAGGCCGGCAGTTACCTACACTGCCGGCCTCACTTTAAGCGGGCCGCATTTGAGTTACGGTAAGGTTAAGGGCTCTCTCGCTATCATCTGTGTCTCTGGGTTAATGGGCAGACTGCCCGCGTTCGTCACTCGAATCGTGTAGTTGCCGGGACTCGTCGGAACGACAGTTGCAACAGAAACGCCCGGTGTTGCCAGGGGGGCGGCCAGCGTCAAGCCATTCGGATCGATGACCTGCACGGAGACCGGCTCAAGTGCATTGTCCGATTGCATTGCTGCAACAATCGCCAACGTGTTTGGGTTAGCAGTGAAGTTATAGTCTCGTGATTGACCCGGCCCGAGCTGATCATTCTGCCGATCCATTCTCGACTTGCTGTCACTCGTCTTGTATTGATCAGGAATACCATCACAGTCCTGACTGTCCCAATTCGAACCATCATCTCTGCAATCCTTGTCCTCGCGCTCGTGCTTGGCTTTGAAACCTTTGCGGGGGAAGCGGATGAAGCCGACACGATTGACGGTCGGCGGGGCAACAGGATCATTGGGCTGGCCGACTGCGTAGAGAAAGGTTCCAACTGCTTTCTTAAATGCAGGAGCAATACCAAGCGGATAGTACGAGGTCTGCGGGCTCCCGCTCGCACTTTGATTGATCAG
>CAYZHX010000006.1:1303-51777 GCA_964476905.1 uncultured Terriglobales bacterium
ATCATGCCGCTGTCGGGCGCCACGCCAAAAGTATCCTGCAATGCTCCCGGTGGGATTTGATAGGGGGTCGCAACATTTCTACTGGGATCGAGACTCACGAGGTAAACATTGCCACCCCCATCTGGTCCGGTGATGATCCAGAGAATGCCATCTTGATCAAAGTTGAGTTGCCTCGGCTGATACACACCGATCTGTGATAAGTCCCACCGACGGACATTGGAGCACGAGCAGTTCTGCATGTTCGTATTGACTTCTGCGACGGTGTTATTTTCCGGCTCGGCGACATACACGAGGCTGTCATTCCTAGGGTTCAGCGCGACGCCAGCGAGACAAGGATTGGTGGCCTGCGTGTTTCCATTGCAGACTCCAGCGGTGCTGTACCCAAGCGCCGGGAGCGGCGTGGTCGTACTCAGATTCCACTGTGTCGCAAGCACCGGAGGGCACGCCTGCTGTGGAGCACAGTTGCTTGAATTTGTGTTCACCCGTTGCAGATAACCGTTGAAGGTGTAATAGACGAAGTAGTTGTGATCGGCTGCAACATCCGACACCGGGGAAAAAGAAGCGCACCCGCCTTGTGTATCCGGAATGGCATCGTCGCAGTAAGTGGTGCTTATTTGGTTCAGAGTATCGATCTTCTGCAGAGCAAGACCTGTTCTGACGTAAACAAAACGGGAGTCGAAGGAACTCCGGATCCTCTTTAATCCACCGGTTGGCCCCGTTGCTGCAGGATCCAGCGGCCACGAGGTCGCTTGTCCGGAGCCATACTTATAATTCGCGGGCGGTTGAAATTGGTAAACTCGCGGCGCGCCTAGCCTAGTGGAGAACCAAATCGTGCCGCTACTGTTGCCGTACAGGTCGGCGGTGATGGCCCCAGCCTGACCGTCGGCGTCTACAGGTGTGTCCCACTCGATCACCTCCGCAGTGGGTGTGCTTGTGGTTGGTGTTGTGGAAACTGGTGTCGTTCCGATTTGCGCGATGACTGATGTCGTTCCCGCAAACCCGAACAGCAGCAGTCCCAAGAAGGGCGGACTTACACGTATGCGCGTAAGCATTGAGCTGCTCTCCGTCGGTGAAATTTATCTGCTACGCGCGTATTGCCTAAGGGCCAGGGACGCCAAGGCGGGAATATGTGAACGAGACGAAGTGACGCGCGAGAAGTTATGGACAAAGATGAACCACTTTCGTTGCGGGTTGGCTGCTGGTGACAAACGATCCAGCAGCAACCCGATCCTGCAACTACAAAAGGTCCTTTCAATCGCTTCCTCAACGAACATCGTGAATTGCTACAAGGCAAATTCGAATGCTCGGTGAAATTCAATTGAGTGTCGGCGAACCTTCGACGTCTACGGGCGCGGTTAAGTGATTGAGTAAGACGGTCTGTGCTGGCTGAAATATCGTACGAGAAGAGGTCCCGGCTGGCGGCCCAAACCCTCACCTGGAAAAGACGTGCGCGACCCGAACGATGAAATTACCCCGCCCGTTTTACCTCGTCTTCAGCCTCACCCTGCCTGCCACGCGAGCCCAGTAGGAACTCGCGCAGTACAACCGCCTGGTGTTTGCGGGCATGCGCTTGTGCGCTGAAAAATTTATGGGCAACATTCCGTTTGAGATCGGCTGCCAAGTTGGCCAAATGGTGCTCCAGAGCTGCGCTTTGCTCAAGAGCACGCAACGCAACCCACAAAGAACGCTCAACGTCCTCATCCTGTGCCTCAGAGATTCCATCTGCAGAATATGAGTGGCCGACGCGGCATTCGTAGCGAATCTCCCCGGTTTCATTCATTTCCCAAATCGCTGCCTGGCAGTCAGGGCAAGTGAAGCCAGTGCAGGACCCTTTCGCTTCGGGCTTGCTCTCACCCTCAATTCCGGACTCCTTGACCGTGTTCGCTGTTGCCGGCGATCTCGTGAGCCGATTTAGTAATAATCCGATTTCCGCCGCTGGGACGCAGTAGTCCGGTTGAACCTGCTGCAGCGCTCGTCGGGGCATCGTCGCCACTTCCGCATCTTCTATGCTCTGAAGTAGAGCAATGCCTCCGGCATTCTTGATGGCCAACAACCCAGAGCCCCCATCCTCGAGGAATCCTGTGAGCACAGCTCCGATTACGCGTCCGCCGAAGTGGGCGCAGCCGAAAGGAACAGCAAATCGATAGCTGGCCGATAGCGGTTGTGTTTGGGACCACTTACGACTCGAACAGTACCCGGCTCCAACAAAAGATGGTGATTCGGGGGACGCCACATAGATCTTGCGGTACTCGATCGGCTCCTCATCTCGAGCCAAGTGCGCGCGAATCTTAGAGTTCAGGTTCAGCACGTCAGCAAGCAGGCCACTGCTGTGCGGTGAAATATGAGCTACCACAAAGATGGAGGCTTGAAGCTCGAGCGAAAGTCGGCTGGTAAGCTCCTGCAGAGCTTCAATGCCCCCGGTCGACGCGCCGATTACGACAATGTCGTGCGTATGCACGGTATGCCCACCAAGCTGAACTTCTGCAGGGAACAAGCACTTTGACTCTGCTCAGAAGGTAAAAGTCCCGAGCGTGACACGTTGCCTCGGTGGAGTGGCCGGCACTCTTCGGCCGTCGAGCGAGGATAGATCTCCGGTTTCCGTGAATGGGATCGCGCAAGTCTACGCTGAGTGTCAGCTCCCCTGCGGCGCGATTCGATTTGTGCCTTGCACATCCATGACATTGACGTACGGGTTCAGGAGGTGCTCGTCGCGCTGTACGCAAAAAACTCCTTTGACCGCGGCAGATGTAATTATTGGCCCGATGTTCTTCAGTACTTCTTGAGATCATGTGCGCCGAGTACAGCCCACTTCAAAGAACGTTTGCACCGCCAGATCCGAAGCACTGGCTAATTCCGCGTAACCCTTCTTAGGTGATCCAGCGCTTAGTCGCCCAAAACGCATCCGGCAGGTTTATCCCGTTTTGGCACACAAGAGAAGCTCTAGACACAACTAAGACGCCTCTAGGGACCAGAATACCGGGAGCGGGCGGTGTTGGGTGGCACGATGTCAGCAGCGAACGAGACTGTCGGCGATGATTGGGTCGGATTGCGCCTGGCAACCACGAGCTTTGCGCTTCATCTCGCTCATGCCCTCTGTGTCATGCTTCGATGCACAGAGAGCCGGAAGAAGAAGGTTGATCTTTTCTGAGCACGTTGAGAAGCACGCGCGCGGAACGCCTCAAGGTGCGTTCCTGACGGGTCCAATTTTCCTTTCTGCGACGGTCAAGGAATGATTGCCTGTGCTACTGCCGAAAACCCACTTTCCGCACCTGCGGTGTTCACCGCCGTCACCACATAGAAATAAGTTGTTCCTGAAAGAACGGTCGAATCCGTGTAAGAAGTCGCGGTCGATAACGAGCTATTCAATTTCGTAAAGCCCGTCCCACTTTGGTTTGAACGGTACACGTTGTATCCAGCGATTGCGGGATCCGTGTCAGTCCAAGTCAGAGCGACAGAATGCTGAACAGCCGCAGAAATGGCCAATGTGACGCCCGCGGTATGCACTTCGGTGCCACTCGTTGCTGTGATCGTCAGCGGGTAGGTCCCTGTGGGGGTAGATCCCACGGTCGCGACCGTGAGCTGAGAGCTGCCAGATCCATTTACGATCGCCGGATTAAAGGTCGCGATCGCTCCGGTCGGTAAACCTGACGCGGTGAGATTTGCGACGCCGGAGTATCCGTTCTGTCCAGAGATGCTTATGGTGTATGTGGTGGATCCCCCAGGCTGTATTGACTGGCTGGATGGTGTTGCCGTTATGGTGAAGTTAGCCGCGGCACTGATTACCAACGTTGCAGAAACTGAGTGGCTTAACGTTCCACTCGACGCGGTGATGGTGAGTGGATAAGTTCCTGCAAGCGCTGTGCTCGAAGTGCTGACCTTGAGTATTGCACTACCTGCCCCCGTTAATGACTGCGGAGTGAAATTCGCCGTTGCTCCGGCAGGCAGTCCAGTGACTGCCAAGTTTGTCGCCGCAGCATACCCATTTTGAGCTGTGATACTCGCGGTGTAGTTCACGGCGGATCCCGATGGCACGGACTGCGTCGATGGGGTGACCGCCAGCGAAAAATCTGCAGCGGCGCCCACCACCAGTGTCAAGCTGACGCTATGCGTGAGGCTGCCGCTGGTAGCAGTTACCGTGAATGGATAACTGCCCGGGGTCAGCGATCCCGTGGTAGCAACCGTCAGTTGCGATGTCCCTGATCCATTCACTGAAGGTGGATTGAACGACGCTGTGGCTCCGTTCGGCAACCCAGAGGCGCTCAAATTGACGGTTCCGGAAAATCCGTTGGTCGCTGAAGTGGTGACGGCATAAGTGGTCGTGGCTCCGCCCTGTACCGACTGTGTAGAAGGTGACGCCGTCAAGCTGAAGTCCGGATTCGGTGTGACTCCACTTCCGCTGGTCGGCAGCACTTCAACCATGGCAAGGTTGAACCTGTCACTACTAGGAGCTGTGTCGTTCATTGTGACCACAGTCCCGCTTGTTGGCGATACGCTGCTCTGCCGCTGTACCCAATAGGTGTCGTTCACCGTCGCCAGATACTGATGAACCATAGTCTGGTTGGCGCCGACTGTGCGTGCGATGGCGTTGTCCCAATCACACCCAACCGCAAACACCCAGGAGCCGTCGCGTGTAGTGGTAACCGATCCGGTCGGGGCACCGGAAGCGCTGAAGATACCAGTAGCTCCAACCGCGCCCGAGCCGTCAGTACCAGTGGGATCGACTCCGCTAAACGAAACAACGGTAATAGAGGTCGCCGCGCTTTGCGCTAGATTCGCGGTAACGGCAACATTACTCAGCACGGCAGGTGCAAATGCTCGCCAGATCTCCGCATCGCCGGGCACGCCATTGGCGCGAGAGACGAAGTGCCAAGTTAACCCAGCTCCGCTGACAGACGTGACTGTATTGCCGCTCGTCGAAGCCGAATCACTCGAGATGAAAGCCAGTAGCAGTTCGTTGGGTGCAGTAGTCGAAAACTGGGCAGTCGAGGACTGCGTGTTTGCCGACGACTGATCCGCGGAAGACACTGTGTCAATTGCCAGAATCGATGGAGCTCCCGATGAACTGACGGTGAGAGTGACTTTTGCTGTATGGATTAGCGTGCCGCTGGTACCCGTGATCGTCAGTGGATAACTTCCTGCGGGAGTTGTGCTCGAAGTATTTATCGTAAGCTGTGCGTTGGCAGAACCCGTCACAGATTGCGGCGTGAAGCTCGCGCTTGTTCCTACAGGAAGTCCGCTGACGGTCAACCCTGTCGCCCCAGCGTATCCATTCTGCGCGGCAATCGTCGCAGTGTAGTTCACAGTGGATCCAGGTGGCGTCGATTGAGTTGATGGTGTGACAGTCAGTGCAAAATCAGCTGCTGCGTTCACTACCAACGTCAGGCCGGCCGTGTGCGTGAGGCTGCCGCTGCTGGCAGTCACCGTGAATGGATAGCTGCCAGCGGCTAGGGATGCGGTACTAGTGATGGCCAATTCCGACGTTCCCGATGCGACTATTGAAGAAGGACTGAAAGATGCGGTGACCCCATTTGGTAATCCCGAGGTACTCAAGTTCACCGTCCCGGAAAACCCATTCATTGTCGTGATCGAAGTAGCGTAAGTAGTACTGCCGCCCGCCTGTACCGACTGACTCGAAGGTGAGGTTGTTAACGAAAAATCGGGATTGGCGCTCGTTGCCGCGGCTGGCAATATTTCAACGAGGGCCAGGTTGTACTTGTCAGCGGCGGGCGCGGTGTCATTGATTATGACTGTCGTGCCAGCTGGCGCCGATGCAGTGTTTTGGCGCTGGACCCAGTATGTGTCACCGACGGTTGCCAGATACTGGTGAACCATAGTTTGGTTAGGCCCGAGTGTGCGTGGGATGCCATTGTCCCAATCCGCGCCGACGGCGAACACCCAGGAGTTGTCGCGTGTGGTGATTACCGACCCGAAAGGAGCACCAGAAGCAGCGCTGAAAGTTGCCGTGGCGCCGACAGCGGCTGAGCCGTTATTGCCGCTGGTGTCGACGCCACTGAAAGCGACCACGCTAATGGATGCCGCTGCACTTTGCGCCAGGTTGGCGGTGACAGAGATGTTATTCAAGGCCGCAGGAGCAATCGCACGCCAGATCTCCGCATCCCCAGGCACGCTGTTCGCACGCGAAACCAACTGCCACGTTAGTCCGGCGCCAGTGACCGATGTGACGGCGTTGCCGCTCGTTGGATTTGAATCAGTGGAGATAAATGCGAGCAGCAAATCATTGGCATGAGTCGTTGAGAAATACCGCGTCCTTACAGAATTGACACTTGAAGAATTGTTTCCCGAAACGGTTCCGTCAATCGCTAGGGAACTGCCTGAGGTCTGTGATAAGGCTGAGCTGTTGAGTCCAATCGTGGACCAAAACGCTGTCACCAGGAGCACACAAACTTGCAAACGGCTCATCAGTGGCGCCACTTTCTCTTAAGTTTTCGGCCAGTGTCGGAGTTGACAGGGCAGTTTCAGCGCCAAAGGTTCAAGTCACTGATACATCAGGAATTCAGTCTTTAACAGAAACTTGCCTCAGAGAAGCACAGTCGTAACGGTTGGCACCCCAATTCCATTTGTTAGCAGCGCAAGAATGCCGATGATCTTGGATGCAAGTAGCAGCAGGATGTGCCATTGTTCTTCGCTCCTCCCTTCGACACAGGGAGAAGCTTCCGAGATAACTATGAGGCGAGCTGCGGGACGCGAATTATCAAAATAAAAAAGCCCGGCGCATAGTGCACCGGGCAATTTCAAGAGTGAAGTTGGCGTTTGCCGGAGAAGAGATCAGCAGCGGACCAGGTTCTCGGCCACAATACCTTTGGTCGCATTGCGTGTGTCGATCACGAGCTTTGCGCGTTTAACAATATCCTGGTAGTCGTAGGTGGAGTGATCGGTAACGATCAGCACGCAATCAAAATTCTCAAGCTCCGAGAGTGGAGTGCTGGTCATGTTCAGGTCGTATTTACGACCGCGTCCGACTTTGGGGAAGAACGGATCGTTGTAGCTGACGTCCGCTCCCTCCTTCTGCAGCAGCTCGATCACGGTGAGGGATGGAGACTCTCGCAAGTCGTCGATATCCTTCTTGTAAGCCAGACCGAGTACCAGAACCTTCGATCCATTCAGCGTTTTCCTGAGTCCGTTCATTGCTCTTGCCACGCTTGAGACCACGTGGTAGGGCATGCTCAAGTTCACTTCGCCAGCGAGCTCGATGAAGCGGGTGTGGAAGTCGAACTCCTTGGCCTTCCATGAAAGGTAGAACGGGTCTATGGGAATACAGTGCCCACCAAGTCCGGGTCCAGGATAGAAAGGCTGGAATCCGAACGGCTTGGTAGCTGCGGCATGGATGACCTCGAAGATATCGATGTTCATGCGCTGGCAGAGCAGTTTGAGCTCGTTGACCAAGGCGATATTTACGCAGCGATAGATGTTCTCGAGCAGCTTTGTCATCTCCGCGGTTGCCGGTGAGGAGACCGGCACAACTCGATTGAAGATTGAGTTGTAAAGAGCACAAGCCGACTTCGTTGCCTGGTGATCGAGTCCTCCGATTACCTTGGGAATGTCCCGGCGGGCAACTTGCGTGTTGCCAGGATCCTCACGCTCCGGTGAGAAAGCCACATGGAATGTTCCGTCCAGCGGGGCTCCGCCGCGCGCTGCCTTCAGACCGAACTTATTTTCCTTTTCCAGAATAGGAACCAACACTTCCTCTGTCGTTCCAGGATACGTGGTGCTTTCAAGCACAATGAGCTGGCCGGCACGCAGGTTCGGTGCTATGGCATGCGCGGTTTTTTCGATGTAGCTAAGATCGGGCTCGTGGTGATCGTTGAGCGGAGTAGGAACACATATGATCACCGCGTCCATATCGGAGATGTGAACGTAGTTGCTGGTCGCTATGAAGCCGGATGACTTGGCCGCCGCGATTTCATCGGGCAGAATGCGATAGATGTACGAGCCGCCAGCAGTGAGGGTCTCGACCTTTTGCTGATCCACGTCGAATCCGGTAACCCTGAATTTCTCTTCGCTAAACAGCAAGCTCAGGGGTAAACCTACATAGCCCAATCCGATTACGCCGACACGAAGTTCGCGTGTCTTCGTCCTTTCGAGAAAGGACTCAGTTCCAATTTGTAATGTTTCTGTTTCCAACATCTGAATATCGACCTCCAACCTGTGTGCACGTGCTGCAAAGATTCTCAATTAACGTTTGAGATCTGCGACGTGCAGCTTGCGCGAAACCCATCAAACAGATCCCCAAACATGATTCACGCTAGTCGATAAAGCACGTCTAAGCCCAAAAGACATGCCCGCGCATAAGCTGCTGTTTAGACCTAGTTTTCAAGGGTTTACATGCCATCTAGGTGGTGAAGCATCGGCCGAATTGCAGACGCGTATGCAGAAGTTTGCGACATTTGCGAGACAGCCCCTCCCGAAATCCCTGCAAACCACCGAGGGGTAGAGGTTTGCCTGGAAGCGGGCGATTTCCTCTTGTTTTGCCGGTGCGGAATTGGTGAAGAGTGGAAATTGTTTTCACACTGTGAAGGCAATTTCCCACTCAGGCTTGCCCCAGATCTCGACTTGGGTTGCTATCGGCCTTCCTCTCTCTTACTGTTTCCACCCGGATATGCACGTAAGTAGCTGTCAATAAAGTCCTTAAATGATTCAGAGCGGGATGGAAGCTGCAGGGACCGATATGGCAGCCAGAGTGCTTCTTCAGCAACATTCGATCAGTTCAGAACCTATCAGCCAAAGAGCACATCGTGAACCTCGCGCAAAACGCTACATATCTCAGCAGAACGGAATGGAGAAATCAGGAGTCCGATTCCGGTCTCAGCGAAGACCTAATTTTCGGCAACAGCCGAAACATGCGTGGCATTCAGGACAGGCTGAAGGCCCTGGCCCGCAGCAACGTTCCGGTTCTCATTCAGGGTGAGAGCGGTACGGGTAAGGAAGTTCTGGCCCGCCTAATTCATGCTTCCTCCTTCGTGCACCGAGGTCCTTTCGTCAAGGTAAGTTGTCCTGCGATTCCTGCGGGTTTGTTTGAAAGTGAGCTCTTCGGATACGAAAAGGGTGCCTTCACCGGCGCTAACTCGAACCGGCTGGGCAGAGTAAGTCTTGCCAACGGGGGCACGCTCTTCCTCGATGAAATCGCCGAACTCGATATGGGTTTGCAGGCGAAGCTTCTGCAGTTGTTGCAGGATGGCAAGTTTTGCCCCATAGGAGCGCAGCAGGAGAAGTCGGTCGAGGTACGCGTTATCTGTACGACGAACCGAGATCTTCAGGCAGCGGTCGCCGACGGAACATTTCGGCAGGATCTGTTTTACCGCATCGACGTAGTCAATTTGCAATTGCCGCCCCTGCGGCAGCGCAAAGAAGACGTTCCTGATCTGGTGAAGTACTTCATTGATCTGTACAACACGGAGTTCAATTGCTCAACAAAGAGTATTTCGAAGGAGCTATTGAGCCTTTTGCAGGAGTATCACTGGCCCGGCAACATCCGCCAGCTGGAAAATCTGATCAAGCGATATGTAATCCTCGGTGCCGAGGAGCCCATCTCTAACGACTTATTGCCGAAACAACAGTCAAACATCGGCGCAGCTGAGTTTTCGATCGTTCGAGGCGGATCCATGTCTTTGAAGAAGATGACAAAGGACATGGTGCGAGATTTTGAACGGCAGATCATCATTCGCACCCTGCAAGCGCACAGCTGGAATCGCGTGCAGACGGCTCGAGCTCTGAATATCAGTTATCGAGCTCTTCTGTACAAGTTAAAAGAGTCTCAGGCTTTCGCGAAAAAGGGTTCGAGCCTGGGATAGGAGAACTTCCGCCATGAGCAACAACAAGCATGCGTTGGAAGACGGAAAGGTGAAGTAGTAGAGCCACATCTGTGGCTCAGAGGGCGAAGCTTTCTATGAATAGTTGTGAAGTGACGACAACACTAAATCGGATTCCGCTCACGGACACCGCATGGTATGCCGTGCATACGAGATCGCGACATGAGAAGCGCGTCGTTTCAGAGCTTGAGCGAAAGGGCATTAAGGCGTTCTTGCCGCTGCAGAAGGAGCTTCGGCAGTGGTCCGACCGGCGAGTGGCCGTGGAGACGCCCTTGTTCTCCTGCTATGCGTTCGTCAACATCGGCCCTTCTGCCGCCAGTCGCGTGGAAGTTTTGAGAACGGCAGGAATCCTCAGTTTTGTGGGTGGAAACCAACGCACCGTTTCTATTCCCGAGGCGGAGATTGAAGGCATACAAACACTGTTGACGAGCCGGATTGGATTTGCTCCGCATCCGTTTCTCGCGATCGGTCAGAAAGTTCGAGTACGCAGCGGAGCGCTGGAAGGTGTTGAAGGCATTCTCACGCGCTTCAATGGAAGTAATCGGCTGGTAATGTCGGTCGAAACCATTCAGCGCTCGTTGTCGATCACGCTCGATGGCCTCGACGTTGAGCCGATCGATTCGAGCAGGAATATCAATTAGCAGCAGCTACGCGAATCATAGTTGCAGGAACAATGGTTATGAAAAGAGTCTTAGTACTTCTAGTCGTCTTGGTAAGTTACGGAGTAACTCAGTCCGACGGGCAACAATACCAACCTTCGACCACGGCTTCTGAGCCGCTGAAGATGGCGGTCAATTCGGTACCCAAGGACTACGTTATCGGCAGCGAAGACGTTCTCGCTGTCAATATCTGGAAAGAGCCGGAGATCTCCCGCACCGTGCCCGTTCGCCCGGATGGCAAAATCACTCTGCCCTTGGTTGGAGACGTGCAGGCAAGCGGCTTGACACCTCATAAGCTGGAGGACACGCTGCGTGATGGATTGAAGGCTTATGTTTCGAATCCGGAAGTGACGGTCATTGTGCAGGAAGTAAAAAGCCTTAAATTCAACATTGTCGGTGAAATTAATCACCCCGGCTCATTCCCTCTGTCTCAGCCGACGAGCGTGCTCGATGCTATTGCTCTTGGCGGCGGTCTGCGCGATTTTGCCAAGAGCGGCAAGATTTATGTGCTTCGGGGAAATGCTCGTTTGCCATTCAATTACAAGGACGTCATCAAAGGTAAGAAGTTGTCACAAAATGTGACACTTCAATCTGGTGACACAGTAGTCATTCCGTAAGAGAGATTATGTTTAGAAAGATACTGTTTGCCTGCCTGGGACTCGGGGCCTTGGCCTTCGCTCAGCAGCCCGTCAATCCCGCGGAGCTGGGAACGGCTGCTTTGACGCAGGAGGAAGCGGGGCGAAGCAATCTCATCAACTATGGCGTTTCTTCATCCGCCGCTTACGACGACAACGTTCAAGGCACCGGAGGATCCGACAACATCACAACAACGATTCAGCCTCGGGTGGAATTACTCATCAGCCGGCCGCGGTTCCAATCCCGCGTCTACTACGGTCCTGGATTTACCTTCAGCAGCGATGTCGCAAGCCAGAGTGGCACCTCGCAAACCGCTGGAGCGGATTGGAAGTACCTGTTTTCTCGGCGCTTAAGCCTGACTCTGCGCGGAGCTTACGCAGATACATCGACTCCGCTTGAGAGCGAAAACGCTGCCATACAGTTACCCCGACTTAACATATTTGAGCGACCTGCAGATATCTTTACCGGATCGCGAGTTCACCAGACTAGCGGGCAAGCTGCGGCCGATCTCGCTTACCGGATTGCGCAGTATACGTCCGTTGGCGTGGGCGGGTCGTTCAGTGACTCCATATATCGAAGTGTTGCCGACAGCCAGAGTTCCGGGCATGGGAGCTTTCGTTCCCAGAGTTGGGCCGCTCACTCCTTTCTTTCGCGCCGGATCACACCGGTTGTTAGCCTGGGCGCCAATTACTCGGTGCAGAATTTTGAATCTCAGCAGTTTGGCGAATCCACGTTGACGCATTCCGTGTTGGGATTTACGGCGCTTTCCTTAACGCCACAGATTCAGATGTCGTTCTTTGTAGGCCCTGAGTTTTCGCAGATTGGCTTCGAGTCCGCAGGACCTGTCCCGCTCTCGGCATCGCACGTCACATCTCTTTCCTATGGCTCGACGCTTGCCTGGCAGGGCCAGAAAAATGGTCTCGAGACCAGTTTTTCGCAGCGCGTGAGCGGGGCAATCGACGCCAGCAGCGCGGCGGTGCAGGCCAGGATCGTCAGTTTTCGAGCTACTCGACAGCTCACTCGGCGCACTTCGGCGAACTTGTTCACAAATTATGTTTCAAATTCGGGATTGCAGCCGGGCCAACCGACCTCCACACCAGATGCGGTGAGCGGCGGGTTTGGTCTCAGTCGACCTCTGACGAACTCTGTCTCGCTCAGCCTTCTGGCTTTTCATCAGGAATTCTTGTCTCCCCTATCGTTCTTGCCGGGAGGCCTGGGCCACAATGTCGTCACAATGTCGATTGCATACAGCTTTGCGAAGCCGATTGGAAGATAGGGATGGATCAGGACGAAGTTAGAACAGGACCTAGCCCGCAAGGGTGGATCCGCAGAGCCGCTGTGCAGCGCCGATCGGCGCTGGTCTGTATCTTTGTCGGCTGGCTGGTCGTGGTGAGTGCTGCGTGGGTACTTCCCTCAAAGTACCGGTCGGAAACTCTAATTCTGGTTGAGCAACAACAGGTTCCGGAACACTACGTGGAACCGAATATTGCTGTGGACCTGCAGCAGCGATTACAGAGCATGAGCGAGCAGATCCTAAGTCGCACACGGTTGATGGCGATTGCGACCAAACTCCACCTGTATCACGGTGATGAGAACAATCTTGGCGCGCAGGGAATAGTCGATCGGATGCGCAAGGACATCAGCATCGACCTGGTGCGTTCAACACCGGAGCAGATCTCAGCTTTTAAGGTTTCCTACTCTGCGAATTCGCCCGAGATAGCTCAGCAGGTTACCGCAGAACTTACCTCTCTTTTCATCGAGGAAAATCTGCAGAATCGCCAGCAGCTTTCAGAGAACACTACCAATTTCCTCGAAACTCAACTCGATGGAGCTCGCCGCAGTCTCGACGAGCAAGAGATGCGGTTACGGGAATTCAAAAGCCGTTATCTCGGCCAGCTGCCTGAACAGACGGCGAGCAATATGCAGATTCTCGCCGGCTTGCAATCACGGCTTCAAAGCGCAAGCGATTCTTTGAATCAAGGCGAACAGCAGAAACTTTACCTTCAATCGCTACTCAGTCAATCTCGGCCCGCACGATCTCCTTCGTCCGGAGATCGCAAGAAAGCAAGCGCCAATTCCGCGGCTGCTCCGGCCAGTCAAGAACTTCAGCAGCTCAGATCGCAACTGGCGGACCTGAAGTCTAAGTACACTGCTCGCCACCCGGACGTAATACGCCTACAAGAGCAGATTGCTGAGATGGAAAAGTCGGAGCAATCGCAAGCAGACACCGGTGCAACCGCCGGAGGAAACACACCCAGTATCGACCCGGCGCCGGTTGCTGGACCGACACTTCAGATCGAGAGCCAACTCAAGGCAACTGACTTTGAGATTGCCAGCCGAAAGGCTGAAATGAGCAGGATTGAAGCTGAGATCGATTCGTATCAGAAGAAATTGAACCTGGCCCCTGCGCGCGAGCAAGAACTTGCGGCTATCACGCGCGATCATGAGCAGTCGAGGGCTTACTACGAGTCCTTGCTGGCAAAAAAGAATCAGTCGGAAATGGCGACGAGCTTAGAAAAGCGCCAGCAGGGCGAGCAGTTCCGAATGATTGATCCTCCCAGCCTTCCACGGAGACCGTACTTTCCCAACCGGCTGCTCTTCAGTGCCTTTGGAATTTGTGTTGGAGTGGTGCTTGCAGCCGTCAACATAGTCCTTCGAGAGCTGATGAATGCAAAAGTCTACGGAGAGGAGGAGCTGGGCGCCTTGGTAAAGGCTCCCAGCCTGGTTCTAGTTCCCTCAGTTCTGACCCCGAGTGAGAGCAGTGCTAAGACCCGTTCGCGCTTGCTGGACGGTGCAATTGCTGCCGTAGTCGCGCTCACGATTCCCGCGACAACCCTATTTCTATATTGGAAGGCGTAGCAAGTGTATAAGGCATTCTACGGACTATCCAGCAATCCATTCGAGATCTCGCCCGATCCTCGTTTTTATTACGGCACTCCTCAGCACAATGAGGCCCTGGCGATTCTGTCGTATGGAATCGATCGCAGAAAAGGATTCGTCGTTGTTTCCGGCGAGGTAGGCACGGGTAAGACTCTTCTCGCTCGCTACATTTTGAAAACACTGAGCTGGCAGAAGATCTCGCTTGCATACGTCTTCAATCCGCTGCTGTCGGCACTGGAATTCTTGCAGTATGCGGCCCGAGACATGGGTGTACCCGCGATCGGGAGAAATAAAGGCGAGCTTCTCAGTTCTCTCAATCACTTTTTGCTGGAATTGCATCGACAACGATCGACGGCTGCCATCATCGTCGATGAGGCGCACCTGCTTTCGTGGGAGTTGCTCGAGGAAATTCGACTGCTTACCAATCTTGAGACTGCTAGCGAAAAGTTGCTGCAGATCATCCTTATTGGACAGCCGGAGCTCGACGATAAGTTAAATTGTCAAAACCTGCGACAGCTGAAGCAAAGGATTGCATTGCGCTGTCGGCTGGATGCGCTGAGCACTCGTCAAACTCGAGAGTACATCGAATGTCGGCTTTGGTTTGCCGGCGCAAGGCAGGAACATACCAAGATTTTCTCTCCCGGAGCGATCGAAGCTATCCACAAATATTCGAATGGCATTCCCCGTCTCATCAACATTGTTTGCGAGTCGGCGTTGATCACGAGTTATGCCCTAAAGCATTCGGTCGTGACGGAGCAGACGATCGACGAAGTTGCGTGCGATTTATGCCTCGAAGGCCCGGGAAAGAAAGTCGATCCGCAGGGCGAGCGACATACAGTTGTTTTAACTCCACGGGCTGCGGCCGGTGGCAGCAAGTGAAAGTGAACAGAACCCAGCCAACATGAGTCGTGTTTTTGAAGCCCTGCAGCAATTAAATGCTGTTGCAACTGAGGATACATCTCGCCGACCTGATGTCGCCGCCGACCCCTCCATGCTCCTCGGAGCGTTGGCAGGTGAGATAACGCTGCTCGAAGCGGCGCGTGAGTTTGTAATTCCCAGCGTTCCGAGCGCGCGCCTGGTGGCCATCTCGGAGCCACACACGTTAGCTGCTGAAAAGCTTCGCGGGTTAGCCGCACGCTTCCGTCAGTTGAAGTCTCGAAGCCAGGGCAACCGAATTTTGATGGCGAGCGCGGTGCGAGGAGACGGCAAGAGCATGATGAGTGCGAATCTGGCCATCACGCTCGCGGCTCAAGGTGATAGAACGCTGTTGATTGATGGCGACCTGCACAAGCCGACATTGCATCAGCTTCTCGGAGTTCGGGAGCGCCGTGGTCTGACGGATTGGACGCAGCAGCGTACGACGGCCGCTGAGTACTTTTTTCGAGAAAAACACCTGCCCTTGTGGTTTTTGCCGGCAGGCAATGCCATTGATCAGCCTCTTACCAGCATCCAGTCGCCTGCGACCAAAGAGTTGCTTTCCAGCATGAAGAACTGGTTCGACTGGATTGTCATCGATTCACCGCCGGTAGTTCCATTAGCGGACTCTTCTGTATGGTCCACGATGTGTGACAGGCTATTGTTCGTGGTTCGAGAGGGAGCGACTCCCAAGAAAGCGCTAATGAAGGCCATTGAGGCAGTCGATAAAGCCAAGCTTTGTGCAGTAATCCTGAATGACGCGGTTACCGCCGAGAGCAAGTACTATCGCCAGTACTATACGGGCTCGATGAAAGAAAACGCGGCCATAGCTGGCAAGTAATTCCGGGCCAAACGGTGTTTCAGGGATTAGATTGATATGAATATAAGAGTTTCTTGTCTTTGCTGCGTGCTGGTCATGGTTGCAACTGTCGGATGCACAAGAGATCCTAAAGTTCGTTGCGCCCGACTTATCGCGAGCGGCCAACAGTACATGGCAAAGTCCCAGTATGACGCGGCAGCCATTCAATTCCAGCGTGCGATACAGGCCAATCCAAATTCTGCAGAAGCACACTACGATCTAGCTTCTTGCTTGGGCAAGCTGGGAAGATGGTCTGAAGCTTACCGCGAGCTGCAGGCGACCACGCAAATTGAACCAAAGCATGTCGGCGCTCATCTCGCCAGTGCCGAAATTTTGCTGAGGGCAAGACAGACCGAGAACGCGCGTCAGGAAATCACTTCTGCGCTTGCGGTTGAACCGAATAATTTCCGGGCACATCTTTTGCTCGGTAACGCCTTCGTCTCAGATCACGATTATCACGCTGCCCTCGACGAGTTCACGACTTGCGAGCGCCTTGAGCCCAGCAATCCTGGCGGATACATGCAGGCAGGACTGGTGCATCTTGCTCAGGCGGCATATCAAGATGCCGCGAACGCATTCAGTCAGGCGATCAAGGTCGCTCCAACATTAGCTTCTGCGTATTTGTATTTGGCGCAAACCCATGCTCTCGAAGGCGACCAAAAAGCTGCAACGGCAACGCTGGAAGAGGGGATCGCACAGGCTCCCAAGCAGGCACCCCTTTACTTTGCGGCGGCAGATAGGTATCTGAAAGGCGGACGGAAACAGGATATTGGTCCACTGTTTAACAAACTACGTTCCCAGACTTCGGATGCGCCTGAAGTATTAATCGCTTTAGGCGATTTCTATTTCCGTGAGGGGGACGCGCAACATGCTCGAGAGATTCTTAGCCAAGCGCTGGAACGAAATCCGAACAACGACCCCGTGATGCGCCGATTGATTGAAGTCTCGCTCAGTCAGCAGGATTGGGACTATGCAGAGAAGTTGAACAAGGCGTTGATCGCGGCCAAGCCGAAAGATCCTGAGGCGCGTTTGTTCGAAGCGCGGCTGCAGTTTGCCCGGGGAGCGAGGGCAAAAGCCGTCGACACGCTGCAGCAGCTGGTGCACGATAGTCCCGATTTGGCTCTAGCCCATTATTACCTGGGTCTGGCTTACGCACGCCAGGGACAATCCACTCAGGCTATTTCTGCATTCAATGAGACGGTTCAGAAGAGCCCCGACTTTATCTGGGCATACGTTGAGTTGGGCCAATTGTATGCGCAGGAGGGGACGCCGAAATTGGCGCTGGACTTTGCTAATCAAGCCCTCAAACGCAATGCCAGGTTCCTGCCGGCTCGATTACTGGAGGCGACAGCCCTGATCGAGAGCGGGGACGCACCGCAAGCCATTCAGGAGCTCCGGGATCTGCTGGTGCATGATCCTAAGAATCCCGCAATCCTGGAAAAACTGGGCTTCGCTTTGGCGAACCAAAAGGACTACAAGCTGGCCGGGGCTCAATTCGAAGCTGCCCTTGCCGCAAACCCTAGTTATGCTCCCGCTCTGGTTGATCTTGCGAGGCTATACGCGGTAGAAAAGCAGCCAGAACAGATCGAACCTCGCATCCAACTTCAGATACAACGGGCTCCGAACGAGTCGAAGTTTTACGAGCTTCTCGGGGATATACAGTTTACAAAGAGGAAATTCGACGACGCCGGTCAATCCTACGCGCAGGCTGCACGGCTAAATGCGAATTCGGCTAATGCTCTTCTCGGCCTGGCTCGCACCCATGGAGCCCAGGGAAAACTTCCCGAAGGCATCAGCGATGCCCGAAAGCTGCTGGATTTACACCCCGATTACTTAGTTGGCTACATCGAACTCGGACAGCTTCTGGAACAAAATGGAGCGTTCACCGATGCGGAAGGTACTTATCGGCAAGCGCTCGACCGCAATGACGATTTCGCCCCGGCTCTGAATAATCTCGCTTGGCTGTACTGCGAACATGGCGGAAATCTCGATATGGCTCTCGGCCTGGCACAAAAGGCTAAAGCCAAATTTCCGGCTGATACCGCAATTTCAGATACGCTGGGGTGGATTGAATACAGAAAAGGTATGTATGACAGCGCAGCCGGCGCGCTTAAGGACGTTGCGATCCGCGCGCCGCAGAACGCACTGTATCAATATCACTATGGAATGAGCTTATTGAAATCGTCTCGGTCCAATGATGCAAGAAAGGCACTCGAGCGCGCCATCCAGCTTGCATTACCGGACGCGGAAGCTACGGAAGCCAAGCGTGCTCTGGCAAGCTTGTCGGCTGAATCCGAGCAACGCCCCGCATCTGTTCCCTTGGCGCGCAACTAGTTTGAAGCACAGGCTATCTAGTTCTTGGGTGGGATTCTAGGCCGGCTGTTTCTCGCTCTAGCTTCCCGGAATGGCCGCAGTGTCGCTTTCCGACCCATGAATGGCGCGAAATTTCTCTAGTAATTCCGAGTGTTCGTGCTCGTGGCTTTAAGCGCCTCCCCGTGCTTAAAGGGCTTCGAACCTGTCTGCGCCGGTCCTAGAAAACTCAATGGAACGTAGTTTCATACCAGCTGAAAAACTCTGCAGCTATCAACCCGGCAATTGCCGATCATGCCTCTAAGTCAATGAAAATAAACGCCTAAGCCTGCCAATGCTCTTGGAGTGTCGATTGCAAGACAGGGAACTGCAGGGAAAGAAATCTTAATTACTCCGGCAAAAATGGCTACGTATCCAATTACAGAAACAAGGGTTTACGGAAGTGAACGCGAGAGATCCGGATTTTCAACGCCCGACCGCACTCCAGCGTTGGTCGAGCTCCTCGACGAGCGATATTTCGTCCGCATGTTGCGATTGGAGCGAAAAAGATGCGAGAGATCCCACGAACCATTCGCTCTCATACTTTTCGAAGGCTCGGCTCTGTTTGAGGCGCCAGCGGGGATCATTGCTGATCTGGCCAGAGCGATTTCCTCATGCACCAGGGAAACCGATGTCTTTGGCTGGTACGAGCAAGGACGTGTTTTGGGCCTGATTGTCAGTCAAGTAGGAAATCCTGCCTGTTCAAATGCCAGCCTGGTGGCAGCGCGTATCGCCGACACACTGGAGCAACGCCTGCCCGACGAACTCATCGCGCAGTTAAAGACGAGGGTGCGGGTTTTTCCCGAGGAATCGGCGGATGAAAGAGACAGCGGCGACAATTACACCTTTTATCGCGACCTATCCGATGGCCACTATCACAAGAGAAAGGCGAGAGGAACAAAGCGGTTGTTCGACGTTCTTTTCGGCGCGGCTGCTCTGATTGCGCTCTCTCCGGTATTGCTGCTGATTGCCTTGTTGATCAAGTGCACCTCAAAAGGTCCGGTATTGTTTCGGCAGCAACGGGTAGGCAGATTTGGAGTGCCGTTCACGTTTCTGAAGTTTCGCTCCATGTACGTGAATAACGATCCGAAGATCCATCAGGAGTATGTGGCGAAGCTGATATCCGGACAGTTGCAGAATGGGAAAGAAGATCGACCGAGCGGCGCGACTTTCAAAATCGTAAATGATCCTCGCGTGACGCCGTTTGGGCGGTTCCTGCGCAAGAGCAGTCTCGATGAACTCCCACAGCTCATCAATGTCTTAACCGGGGAAATGTCTCTGGTCGGGCCGCGTCCGCCACTGCCGTACGAATTCGAGCAATACCGAACTTGGCACAAGCGCAGGGTTTTTGAAGTGAAGCCCGGAATTACAGGGCTGTGGCAGGTCATGGGTCGCTCAAAAACTTCGTTCGATGAAATGGTTCGTCTTGATCTGCGCTACGTCAGAAGTTGGTCTCTCGGTCTCGATTTCAGGATCCTGATGGAGACCCCCAAAGCCGTACTGTCGGGTGAGGGTGCGTACTAACAGCAGTAATAACAATGAGTCATTCGATTTTAAAAAGGGGCAAATGATGCATAGAGTGCGTGTGGCTGTAGTTGGATGTGGTTATTGGGGACAGAACTTGCTGCGAAACTTCTGCGAGGCCGAAGAGGCGGAAGTCATTATGGTGTGCGATTTCGACGCCCGCGCTCTGGCGCGTGCCCAACGCCGCTATCCAACCATTGAAATCACTCAGAGTTTCACCGACGTGATCCTTGATCCCCGTGTTGAGGCCGTGGTCATCGCTACTCCGGTATCGACCCATTATGCGTTCGCGAAACAGGCCTTGCAGGCCGGCAAGCACGTTCTGGTGGAAAAACCGCTCGCTCAGAGCAGCACGGAAGTACTCGATCTGATTGAAATTGCCGAACGCAATGGCAGAAGCCTGATGGTCGACCATACGTTCCTCTACACCGGAGCGGTTCGCCGAATGAAGGCGATGGTCGATTCAGGAGAGATGGGCAAACTTTTGTACTTCGATTCAGTCAGAATCAGCCTTGGCCTGGTGCAGAGCGATATCAACGTGCTTTGGGATCTGGGTCCGCACGATTTGTCGATCATGGACTACGTATGCGACCGCATGCCATTTGCAATTTCGGCAACCGGAGTCAAGCATCTCTACACGCCGTACGAGAACATCGCTTATGTGACCGTGCATTTTGAAGACAATCTCATCGCGCACTTCCACCTGAATTGGTTAGCACCGGTGAAGGTGCGGCGAACTCTCGTCGGCGGCAGCAAGAAGATGCTGGTGTACGACGATATGGAATCAAGCGAGAAGGTCAAGGTTTATGACAAGGGTGTCGTACAGAATCTTGATCCGGAACGGCGCGAGAGGATGCTCACGGGATACCGCAATGGCGACGTCCTGGTTCCGAATCTCGAGACCACTGAAGCTCTGCGCTTGATGGCGAAGGAGTTCATCGCTTCCATCGTCGAGAAGCGTCCAGCACTCAGCGATGGTCAAGCCGGCTTGAGAATCGTCCGGCTGCTTGAAGCCGCCCAGGAGTCGATGGACGACAACGGGCGCATGGTGTTCCTGAACGATGGCCCGATTGCCGCCCAAGCAATCGCGACGTTGAACGCAACCGGCGACTAACCTCAAGTTAGGATCCATCCGAGCTCAGTTGATGAGCTCGGATGGATATCGCAACCGCGACTTCGATAGAAATCAAGATTCCTTTCGCGCTGACGCTTTTTCCACCGATTCAACCGTTGATCTCCTCACGTCTACAACTCCCCGAATCCAGGGTGCCGCGAACCACTTTCTGGGCCTGTGTCGGATGCCTTACCGCTTATGTGCAAAGGTTTGCACACCTGTGGCTGCACCAAAATAAGGGCAATTACCAGAAATAGCGATTGCATGATAAGTGACGTATATGCAATGTGTTACGCAGAAACTAGTTCGCTCGGCTCGACTGCAGACTGCAACTTTTTGGAACACAATGTGCAATGTGGAGAGCATCACCGGAAAGTTGAGTGGAGTTCGCCGGTTCAACCTGAGGAAAATCCAGGCGGGGGCCGAGAGGGCGAAGCTGCGCGCAAATTCCGGAGGGGGACGTTCGGGGAGACTAGGTTTGGGAGATTACATGGGCGATTACTGCAGGATTGCTTCGGATGTGAGGCTCGGAAAGAACGTAGCGATTCACGCATTCGTAAACCTTTACGGTTGCTCGATCGGAGATAACAGCCGAGTTGGAACTTTTGTTGAAGTCCAGAAGAACTCATCGATTGGCAACAACACCAAAGTCTCAAGTCATACCTTCATTTGCGAAGGGGTGACCGTTGAAGATGATGTCTTCATTGGACACAACGTCTCGTTCATTAACGACAAGTATCCGCGCGCGACAAATGGCGACGGCAAGCCGCAGAACGAGGCAGACTGGGGAGTCGTTAAGACTCTAGTGAAGCGCGGGGCGTCGATCGGAACCAGCGCCACGATTCTTTGTGGAGTGACGATCGGAGAGAACGCGATTGTCGGCGCCGGCAGCGTAGTAACGCGGGATGTGCCGGACAATGCGATCGTCGCAGGTGTCCCGGCAAGATTCATTCGCAGTACGCAGGAGATCAATAAAGGAGAAGAGGTTGTCCTCGCATGAAAGTACCTTTCGTAGATTTATCAGCCATTCATAAGCCGCTAGAGCAAGAATTCAACGCCGTCTTCCAGCGCGTGCTCGAGAAGTCCTCGTTCATTTTGGGACCCGAGATCAAGAACTTCGAGGATGCCTTTGCAGCCTATCTTGGAGCTGACCATTGCATTACGGTCAACAACGGCACGACTGCCCTCCACCTCGTCCTGGCTGCCTTAGGAATCGGGCCGGGCGATGAAGTAGTCACGGTACCGAACACGTTCATTGCCACCGCCGAAGCCATCAGTGCCGTTGGGGCTACGCCGGTATTCGTTGACGTCGACGCGGTCTCCTTCACCATGGACCCAGCGCAAGTTGAGAAGGCAATCACGTCGCGTACCAAGGCCATCCTGCCGGTTCACTTGTATGGGCAGTGCGCCGATCTCGATGCTTTGTTGGCAATTGCAGACCTGCATCATTTGCCATTGATCGAAGATGCTTGCCAAGCGCATGGATCCGAGTATCAGGGTCGGAAAGCGGGAACGGTCGGTCTTGCCGGCTGCTTCAGTTTTTACCCGGGCAAGAACTTAGGGGCGCTAGGCGAAGGTGGCGCCATCTCCACGAACGATAGCGCCTTTGCTCAGAAACTGCGCATGCTACGCGACCATGGTTCGCTCCGCAAATATGAACACAGTCTTGCCGGCTTTAACTTCCGGCTTGAGGGACTGCAGGGTGGACTATTGGCGGTAAAGTTACCGCACCTCGACGGCTGGAACAACGAGCGCCGTAAAGTCGCAGCCCTCTATAACGAAAAACTGCGAGATGCAAATGTGGCCTTACCGGTTGAGATGCCATACGGAAAGCACGTCTATCACCTCTACATCGTTCAGCTGGAGAATCGTGACGAAGTAAAAACACAGTTGGCCCATGCAGGCATCGATACGGGACTGCACTATCCGGTTCCGCTGCACTTGCAGGAAGCCTATAAGCATCTCGGTTACAAAGAGGGTGACTTCCCCATCAGTGAGAAGCTTTCTCAGCATATTCTCTCGCTGCCCATGTACCCGGGACTTTCTTCGGAGGCAGTCGAGCATGTAGTCGCGACCTTAACTGAGGCGGTCAGATGTCAGACAGCAGCCGCCAGTGCGCGATGATGGCTAGAACAGTTGCGGCAAGCTTTGGGTGCAAACCAGCGCGCCAAGACCCGCAATGGGAATGGGACTTTGCCCGCGAACTGCGCGAGAAGAACTCACGCGAGGAACTTCTCGCGCAGTTTGCCAGGTTCCGAGGCGGCGAGAGCGCGCTAGATCAAATGATGCGCCGCGTGCTGCTCCGCGCCCTCTCTCGAGCGGCGGGCCACGATCTGCAGGTGAATCCCGAAGTGGTACTGAAGCATCCGGAAACAATGGAGTTTGGCGATTCAGTATTCATCGGTGCGCATTCGATGATTCAGGGTAGATACGACGGTCAGTGCAAAATCGGGAATCACGTATGGATTGGACCCCACGCTTACTTCGATGCGCGCGATCTGGTGCTCGAGGACTATGTCGGATGGGGGCCAGGAGCTAAGGTTCTGGGCTCGCAACACACTGGCGATCCGGTCGATGTTCCCATTATCGCAACCAGCCTCGTCATTAAGCCCGTCATTGTCGGTTACGGCGCCGACATTGGTACCAACGCCACAATATTGCCGGGTGCCCGAATTGGGGCGCATGCCATTGTCGGAGCTGGGGCTGTAGTCACCTCCGACATTCCCGACTATGCAGTAGCTGCCGGAGTTCCCGCGCGAGTTTTGCGCATTCGCGAAGGATCTCCGCACAAGGAACTCGTAATTGAGGAGAAGCGTTGATATGGATCAGATTGCCGGTCGCAAATTCTTTGTCACTGGAGGCGCGGGATTTATCGGCAGCCACATCGTCGATGATCTTCTTGAGGGCGGAGCGGCCGAAGTTCGCGTGCTCGATAATTTCGTCCGCGGCTCCTGGTCGAACGTGCAGGGAGCGCGCAGTACGGGACGAGTGCAGGTCGTCTGCGGTGATGTTTGCGATGCTGCTCTGGTTGATCAGCTTACGGCTGGCGTGGACGCGATCTTCCATCAGGCGGCGCTGCGGATTACGCGCTGCGCGGAAGCTCCACGTGAAGCCGTGGATGTGCTGATCGGTGGCACTCTGAACGTGCTGGAATCGGCAGTTCGACACAAAGTGCGCAAAGTGATTGCCGCATCTTCGGCTTCCGTTTATGGGAATCCTTCCTATCTGCCCATGGACGAAGCCCATCCCTTCAATAACCGTACGTTGTATGGCGCGGCCAAAATTGCCAACGAGCAGATGCTCCGTGCCTTCAACGAACAGTACGGCCTCTCCTACGTTGCCTTCCGCTACTTCAACGTGTATGGCCCGCGCATGGATCTGACCGGAGTGTACACGGAGGTTCTGGTGCGTTGGCTCGACGCGATTGAGGCGGGAACGTCGCCTCTGATCTTCGGCGACGGCCTGCAATCGATGGACTTCGTCTATGTGAAGGACGTCTCGCGCATCAACATACTCGCCCTTGAGAGTGAAGTGTCCGACGAGGTCTTTAACGTTGGAACCGGCTGTCAAACCACCTTGAATGAACTTTGCTCCGCGGTGTTGGCCACAACCGGTTCATCGTTGAAGCCAGAGTATCGCGCCCCGCGGGCAGTCGCGAACGTTCGCTCACGGAAGGCGTCCACGGAGAAGGCTGAAGTGATGCTCGGTTTCCGCGCGCGAGTCAGTCTCGAGGAAGGATTGAAAGAGTTCATTGATTGGCGGACTGCTCAAAAGTCGGGTGTGAATCAGGCAGGTGAGGCAGAAGAGTCTCCCGTACCGGTCGAGGTGGGTCGATGAGTGCAACAACATTGGCAGGTCCTACGATTCAGGTAGCGAAACCCTCGCTCGGCGTTGAAGAGGAAAAGGCGGTTTTGGAAGTGTTGCGAAGCGGCTGGATCAGCCAGGGTCCTAAAGTCGCAGAATTTGAGCGGCAGTTCGCCGCCTTTGTCGGCGCCCCGCATGCGATCGCGCTCTCTTCGTGCACCACGGCCCTGCATCTGGCCATGGTTGTAGCCGGTGTCCAAGCAGGAGACGAGGTCATCTGTCCCAGCCTCTCCTTCATCGCGACGGCGAACGCCATCCGCTATGTCGGAGCGAGCCCGGTTTTCGTCGATATCGATCCCGTTACATACAATCTCGACCCCGAGAAAGTTGAAGCAGCAATCACTCCGCGCACCAGAGCTATCCTCGCCGTTCACCAGGTAGGAATGCCGGCGATGATGAACGAGCTCGGAGACATCGCCAAACAGCACGGTTTGATCCTGCTCGAGGATGCTGCATGTGCCATTGGCTCAACTTACATGGGAGAACGAGTGGGCCATCCCCACTCCCTTATGGCGTGCTTCAGCTTTCATCCGCGCAAGGTTCTCACAACAGGCGAAGGGGGCATGATAACGACCGCTGACGAGGACATTGCGACCAGATTACGCCGCTTGCGCCAACATGCGATGAGCGTCTCTGATCTTGCCCGTCACAGTTCCTCGAAGATCGTCAGTGAGCGTTACGATGAGGTCGGTTTCAACTTCCGCATGACGGATTTGCAGGCAGCGGTCGGTCTAGTGCAGTTGAATCGCTTGCCAGGATTTGTCAGCCGTCGGCGGCAGCGTGCTTCCATCTACACTGAAGCTCTTTCACAGTTCCAATTTCTTGTTCCCCCGGCCGAGCCGGAAGGGATTCAGAGCAATTTTCAGTCGTACATGGTGCGAACGCTCGACCATTCGCCACTCACGCGCGATGACCTCATGCAAAGTCTCCTGGATCGAGGTATTAGTACGCGTCGGGGAGTTATGGCCATTCACCGTGAGGCCCCATACGGCGAGCGGAAGTGGAATGAGCTTCTGGTGGAAACCAACCGTGCAACCGACAACACCATAATTTTGCCGCTTTTCGATGACATGACGGTCGATCAACAGAGCTACGTCGTCAGTTGCATCAGTGAAGTCTGCGGAGGTGGCTCCAATTCCTGAGGCACTCACAGAAAGCGGTGTGCTGCTTAATGCAACGTTATGTATGTGGTTTCCTCGAGGTTGCAGCGCTTTGCACATATTTGAACCTCCGCGCTAGGAGTCGTGCATTACCAAGCGTGGATCTGGTCGTATGTAGCTGGTGAATAATGCCTTAACTCGAGAGGCAACGATTGGGCAGTTGCAGGTCTGGCAAATGGTCATGGCAACTGATTTGCTGCTAACGCTATAAATAGGGCGATCGTTCTGACATACTTTTTGACCTCACATCAGCTTGACCACCTCACTTCTGGGTCCCACTCCAACTTGTTCGACCTGTGTGGCAATTGTTTTTTCCCCGCAATAATTTTGTAAGACTTTTTTATGAGCGAAATCATGAAATTAAGACTGTTCCTGTTGCTGCTCGTATTTCCTCTCTCGGCATTTGCCACGTGCGCTTCTCCTGCGAATGCGATCGAGCAGGAAAACTGCCTTACCGGATCTCCAAAGACCGCATGGGATATTCAAGCTTCCAATGATGCAGGGGATCCAACTATTCAGGGATTTGCTACCGACATTAGTTTCAATGTCGGGCAAACGGTCAGTTTCAAGATCAAGACTCCGGCCAGCGCCTACATGATCGATATTTACCGCATGGGCTATTACGGTGGGATGGGTGCTCGACTGATAACCAGTGTGACGCCATCGGCAAAGCTCCCGCAGTCGCAGCCTGCTTGTTTCACCGACTCAAGTACCGGGCTGGTCGACTGTGGAAACTGGGCGGTATCTGCCAGCTGGCAGATACCAGCAACTGCGGTGTCAGGCATCTATTTTGCCCACTTGATTCGAAAGGACACGGGGGGCGATAGCCATATTGTTTTTATCGTCAGAAATGACTCCAGCCATTCTTCCATCCTGTTTCAGACTTCTGACGAAACCTGGCAGGCCTATAACGGCTGGGGCGGATCGAGCCTTTATGGTCCCGACAGTCAGTTCAACATTAATGCCAGAGCACTCAAGGTAAGTTATAACCGGCCCTTCGATACGCGAGGCTTTGGTGCTGAGGCCGCGACATGGGTTTTCGGCGCCGAGTATCCGATGGTTCGCTTTCTCGAGGCCAATGGATACGACGTCACTTACTTTACCGGTATCGACGCGGCGAGAAACGGGAACTTAATTACCAATCACAAGATTTATATGACCACTGGCCACGACGAGTACTGGTCAGGGCCTCATCGGGTCAACGTCGAGGCGGCCCGCGATGCGGGCGTCAACATGGCGTTTTTTAGTGGAAACGAGGTGTTCTGGAAGACGCGGCTGGAGCCGAGTATGGATGGGAGCAATACCCAGAATCGGACCCTGGCTTGTTACAAAGAAACCTTGGCGGGCACACCCATTGACCCGCTTGATCCGCCTACGTGGACCGGAACCTGGCGCGACAATCGATTCAGTCCTCCGGCCGATGGAGGCCGTCCGGAAAACAGCCTCACGGGCACCATCTTTATGGTGAACGGTCCGGGAGTAGACAATGACGGAACTCTGGCAATTAAAGTTCCTGCCGCTGATGGCAAAATGCGATTTTGGCGCAAGACGACGATCGCAAATTTGGCTGCAGGGGCAACCGCCACTCTTCCTTCCCAGACTTTAGGATATGAATGGGACGAGGACCTCGATAACGGTTCGCGGCCGGCCGGCTTAATCCATCTTTCGACAGCGACCTACAGTCTTACCAGTGACTTGCTGCTCGACCAGGGGGCAGTCTACGGAGCTGGCAGCGCTACCCATCATCTCACGCTTTATCGTGCTCCCAGCGGCGCCCTAGTCTTTGGTGCGGGCACAGTCCAGTGGTCATGGGGTCTGGACAGCAATCATGATGATCCATTTGCGGCCGCTCAACCTTCAAGCTCGGATATGCAACAGGCTACTGTGAACCTGTTCGCCGATATGGGGGTCCAACCAGCAACGTTAATAGCTGGGCTCCAGTCCGTTTCTCAGTCCGCTGACACAACCCCGCCAAGCTCCACCATCACGTCTCCCGCAAACGGCAGCTCAATTTCGAGCGGAAGTTCGGTTTCGATCACAGGTACGGCAACAGATTCGGGGGGTGGCGCTGTCGGTGGAGTCGAGGTTTCAGTCGATGGAGGCTCATCGTGGCATCCGGCGTCGGGGCGAGAGAGCTGGAGTTACACCTGGAAACCAATCGCTCTTGGAAGCTTTCACCTCATCAGCAGGGCGAGCGATGATTCTGCCAACCTGGAGTCAACTTCCTCCTCCGGCTCGGTGATCACCGTCACCCCGCCGGATTGCCCCTGCAGCAGCTGGCCGACGACGGCGGCGCCCGCGCAGGTCGACAGCGGCGATACCAAGGCCATAGAGCTAGGAGTGCGCTTCCACACTGATTTTGATGGCTATATCACGGGTGTGCGATTTTATAAGGCGAGCACGAATACGGGAACTCACGTAGGTAATTTGTGGTCCAAGACGGGAACCCTTCTCGCAAGCGCTACGTTCACGAACGAGACTGCTTCCGGTTGGCAGCAAGTGAACTTCAGTGCACCAGTCGCAGTCACCGCGAACACCACGTATGTAGCGTCATATTTTGCGCCAGCGGGTCATTACTCTTATACGACCGCTGGATTTGCCAGCTCTGGTGTAGATCTGCCTCCGGTGCACCTGCTGCGAGACGGCCTTGATGGCAGCGATGGAGTCTATGCCTACAATCCCGTCAGCGCTTTTCCCAGTTCCACTTTTGAGTCCACGAATTATTGGGTGGATGTCGTCTTCATACCTTCCGGATCAATGCCCGGCGCACCTCCAGGATTGTTGGTGAATCCTTCCGCGCTGAATTTTGCTGCATTCTCTGGTCAGGCCAATCCAGTGCCGCAAACAGTGAACGTCTATAACGAGGGTGGAGGAGTGTTGAATTGGAGCGCTTCCTCCAATGCTGGATGGCTCACGGTGACCCCGTCGGGTACGACGCCCGGAACACTTAGTGTTTCAGTAAACGCCTCAGGTCTTGCCATCGGCACTTACACAGGCACTATTACCGTCAGCTCCCCGCAAGCGACAAACGGCCCCCAGACTATCTCAGTATCTCTGGTGGTAACCAACTTATATTTATTCTCAAATTTCGCCGACGGTACGATGAACGGTTGGGCGTTTTCTCCTTTGGGCTTCGCATCGAATTGGTCGGTGGCAAACTCCGCGCTCCAATACAACGGTGGCGGCCATACTCAAGTGTATGCCGGAAATTCTGGGTGGACTGATTACACCCTGAATGTAGCGGTAAAGCTGGCATCGTTGAGCGATTATCCAGGGGGAATCCGCGGACGTCTCAATCCGAGCACCGGATCCAGTTATGCCGCGTGGCTGTATCCTGCGGAAGGCGTAATCAGGCTGTTCCGTAATAGTGCATGGAACATTGATACTGGTCTAGTCGAGCTGAGTGAGGGTCCGGTTAAGTTTGATACAACCAAATTCCACAATATTCAGCTTTCCTTTCAAGGCAGCCAGATCACCGTCTCTTACGACGGACAAAAAGTGGTTACGGCAACGGACGCGACCTACACATCGGGCGCGATCGCGCTCGACGTGGCCACTCAGGCTGTTAGTTTTACCAACGTGCTGGTAACTTCGAATCTGGCCAACGGCGGTTCTTTAAGCCCAGCAACCAATTCGATGTCGTTCTCCTCGGTATTTGGTGCGAATCCGGCACCGCAGAACGAGCAGTTGAATACTACAGGAGGTTCGGTGGTATGGAGTGCAGCCAGCAACGCAGCGTGGTTGTCGGTCAGTCCTGCTTATGGTGTTGCTCCTAACACTCCTAAAGTAGTCGTAACCTCTTCCTCGCTGAGTCCCGGAACATATAACGGCACAATCACTTTCTATGCTCTCGGCACTCCGCAGGTTACCAAGACGGTGGTCGTGTCGCTCAGCATACCGGTTCCCCCACCGAGTCTGGCTCTTACGCCGCAATCGTTTACTTTCGTCTCAATTGACAACCAGCCGGTCTCGAATCAAATCCTTGCCGTCACAAACGGCGCAGTATTTGGCACGTTTTCTTGGACCGCATCGTCGGATTCGCCGAGCTGGCTATCGCTCTCATCCACTTCGGGCTCAACACCGCAAAATGTCACCGTGGCCGCGAATCCAGCCGGTTTGAGCGTGGGTACTTATACGGGCAATATCACGGTAAGCGCTGCCGGGATCTCGAACTCTCCGGTGAAGGTGCCTGTGACTTTGCAGGTGCTCACGTCTGATATGAGCGAAACATTTTCCGACATGGCAAGTGGCTGGATCATCTCCCCCATGGGAATGGGAAATGGGTGGAGTGTGGCGAACGGAACATATTCCTATAGCGGATTAGGATTCAGTCAATCCTGCGCTGGCAACAGTAACTGGACCGATTACACCTTCGACACCAACGTGCGGTTGGCAACGCTTTCCAATTGGCCAGGTGGAGTGAGAGGTCGAGTGAACCCGTTAACTGGAGCCGGTTACGCAGTGTGGCTTTACCCGGGTTCTAGCAGCCTGATTCTCTATTCGGTCCCACAATGGAACATCAACGGCGCAGGCGTAACTCAGCTTGCCGTCAGTCCATTGAGCTTTGACACTAACGCTCATGATCTCAAGATGGACTTCCACAGCAATCTTATTTCTGTGTACTGGGATGGCGCGCTCTTAATGAGTGCTACCGACAACTCATTCAGCAGCGGCTTTGTTTGCCTCGACGCAGACACCCAGCCGATCTCCTACTCAAATGTGCGCGTGGCGGCTGTGCAGAATCACGTCACCCTAGATTCTGTAACCCCATCTTCGCTGACGTTTAGCTCGGTGGGTTCCACAGCTCCGGCTGCGCAGAGCCTCAATGTCACTGCTGGAGGTGCGCAAACCACCTGGGCGGCGACATCCAATGTTTCCTGGCTTACGGTGTCGACCTCGACCACTATGACGCCCGGACAGCTGACGGTTGCTGCGAATCCGGCTGGACTCTCTTCCGGCAGCTATAGCGGAACGGTGACAATTTCTGCTCCAGGAGCTAGCAATTCTCCGCTCACGATTCCAGTGACCCTGTCTGTGGAAACGGCCGCATTGTCCACAACGCCGTCCAGTCTCGCCTTCTTCGCAGCTTCGGGAACAAATCCCGCAGCTCAGACTCTGCAGATTAGGAATCTGGGAATTGGGACGATGAATTGGACGGCTTCAAAAACCTCGGGCTGGCTATCGTTGAGCACCACCTCGGGCACCGCTCCCTCTACGATCACGGTCTCGGCTGACTCGGGAGCCAGCGGAAACGGGAGCTTTACAGACACAATAACGGTGACAGCAGCGGGCGCCGCCAACAGTCCAGCCAATATTCCGGTCAGTTTCCAAGTTGGCCCATTGTTGTTCAGCGATGATTTCAGTGCGGGAGCGGGACAATGGTCGATTTCACCGCTTGGAAATGCCGCTGGATGGTCGGTCACAAATGGCGCTTACGCATATAACGGCGGCGGTCACACACAGTCGTACGCAGGTAACCCGACCTGGACTGATTATTCGGTGGTAACAGACTTTCAGCTCTCCAGCGTCAGCGACTACCCAGGAGGGTTGCGTGGCCGCGTGAACACCAGCACCGGAGCCAGCTACGCGGCCTGGATCTATCCGACAGAGGGCATAGTGAAGCTGTATCGCATCTCCCAATGGAACATCGATGCCGGCTTCGCGCTGCTCGCGACATCGGGACCTCTGTCAATGGATACAAATCGGCACAATCTGAGGCTCAGTTTCCAAGGCAGTTCAATCAGTGTTTACTATGACAATGCCCTGGTCATTACCACTTCAGACGCCACTTACACGCAGGGTGCGATTGCACTTGATGTCTCAAATCAACCCATCTCCTTCGACAACGTAAGCGTGATTTCTCTTCCTTAAAATGGTGGAACGGGCAGGACAAACCCCTCCGGGGGGCTCCTGCCCGCCCGCACCGACCCCCTTTCCCTTCGCCTTCCGCTTGCGTCGGTAACCATTTTCCAAGAAAACTGAAAAAGTTTTCACATAGGCAGTTGCAATTCTCTGCACCTTTTCTTTAGCTTGGCAGATAATTGTAAGCTGTTTACAAAGAATGGTTTAGATGGCAAGCAGTCGAAGCTCTGCCGCGGGATTTGGCAGGCGGAGTGCTTCTATGCAAGTAGTTGACGGTACCTCCCGACCGACCGCTCCTGTGGAAATCCATAGCGGGACTGAAAGGGCGAAGCTCTGTTCAGTCGCCCGAAGACGAAAATCTGCAAAAGCTAGTCGCTTTTTTTAAGCAACATTCATTAAAAGTCAAATGGCATCTGCTTCTTCGGTTGTTGACAATCTGGTCGAGCGCGAAACAGAACGCCACAATTGCGGTGATCCAAAGCCGTCCGTGGCGACAGAGAACCTCGGTTCGAGCGATGAACACAAGCACAGCTACCGAGAAATCGTTAAATCTTCTGCCTTAATTGGTGGATCCCAGATGATGAATGTTGTCGTCGGCGTGGTTCGGACAAAGATCCTCGCCCTTCTGCTGGGGCCCGGCGGGTTTGGCTTGGCGGGCGTCTACAACTCGATCGTTGATCTCACTCAGAATGTGGCGGGTCTCGGTGTTAACAGCAGCGGCGTGAGGCAAATCGCTGAAGCCACCGGCTCCGGCGATGCTCAGCGAGTCTCGCTGACGGTCGCGGTATTGCGGCGAACCTCTGTGATCTTGGGAGCCCTTGGCGCCCTGGCGCTGATCTTGTTCTCGCGACAGATATCGTTGTTCACTTTTGGCACGAAAAGCTACTCTTCCGGCGTCACGATCCTGTCGATCGCCGCTTTCTGTAAGCTCGTCTCCGGTGGTCAGGGTGCGCTACTGCAAGGAATGCGGCGCATCGCAGATTTGGCGAAGATGAATGTCTTCGGTGCGCTGCTGGGTGCGGTGATGGCCATCGGGTTGGTGTACTTTTTTCGCGAGAAGGGCATCGCCCCATATCTGGTCGCCGTTTGCGGCATGTCGCTGGTCATGTCCTGGTGGTACAGCCGTAAAGTAAATGTTGAAAGTGTCTCTTTTCCTCTCGCGCACATAAAGCAGGAAGCTGGGGCTCTGCTGAAGCTGGGCCTGGCTTTCATGATCAGCAGCATGATGACGCTGGGCGTGGGATATGCAGTACGCGTGATTGTTCTGCACAAGGCGGGAATCTCAGGCGCGGGACTTTATCAATCCGCCTGGACGCTCGGCGGGCTGTACGTTGGTTTCATCCTTCAAGCAATGGGTGCGGATTTCTATCCACGACTCACCGCTCACGTGAACGATCATGCGAAATGCAATCGGCTAGTTAATGAGCAGGCACACGTAGGACTTCTCCTCGCAACGCCCGGCGTGATCGCAACCTTGACATTTGCGCCGCTCGTCATAGCTACACTCTACAGCTCAAAATTTGCCGGCTCGGTACCGATTCTGCGCTGGATTTGTCTCGGGGCGATGCTCCAGGTAATCACTTGGCCAATGGGATTCATCATTGTGGCCAAGGGACGACAGAACCTGTTCATTCTCAGCGAAACAGCCTGGGCGATGGTCAGCCTTTTGCTTACCTGGGCTTGCGTAAAGTATTTCGGAATAACGGGAGCAGGAATTGCATTCTGCCTTTCCTACGTTTTCCACGGCTTGTTGATTTACCCCATTGTTCGAAGTCTGAGTGACTTCCGCTGGTCGCGCGACAATCTGCGAATCTGCGCAGTGTTTCTTTCTATCGTAGGGCTGGTGTTTTGGAGTGTTTGCGTGCTGCCGCAGGCCATCTCTGCGGTCTTGGGCAGTGTCGCCGCCCTGTTGACTGGGGCTTACTCGGCACGCTGGCTGTTTATGCTCGCCGATCCCGAAAGGGTTCCCTCGCCACTGCGCAGGCTGGCCCACCGATTTGGAATTCTTAACCAGGTTTAGGGACGAAGTGAATGAGTGCCATTGATGTCGTCGTACCGTGCTACAACTATGGCCGTTATCTGAGTTGCTGCGTGGAGAGCATTTTGCAGCAGCAAGATGTCGATGTTCGAATATTGATCATCGACGACGCTTCCTCAGATGACACGGAGGCGGTGGCGCGAGCTCTCGCGCTTCAGGACGGGCGCGTGACTTTCATTCGTCATTCGCTCAACCGGGGAAATATCAAAACTTACAACGAAGGTATTGATTGGGCAACGGCAGATTACTTTCTCCTCTTATCAGCTGATGACTATCTGCTTCCCGGAGCCCTGACCCGTGCGATGAAAGTATTGCGCGACAATCCGAACGTCACCTTGATCCATGGAAATGCTGCGGTCGCAAAAGGTGACAATGTTCCGGCTCCTCCCAAGCTTCACTCTGTCTCGGGTCGTTGCCAGGTGATCTCCGGTCAAAGTTTCATTGAGGATGCGTGCGGCGACAGCTCAAATAACCACGTTTGGACTCCCACAGCCATTGTGCGAACGAAGTTACAAAAAGATCTGGGCGGCTACAGGCTTGATCTGCCTCATGCGGGTGACTTGCATCTGTGGTTGCGGCTTGCGTGTCGTGGATCGGTTGCCAAGTTGGACGCATATCAGGCGGTATACAGAACACATGACGCCAATATGCACTACGCCTTTGGGAACCTAAAGAATCTCAACCAGCATCTCCGAGCTTTCGATTCTGTTTTTGAAGAAGATGGCGAGATGATTGAGAATAGTGAGCTTTTGCAGCGAATGTATCGAAAAAACCTGGCCATTGCCTCTGTTCGGATTCTGCAACGTGATTTGCTCGCCGGAGGACAGGATGAACGTTACCAGGCCGAATGCCTGACTTTCGCCGCAACCGTGGCTCCTGAAGTTAAAAAAACTTTTGCTTGGATGCAGATGCAGTTCTTGATGGCTCTGGGGCCAGAATTCTCGTCAGCTATCAAACCGCTTCTTCGAGCTCCGCTAAGAGCCTTTCGACGCGGGATGCGAGTCCTACGCCCCACAACCTAGTCCATCTGAACGAGACTGAAACCACTGCACATTCGGTTCTAGCGTGAACGCCGAAAGCATCAATCGAGCCCAGGCACAGCAATGATACCCATTATCGGCGCCATCGGAGTCGGATGCCTGGCTTGCATACTGTTTCGCTGGGATCGTGGTCCGTTCAAGATTTCGAAAGCGATCTGGATTCCGTATGCCTGGCTGCTCATAGCTAGCTCTCGCCCAATCAGCAACTGGCTGACACTGAGCGAGCCAGTGGGGCAAGCTGCCGCATATGTGGAGGGCAGTCCACTCGACCGTAGCGTGCTTACCTTCTTGCTGGGAGCAGGTATCTTCGCGCTCAGCAGGAGAAAACGCGTTACCGCGATATTGGCACGCCACCCTACCATCCATATCTACTTTGCATACTGTTTGCTGAGCATACTCTGGTGCGATTACCCACAAGTGCTTTTCAAACGATGGATTCGAGGGATCGGTGACATTGTTCTCATACTGCTCATCATCACGGAGCCCGATTGGAAAGACGCCCTGAAGTGGCTTATCACGAGAATCTCTTTCATTCTGGTGCCGTTATCGATCCTTTTCATACGCTTCTATCCATCGTTAGGTAGGTTTTATTCAAGAGGGGGCGTGCCAGAATGGACCGGCGTGTGCACCGACAAGAATGCGTTGGGCATGTTATGCATGATTTACGGAGCCGCGCTGCTGTGGTATGCGATCGAAGTTTACCGCGGGCCACACCATAAGCGACGCAAAGGAACTTTGCGGGCAATTGTTATCACCTACATCATGATCATTTACCTGATGTGGGTGATCGATTCCAAAACGGCACTTGCTTGTTTCGTGATGTCGGACACGATTGTGCTGGTGACAGCCGTGACGCGAACCTTCCGCAAGGTGGTGCCGGTTACCATCATGGTTATCAGCATGATTGCCACCTGCTTTTGCGTTCTCTTCCTCGGCATCGGGGGCGGCGCACTTGAAGCGATGGGTAGAAATGCGAGCTTAACCGGGCGTACCGATGTCTGGAAAACGGTGTTGCCCTATGCTCCGAGTTTTTGGTTCGGCGCCGGTTACGAGAACTTCTGGGTTGGTGAACGAATGGAGTTATTTGAGCGCCTGCTCGGAGGTTTGAATCAAGCACACAACGGCTATATCGAAATTTACCTGAATCTAGGAATTATCGGGATAGTCTTGCTTGCGCTGATCATATTTGTAGGCTATGGAAAGATCATTCGTGGCCTGCGCAATTCCGCCGGAATCGCAGGACTAAAGCTCGCCTTTTTTTTTATTGCCTTGGTCTACAATTTCACCGAAGCAACCTTCAAGATGCAGTCTCCGGTTTGGCTGTTCTTTCTCTGGGCAATCATGACGCCCTATCCAACTGCCAGGATCGAGCCTGCGAATGCTTCTGTTGCACCCGTCGAAGACAAATTATCCGTCCCTCCCTCGCTGCCAGCTGAAGTATGGATGTAGCTAGTTAGAGCCGAAGTAGGTCCGGCTAAATGGCTGGCCTGCGTCAAATTAATTGAGAGGAATCGAAATGAATACAGTAGGTCCGAAGCCCAGTGTCGCTGTTGTCGGTGTGGGGTATTGGGGGAAAAATCTGGTCCGCAATTTTTATGAGCTAGGAGCCCTTGGCCTTCTCTGTGATGCGGAGGAATCGGCGAAGCGCAATTGCGCGAACGCTTACCCTGGAGTGAGATTCTGCTCCGACTACCAGCAGGTCTTGTCTGATCCGTCGATAACAGCAGTGGCGCTGGCCACACCAGCCGTCACTCACTACGCCTTGGCCAAAGCCGCCCTCGAAGCAGGCAAAGATGTGCTGGTTGAAAAACCCCTCGCGATCCATGTTCAACATGGGGAAGAGCTCGCCAAGTTGGCGGAGGCAAAAGGTCGCATTTTGATGGTGGGGCACATCCTCAGATATCACCCCGCTATCACCATGCTGCAAAAGTTAATCCAAGAGGGCACGCTCGGCAAGATCAACTATATCTATTCAAATCGCCTGAATATCGGAAAGATACGGACTGAGGAAAACATACTCTGGAGCTTTGCCCCTCACGATATTTCGGTGATTCTGGCTCTTCTTAACGAAATGCCTTCCAAAGTTACTTGCCAGGGAGGAACCTATCTCAACGAGGGAGTCCCGGACGTTACTTTGAGCCATTTCGAGTTCCCGAGTGGAGTTCGCGCCCACGTCTTTGTGAGCTGGCTCCACCCAATCAAAGAACAGAAGCTTGTGGTTGTTGGCTCTGAGAAGATGGCGGTGTTCGACGATACCGCCGAAAAGAAGCTGGTGCTCTATCCGCATAAGGTGGAGTGGAAGAACCGCATCCCAACCGCCGTCAAAGCCGAAGGAACGGCGGTGACCCTCGACTCTCAAGAGCCCTTGCGAGCCGAGTGCCAGCATTTCCTCGATTGTCTGCAATCACGAAAAGCGGCTGTCAGTGATGGTCGCGAGGGTTTGCGGGTGTTGCGCGTGCTGGATGGTTGCCAGCGTGCATTGCAAAACGGCGCAATTTCATTGGCCAACGAATCTGCAAAAGTCGTTGCCCAGGAGCAATCCTACTTTGCCCACGATTCGGCCTACGTTGATTCCGGAGCCGATATCGGAGCCGGCACAAAAGTCTGGCATTTTTCTCATGTCATGAAGGGAGCCAAGATCGGGGAGCGCTGCGTCATTGGCCAGAACGTGAATATAGATGGCGGCACCGTAATTGGAAACAATGTCAAGATCCAGAACAATGTTTCGGTTTATACCGGATCGATCATCGAAGACGATGTTTTTCTCGGGCCTTCCTGCGTTTTAACCAACGTTACAAACCCAAGATCCCAGGTCAACCGGCACTCGCTTTATGAAACCACCGTTTTGAAACGTGGCTGCACCATCGGAGCTAATTCCACCATCGTATGCGGCACGACCATCGGTCGGTACGCCTTTGTCGGAGCTGGGGCGGTGGTGACGAAGGACGTTCCAGATTTTGCGCTTGTGGTGGGTAATCCGGCGCGTAGAGTCGGATGGATGAGCCGTCACGGTCACCGTCTCGAATCCTCGGGCATCGACGGCATCATGCGCTGCCCCGAAACGGGACTACGATACGAGGAAACCAAGCCCGGCGTACTGCGCTGCCTGGACCTTGATGAAGATGCCTCATTACCAAAAGAACTATCTATCGGAACCAAATCATATAGACAATTTAAGGAGGAGCAAAAATATGAATATTCCCTTACTCGATCTTAAGGCGCAGTTCCAGTCGATAAAAGAAGAAGTAAATCTCGCCATTCAGGAAGTATTGGAATCGCAACACTTCATCCTTGGTCCGAAGGTTGAGCAATGCGAGAAAGCGATTGCAGCCTATTCGCAGTGCCAATATGGAGTCGGTGTTTCCTCCGGTTCTGACGCTCTTCTCGTATGCCTAATGGCCGAGAATATCGGACAGGGCGACGAAGTTATAACCACTCCATACACGTTCTTTGCCACGGTCGGGGCCATATCCCGCCTGGGAGCAACGCCGGTCTTTGTTGATATCGATCCTAAAACCTACAACCTCGATGTCAGTCAGATTCAGACAAAGATCACGAGCAGAACGCGAGCCATCATTCCCGTCCATTTGTATGGACAAATGGCGGATATGGATCCCATCATGGAGCTTGCGCGTGAGCACAATTTGATCGTCATCGAAGATGCCGCACAGGCAATCGGAGCTGAGTACAAAGGGCGTGCGGCAGGATCGATCGGACACTACGGCTGCTTTTCCTTTTTCCCATCCAAGAACCTCGGGGCGATTGGCGATGGAGGGATGGTGGTTACAAACGATCAGGCGCGAGCTGAAAAGCTGAAGGTGCTGCGAGCTCATGGTTCCAAGCCCAAGTACTACCATCGCGTAGTTGGCGGAAATTTTCGGTTGGATGCAATTCACGCCGCTGTTGTCTCGGCAAAATTGCCATTCCTTGACAAATGGACAACCGGTCGTCAGCGCAACGCTAAGACATACGATCAGCTGTTTCTTGAGCAGGGACTTCGTGGCGTGGTGGAAGGACGCGAAATAATCGACGTCCCTTCCGTGGTCACAACGCGCCACATCTTCAATCAGTATGTCATCCGTGTCTCCCGTCGCGACGAACTGCAAGCCTATCTCAAGAGCAAGGGCGTGGGCACTGAAGTGTACTACCCGGTTCCGATGCACCTTCAGGAATGCTTCGCCTATCTCGGTTATTCGGCGGGGATGTTTCCCGAAAGTGAAGCTGCGGCCAGACAGACCTTGGCGCTACCGATCCAGCCTGAATTGAACGAAGAGCAGTTGCGCTATGTCGTCGGATGTATTCGCGATTTCATGATGAATGATCCACACAATGCAGATGTGATTCGACAAAATGACAGACAAGCTGTACCTGTAGCTTGACATTGGAGTAGGCGTAAATGAGCGTATTACCAACTTACGTCGTAATTACTCCGGCCAGAAACGAAGCCAAATACATTGAGCTCACTATAAAGTCTCTCCTCGCTCAAACCGTATTGCCTCGAAAATGGATCATTGTAAACGACGGATCCACGGATGGAACAGACAAGATTATTCAGAATTACATCAAGAGCCATCCGTGGATCGAGCTGCTTTCGATGCCGCCACGCAAAGAGAGGCATTTCGCCGGCAAAGTGCACGCATTTAATGCTGGCTACGCGCAGGTAAAAGGCGTGCCCCATGATGTGATGGTGAGTCTTGATGGCGATATATCGTTTGAAGCAGACTATTTTGCATTCTTGCTGCAGCAACTTTGCTCTGATCCCACGCTCGGTTTAATTGGAACTCCATTTAAGGAGGAATCCAGCGAGACCTACGATTATCGCTTCACCAGCATCGAGCACGTATCCGGAGCATGCCAAATGTTTCGACGCGAATGCTTCGAAGATATCGGCGGCTATGTTCCGGCCAAGAACGGAATTGACCACATCGCTGTGGTTACCGCCAGGATGAAGGGCTGGAAAACGCGGACATTTCCTGAGCGATTTTGTTTTCACCATAGGGCAATGGGAACGGCTCAGCGGGGAACACTGTCGGCCAAGTTCCGCATCGGGATCAACGATTATGGGATTGGAAATCATCTCCTCTGGGAAATGTTTCGCGGCGCTTATCAGGCGACAAGAAAGCCCTATGTTTTGGGCGGGCTCGCCATTGTTTCCGGATATATGTGGGCGACATTGCGGCGTGCGAAAAGACCAGTTTCGTCGGATGTCGTTCATTTCTGTCGTAATGAGCAGATGAGACGACTTAGGCAGTTGTTGATCCGAAAACGAACATCCCCGTCGCTTCCTCCGTCGCGTGTGTGCGCGGACTAGTTCCTGGCCTTTTTAAATCCACCTACCGCAATGCTTCAACCAAACCAACACGGCAGCACGGTGATTGACTCTTTGCCCGCATCGGCAGCGCGCAGCAACCAGACCGAGCAAATCGGTCAGCCCAAAACGTCTCGATCCGGAATGCTAATCATAAACGCGGACGATTGGGGTCGCGACAGGGAGAACACCGACAAGACCATCGATTGCCTTGACCATCGCACAATCTCTTCCGTGAGCGCGATGGTTTTCATGCAAGACTCTGGCCGAGCAGCTGAGATCGCGCTTGAAAAGGGCGTCGATGCAGGGTTGCATCTGAATCTGACAACCCCTTTCACGGCGCCTTCTATCCCGCAAAGGCTTAGGGAAGAGCAGGCGCGCCTGGTTCGATACCTAGGCTGGCACCGATTTGGACATTTGGTGTTTCATCCGGGATTAACGAAATCCTTTGCCTATGTTGTGGCAGCCCAGCTCGAAGAATTTCAGCGGCTTTACGGCCATGCTCCCGCTCGAATCGATGGTCATCATCACGCGCACTTGTGCGCAAACGTGGTGCGCGGAAAATTGCTGCCTGAAGGATCTGTCGTACGCAGGAATTTTTCATTCGCTCAAGGGGAAAAGAGCTTCGCGAATCGCACTTATCGTGGATGGCTGGACAGACAACTCGCCCGCCGTCACCGGTTAGTAGATTATTTTTTCAGTATCGAACCCCTCGATCGAGACCGGTTGCGGGCCATCTTTTCCTTGGCACGCAAGGCGGTCATTGAAATAGAGACGCACCCGGTAAGCTCCGAGGAGTATTCGTTCCTTCAAAGTGAAGAACTGTTTGAACTCTGCTGCGAAACCCATATAGCTCCTTGCTCGCTCGGCACGGTCACCCCGCAAAATCCAACCGGGACGAAAGCTCGTTTGCAGTGGGATCACGAACGAACCTCGCCATCATCAACGCTGACGGGCGAGAACGGTCGAAGTCGTGCCCGGGTCGTAAGCGAGCGACGGGATACTACTGTGGTGGTTGGATTTGCAGAAGCACTGGCCGCACCGGAAGTCATATGGAGCCTGACAGAGGCCGGTTTCAATGTGATTGCTTTTGCCCGTAAGGGACGTAACTGCGCGTTGCGGTCTAGCAACCGTGTCCAATGCTTTGACATTTGCGCACCGGAAGTCGATATCAAGGCTGCGATGTCGGATCTGTTGAGCCTATTGGGAACGCATCAAATTGTCGGCCAGGGTGCTCCGCCGATCCTGTTTCCCTTGGACGATAAGGCGGTATTTCTATGCAATCAGGCGGCGAAGAATTCAGATTGCCTTTCAGCCGGCCCTCAGGGAATTCATGCCGATTTGGCCCTGGACAAGCACCTGCAAATCCTGAACGCTCTCAAGGCCGGTTTCAACGTTCCCAAAACGATTCTGGCCAGGGAGGCGCAGCAGATTCGTGAATTTGCTGCTCGGGAAGGTTTTCCGGTGATTCTCAAGTCGGCTCATTGTGTTCCGATGGCGGGCGAGAGAATCAAGTCGACGAATAATTGGATTTGTGCGAACGACACCGAATTGGAGGCTGCGCTCAAGATTTGGAACGGAGCCGTACCTCTCCTCGTGCAAAGTTATGTACCGGGGACCGGGGAAGGCATTTTTGGCTTGGCGGCTGCCGAAGGAGTCAGGGCCTGGAGCGGGCATCGCAGACTAAGGATGATGAATCCTCACGGTTCGGGTTCGAGCGCATGTATCTCGCAGATGGTTTCCCAGGACGTTCGCGATAAAGCTGACGCCTTCATTCGTCAGACCGGCTGGCAAGGCTTATTCATGATCGAACTGCTGCGCGATGCCGAGGGGAAGATCTTCTTCATCGAGTTCAACGGAAGGCCGTGGGGTAGCATGGCGCTCTCCCGAAGACAACAGCTTGAGTATCCAGCGTGGCATATGATGCTGGCTCTGGACCCCTCATCTGACGCAGCAATGCATTCCTTTCCGCAAGCAGGAATCATTTCCAGAAACATGGGTCGAGAGCTGCTCCATTTGCTTTTTGTCCTTCGAGGACCAGGGTCAAGTGCGCTCCAGCAATGGCCAAGTGCGTGGAGATCCCTGTTGGATGTTGTGCGCTTCCGGCGAACTGACACCTTCTATAACTGGAACTTACAGGACCGCAAAGTCTTCTTTGCTGATGTGTATCACACTCTGAGGAGCAACCTGCTCAAGAGCGCGAATTAACATGGAAACTCTTGCCGCTTGCCACCTGCATTCGAATTGGTCGTATGACGGAAGCTGGTCACTTGCTGCGCTCGGAAAGGAGTTAAGCGGGGGCGGCGTGCGCGTCCTGCTTACCACCGAGCATGATCGCGGGTTTACTGCCCAGCGCTTCCAGGATTACCGGCGTGCTTGTGCGGACGCGAGTAACCAAGGCGCTCTTTTTGTTCCTGGTATTGAATACAGTGACTCGGAAAATCGTGTTCATGTCTTGACCTGGGGTCCGGCACAGTTTCTCGGCGAAGGTTTGCCAACCTCGGAACTGCTGAAGAAGGTAAGCGACGCAGGCGGAATTGCTGTACTGGCGCACCCCTCGCGTAAAAATGCGTGGGAGTGTCTTCGCCCCGATTGGTATAAGCACCTACTTGGCATAGAAGTGTGGAATCGTAAGTACGATGGATGGGCTCCCAGCCAAACCGCACCGCCTCTTGTTTCTCAAAGCGATGCGGTAGCTTTCGTGGGATTGGATTTTCATACGCAAAAACAGTCGTTTCCCCTTGCCATGGCTTTGGATCTTGATCCGGGGGACCTGTCGGAAGAGACCGTCATCGCTTGTTTCAGAGCCCGACGATGCGTCCCATATGCGTTCGGCGCTCCATTACAGCGCACCTTGATTCGCAAAGCTCTGCCCCTCATGCGCGTCGCCGAACAGAGTCGAAAAGCGGCTGCCAAAATGGCTCGGCGAGTAGGCATTCTGTGATTAATTCTCACACTCAATCTGAGCTCACGCCCGGTTCTCCCACGGAGAATCCGCAGGCGCCTTATCGTGTTTGTGTTTGTATCTGCACATTCAAGAGAACGGATCTTCTGGCTCGATTGCTTGAGAGCCTAACCAAGCAAAACAGGGCTGGATTGTTCAATTTTGCAGTTGTGGTTGCGGACAACGATTGCCAGCGTTCGGCGGAGCCGGTAGTTAGAGCTTTTGCTGAAGCATCATCAGTGCCCATCACCTATTGTGTCGAGCCGCAGCAAAATATTGCCATGGTGCGGAATCTGGCGCTCCGTCATGCTGAGGGTGATTTCGTTGCCTTCATTGATGACGATGAAGTACCGTGCGACAACTGGCTGGAGCACCTTCTAAGAACCTGCCTCGAATTTAACGTGGAGGGTGTTCTTGGCCCCATCAAACCGGCGTTCGAAGTAACTCCGCCCGAGTGGGTCACGAAGGGTGGATTCTTCAATCGCCCTACCTATCCAACCGGTTTCAACATGACATGGGACAAAACGCGAACCGGAAATGTGTTGTTCAAGGCAGACGTCCTTCATGGCGTCGACTTTCCTTTTCGTACTGAGTTCGCAACTGCCGGCGAGGATATGGATTTTTTCCGGAGAATGATGCAAAGCGGGCATCGCTTCGTGTGGTCGAACGAGGCTGTCGTGTATGAGTCCGTTCCGTCATCGCGCTGTACTCGCACCTCTTTACTGAAACGAGCTCTACTGCGAGGCAGCAATTTCCCAAAGCATCCAAAGGACCGAGCAAAGAACATAGCTAAATCAGTGATTGCGATTCCTTGCTACGCTGTAGCGCTTCCTGTTTTGGCCATGACGGAACAGGCCCTATTCGTAAAGTACCTGGTTAAGCTGGCAGACCACGTCAGTCGACTCCTTGCATTTGTTGGGTTACCGCTGATGACCCAACGAGAAGCCTAGCCGCGATCGAGCTGCAAACGAAGATTCCACCCAAAACAGTCTAAGATCTCGAACACAATTTAAGAAAAGAGTGGTTTGAATGACGCAACTTATTACCGTAGCTGATACGCAATTTCGCATCTCTGGAAGGTTTCTGCGAGTAGGCCGTGCCGACGGTGACGGCTACGAGTCTCTTACTAATCCTGATGCTACGATCTCACTGCTGAAAACTTCGGGCACTCGCGTGGACCTGTTCACTTTCCTGCAGCTGCATCCGGATGTCCCTGGGAAGCTTTCTTACTATTCAGAAATCGACAACGCAGCTGTAATCCCCGTGACATCTTTTGACAATTGGTGGAAGCAGCTTCGCTCAGAAGCGCGAAATAGGGCGCGGCAAGCAGAAAAGAAAGGCATCGTATTCCGAGAAGTACCCTTCGGAGAAGAACTCGCCAAAGGGATTTGGCAGATTTATAAGGAAGCTCCTTTCCGCCAGGGCCGTCGCTTTCCGCATTATGGAAAGGATTTTGAAACGGTATACAAGGAGGCTGCGACTTTTCTTGAGAGCAGCTTCTTTATTGGCGGGTTCCTGGGCGAAAAACTGATCGGATTCGTGAAACTTACGATGGACGAATCCCGGACACGCGCCAACCTGATGAATATTCTTTCGTTGCTGGAGCACAGGGATAAGGCGCCGACGAATGCCTTGATCGCCCATTCCGTTCGGGCATGCGAGAAACGCGGCATTACTCAGCTGGTTTACCAGCGATTCATGTACGGCAACAAGCAATCCGACGGCATCATGAAGTTCAAGCAGGTAAACGGCTTCCAGCGCGTCGACCTGCGCCGCTACTATGTGCCGCTTACGCCTCTTGGTTCAGTCGCGCTCCGACTCGGGTTGCATCATCGTCTTATGGAGCGAATCCCTGATTCAATAGCGGAAAAGCTCCGCCATCTTCGCAACTCCTGGTACTCCCACCGATTCCAGCAGGCAAAGGAATCCGCATAGGCTCATGCCCGGCATTGTCGGCTTAATCACCAAACTGCCCCGAGCACGCGCGGAGCTTCAGTTGGGCATGATGCTCGAGAAGCTCCGCCATCAGGCTTCATATGTTGTCGGGACATACTCGGATCCTGAATCTGGCGTCTATGTCGGGTGGGTTGCGCGAAAGGGATCATTTGCGCAAGCAATGCCCTTGCGAAATGAGCGCGAGGATGTTTGCCTGGCCTTCTCGGGCGAGGAATTCCCTGAACCCGGGACCATTGCGGAATTGAAGGCAAAGGGACACTCATTGGGTTCCGAGCAGGCCTCGTATCTCGTGCACTTGTATGAGGAACAGCCCACGTTTCCAAAGATGTTGAACGGCCGTTTCCATGGTTTACTCACGGACCGGACTCGCAAGCGAACATTACTCTTTAACGATCGCTATGGTCTGCACCGGCTCTACTATCATCAATCCGAAGAAGCCTTTTATTTTGCCGCGGAAGCGAAGGCAATTCTGGCTGTCGTTCCGCAGCTGCGAAATATTGACGTTCGCGGCCTCGGTGAATTCATTGCATGTGGCTGCGTACTTGAGAACAGAACTCTATTTGAGGGCGTCAGGGTGCTTCCTTCCGGCTCGGCATGGTCATTTTCTAACGCAGAACTGCTGGAACGCGCGACCTACTTTGATCCCTCCGAGTGGGAGAGCCAGGAGACCCTCGACGAGGAGACCTACTATCAACAGCTGCGCGAGGTTTTCTCAACGAATCTGCCCCGTTACTTTGAAGGGGAACAGCGTATCGGCCTGTCGCTCACAGCGGGCCTCGATACCCGAATGATTATGGCGTGGCACAAGGCTCCTCAGGGCTCATTGCCATGCTATTCCTTCGCCGGCGCATTTCGCGAGTCGCAAGATGTCATGATTGCGCGTCAGATAGCACAAGCGTGCCGACAACCCTATCAGACAATCTCGGTGGATGGGGAATTCCTGTCCCGATTTCCGCACTATGCAGAACGGACCGTCGCCCTCACGGACGGTTGCCTGGGCGTGAACCACTCTCCAGATCTGTTTGTTAATGAGCGAGCAGCAGAGATAGCTCCAGTGCGGATGACGGGGAACTATGGGGGGGAAGTTCTCCGGCAGGTACGAGCTTTTAAACCGGTGCAGCCGCCCATCGACTTATTTTCCGCCGAACTGACGGCTCAAATCTCGCGGGCGGAAAAAACGTACCATGGCGTGCTCGACACACACCCGCTCTCCTTTGCAGTATTTCGCCAGGCGCCGTGGCATCACTATGGCCTGCTCGCCCTGGAGGAGACGCAGGTTTCGCTGCGCTCTCCGTATCTCGATAACGATTTTGTCCGAACCGTGTTCCGGGCTCCGCGCTCTGCCGCAACGACGAGAATTTCGCGTCGGCTCATCGAAGAAGGGGACTCCGGTTTGGCTCTGATTCGCACCGATCGAAGCCCAATTTCTCAGAATGGATGGCGCAGCAAGGCAATTCGCAAGTTTCTAGATCTTACAGTCAAGGCGGAATACGCTTTTGACTACGGCATGCCACACTGGGCGGCGAGAATTGAAAAGGGTCTGGCACCACTGCATCTTGAGAAGCTCTTTCTCGGACGCCACAAGTTCTATCATTTCCGCACTTGGTATCGAAATATCCTAGCTGCATATATTCGGGAGATACTGCTCGATGCCCGGACGCGCAGTCGTCCCTATCTGCAAGCGAGTTCTCTTGAACGGGTCGTGCGTATGCACACGCAAGGCACGGCGAATCATACCTTGGCGATACACACTCTCTTAAGTCTAGAGCTCACCCACCGTCTGCTGCTGGACTAGATCCTCCAAAAGAGACTTTATGGCAACAACCTTTACAAACGGCGTCGCTTCGGTAAAGTACGATACCAGCCAGGTATCCACATTCAAGGCAACACGGCTCTTTGCGCTTGATTCGACGAAGGGCGCGTTAGTTCTGACGATGGTCTTGTATCACTGGCTGAATTACTTCGTAGCTATCGATCCTTCGCTGTATAGGTATCTACGATTTCTGACTCCGTCATTCATATTCATCACTGGCTTTTTGATTTCATACGTATATCTTCGCAAAGACCCCTCATCAACCAGAGTAGTATCCAAGCGACTGTTTGTGCGCGGCCTCAAGTTGGTAGCCATCGTCCTTGTCTTGAACAGCGCACCTGCGCTGATTGCCAACAATGCTTTGCGAAGCCGAAACGGAAACAAACTTGGAGTCGATCTGCTGCTGGCATCGTTAACCGGAACCAAAGCAGTCGCGTTTTCAGTGCTTGTTCCGATCGGCTATCTTCTTATTGCATCCGGACTGTTGCTGCCGCTGTTTCGACGTTATCGCGGAACCTTTCATGTCGCCTGCGCGTTAAGCCTCGTCTCCAGTCTGAGCGTTAACTGGATAGGAGTCGACAGCAGTTATCTGCAACTGTTCAGCATCGGAGCCCTCGGGATCAGCATTGGGCATTTTCAGATTGATAAGGTCCACCGCCTTCTGCAGCACAGGATCGTTCTGGTGCTGGCTTACGCAGGCTACGTGGCCGCGATCTCAGTGTGGAACGCTACCTATACTCTGCAGATTATCGGTGTGTGCTTGAGTGTTTCTTTAATCTATGTCCTGGCTACGTGGTGCGGTGACGTCAATTACGTTGGTCGTACTGCGATCTTGCTGGGGAAATACTCGTTGTTCGCCTACATCATACAGATTGTGATTCTGCAGATCCTCAGCAAAGTATCCAGATTGGAAGATGGAATTGATATCACCGCCGCGGCCTTCCTAATTTGCATCGTCGCTACGATCGCGAGCGTGAAAGTCGTGGAATGGTCGAGGGCTCGAAGTCGTACCTTCGACGTTTTGTATAGTGCTGTTTTTTGCTGACCGGAGCAGGGCCCGGCAACGGGACCGGTCTTGCAATCTCTAGGCTCCTCCCTCCCGACGTGCCTTAAGGCGAGCTTGTCAACCGATCCCGAAATCATCGTTCAACAGCAGAGAGTGTAAACATGCTTTTCAACTCACTGGAATTTGCCATCTTTTTTCCGATCGTAGTCGCGCTCTACTTCCTTTCGCCTCAGAAATGGAGAGTAGGACTTCTTCTGGTCGCGAGCTGCTTCTTCTACATGGCATTTATACCGGCATACATCGTAATCCTGCTGATAACTATTCTGGTGGATTATGTTGCCGGCATGCAGATCGAGAAGGAGACTGGCGGCAGGCGCAGAGTGTGGCTGATCGCCAGCATTATCTCCACTTGCGCGGTCCTGTTCGTCTTCAAATACTTGGGTTTTTTTGTGGACAGCGCGCACGGACTGGCGGCTCTGTTCGGATGGTATTTGCCTCCTGCGGTCATCCATATCATCCTGCCGATCGGCCTGTCCTTCCACACGTTTCAGAGTTTGAGTTACGTCGTCGAGGTGTATCGCGGCAAGCAAGAAGCGGAGCACAACTTTATTGTCTACGCCACCTACGTGATGTTCTTCCCGCAACTGGTTGCCGGACCCATTGAGCGACCGCAGAACCTTCTGCATCAGTTCCGGGAGCACCATGCGTTTCGATATGAAGATGTGGTCCAGGGGCTGAAGAGAATGGCCTGGGGCTTATTCAAGAAACTGGTTGTGGCCGACCGGCTCGCCCTTTATGTGAACGACGTCTATTCGGCTCCGCATAGCTTCAATGGACTGCAGTTAGCTCTGGCGACCCTATTTTTCACCTACCAGATTTACTGCGATTTTTCTGGATACTCCGATATCGCAATCGGGAGCGCGCAGGTGCTCGGGTTTCGCTTGATGGAGAATTTCAGGACTCCGTACTACTCGCGGTCGGTTTCAGAGTTCTGGCGCCGCTGGCATATATCGCTTTCGACCTGGTTCAAAGACTACGTGTACGTTCCGCTCGGCGGCAGCCGCGTAGGCAGCTGGAGGCTGATTCTGAATCTAATGATTACATTCGGTGTCAGCGGACTCTGGCACGGCGCCAACTGGACCTATGTATGTTGGGGTTGCTTGAACGGATTTTACCTAGTGTGCGGGAAATTCACGAAAAACTGGAGAGATCGAGTTTTCGCTGCAGTTGGTCTCGGCGAGGATACCAAACCGCGCAGAATCATTATGCTCGTTTGCACGTTTGTGCTGACCTATCTTGCCTGGATCGTGTTTCGAGCCAGGACCGTTTCCGACGCCGTCTATGTGTTCACGCATTTGGCGAGCGGGTGGGATTTTCATCAAATCAAGACTACTCAGTTCTTGCTTCGCCAGCTTCCCGTTGCGGTCATGAGTATTGCTGCGCTTGAAATCGGCCAGCTGGTCTGGGATGGCAGAGTTTCGCTGCGTCTGAACATCGGAAAGCTTCCCGTCGCGGTGCGATGGGCCGCGTATGCGGCATTTGTGCTGCTCGTGGTGATGTTCGGGGTATATCGAAAGACACAGTTCATTTATTTCCAATTCTAAAAAGGTATATACGTGCTCAAGCAACAACACTCGCTATCGACGCCACAAAGCTGGGCGACAGCTGTGGTCGACATTCCGCGCACGCAGACGCTGCCTGACGGTGTCATTGTCGATGCGGGCCGGAAAGCAACCACAAACTTGACGGGCCCGCTCGCTTTGAAGAGGGTCGCAGCTTTCTTTGCCATTGTGGTGCTGGCGGCTTTCGCACTGGATGCGGCGATTACTTCCGGGCTGCGCAGCATCAGAACTTCGCAGTACGGGGTATCCAATGAGATGATGCAGGGCCGAATCAACGCCCAGATCGTTATCACCGGCTCATCACGTGCCCTATCGCACTATGATCCGCGAGTGATTGAACAAGTGACCGGGCGCAGTGCATTTAACCTCGGACGAAATGGCTCACAAACCGACATGCAGATTGCAGTTTTTAAAGCTTATCTTGAGCACAACCGTCGTCCGGATGTAGTTATACATAACCTGGACGCCTTCTCATTTGTGACAACTCGCGAGGTATATGCCCCGGCGCAATACGTTCCCTATTTGTATGATCCCGAGCTGTACCAGGCGCTAAAGAAGATAGATGCAAATGCCTGGAAAAGCAGATATATACCACTGTACGGCTATGTTGCAGACGACATGAGCATGGCATGGATGGCGGGCTTGGCAGAACACTTTGGATGGTCACCTCGACAAGACTTTTTCCTCGGCTTCAATCCACGATCGGCGAAGTGGACCGACGACTTTGATCATTTCAAGGCTGCAAGTCCTCAGGGCGTGAAGTGGGATATTGAACCTGCCGGCATTGAACTGATGGATGAGCTAGCGAGGCTCTGCCAGGAAAAGGGGATTCGATTGATTCTGGTGTACTCACCCGAGTACGCCCAGATGCAGAGACTGACCAATAACAGACAAGAGATTTTCTCCCGCTTCCGGCATCTGGCGGAGCGCTATCACCTGGAGTTCTGGGATTACAGCAACGCTAAATACGCGGACGATACTGAGTACTTCACCAATTCGCAGCATCTGAATGCCGATGGAGCCGCGGTCTTTTCGCACGAGGTGTCGGAGCGTCTGGCAGAATCTCTCGACTCCTCAGCTAACTCTAACAGCGTGGGT
>CAYZHX010000007.1:0-50354 GCA_964476905.1 uncultured Terriglobales bacterium
TCTGTCGCTCAGAACGATAGTCCTTCCGCCCAGAGCGGAATGCCTGAATATGCAGGCCACATGTCTATGAGCATGGGCTCGTCCTCGTTGATCGAGCTCATCCAGCAGCATGCGACGGCGGGCACCGATGTTCAGCCAGGCTCCACGCCCGAGAACATGTTCATGACGATGCGGGGCAATTGGATGTTCATGCTGCACGGTGTCGCATTCCTGAACGACACGCAGCAGACCGGCCCCCGTGGAAGCGGCAAATTTTTTTCGACCAGCTGGATCATGCCGATGGCGCAACGAGAGCTTGGACACGGCACGCTCACGCTGCGTACGATGTTGAGCCTCGAGCCGGCTACCGTTTCGGAGCGACGATATCCCCTGCTCTTTCAGCAGGGAGAAACTGCGTTTGGCAGGCCGATTGTCGATGGGCAGCATCCGCATGATTTCTTCATGGAAGTCGCTGCCATGTACGATGCAAAGCTCAACGATCGCACGCTGCTCTCGCTATATTTCGCGCCCATGGGCAGTCCGGCCCTCGGACCGATGGCATATCCGCATCGCGCATCGGCGTCGGAAAATCCAGTTGCGACTCTCGGCCACCATCTCCAGGATTCAACTCACATAGCCGATGACGTGATTACCGTCGGCTTAACGCATCACAGCGTACGCGTCGAAGCTTCGGGATTCCACGGACGGGAACCTGACGAGTTTCGCTGGAATATCGATTCGGGAAAGATTGACTCCTGGGCGACGCGGCTCACGGTCAATCCTGGCCAGAATTGGAGCGCGCAATATTCAATTGGCCAGCTTCATAGCCCCGAAGCCTTGTCGCCGAATGAAGATTTGGGGCGCATGACTGCTTCGGTTATGTACAATCGCGGGTTCCATACTGGGAATCTGGCGTCAATGCTGCTGTGGGGACGCAACCAGAGTATTGGAGATGGAAATGTTGGTAACAGCTACTTGGTTGAATCGACGCTGCGCCTTCGCCGCCACAGCCTCTGGACACGAATCGAAAGCACTGATCGGACCAACGAGCTGTTGCTCGACGACGGTCCTATTCCGCCTGGATTCGAAGAACGCTACTTCGCGCGTGTGCAGGCCTATACGGCCGGGTATAGTCACGAGGTCGGTCACGTGCCTCACCTTGCAACGGCCATCGGTGGCCAGCTCACGTTATACGACGGCATACCCGACGTGCTCAAGAGCGCTTACGGAGCGCATCCGGTTGGCGTGAATCTATTTCTGCGTCTTCGGATTGAGTGACAATGCAACGAGCACCTCACGCCGGCTGGCCTGCTTTCAATGCTCGTCATTCGGGACCACCTCTGCAAGCGATGCAGCTCCCTACCTCGTCTCTGGCTGAAGTAGTCGTGCCAAGACCCTTGCATTCATTTCTGGTTGGAGCGTACGTTAGCGTACCGACGGATGCTAATAGCGACAACTAAAGTCGATGTTAGGCCCGAGTACCACATGCATCGAATGCACCATTCACAAACTCCCGCCCCGCGTGACGTTCCCCGATCCATAGGCGGACAAAACCTTGACCACTGCGGCTTCGAGTGCCCGGCCTGCGGGTACCAGCATCGTCCTTCTGAGGTGAACGGCGGTGTCATCCTCGCTGAGATTTTCCGCGCTGACGTCTTGGCTCACGCCATCCTCTGCCCCGAATGTGGAGTCAGCACAAATTTCACGCGTTCGAATCTGAAGCTATTCGGCGGCAAGGGCGAGGATTGATGCAGACCAAAGACCGGATTCAGCACGTCAGGGAAAGAGTGAAACGGTTGCGGCGCATGTCACAGCAGTTGATGCAGCACTCAAAAGAGCTACACCGGCAATCGGCTCGCTTGCGCGCGTTCACGCCAGTCGCTGCCGAACATCTTGTCAAACTGCGCCTCAATGATGGAATAGCACTCACAGGCACTCTCGCGGAGAGCAGCGGCGTCATTGATCGTGATATGTCCGCGTCGATAGCTGATTAGCCCAGCATTCTGCAGCGCGCTTGCAGCGATAGTCACCGCCGGCCGGTGTACGCCCAACATCATGGCGAGGAACTCCTGTCGCATTGCGAATTCGTTGCTCTGAACGCGGTCATACACGAGGCTCAACCAGCGCGCCAACCGCGTGTTGACCTCGTGCATACGATTACATGCTGCTGTTTGTCCAGTCATCGAGAGAAATGCATGAACGTAAGATGCGATGAGTTTGTTCAAAGGAGAAGGCTTATCCATTACCTCGCGCTTGAAAACCGATGCGCTCATGCGCAGTGCGGTTCCGGCGACCTGCACTAGCGTGCGACTATTCGTTGTTTCCTGCTGCAACCAGAACTGAATTCCGACTAGGCCCTCTAAGCCCATGAGTCCAATTTCAACGCTCGATCCATCGCGCAGATCCTGCAAAGTGGAGGTGACGATGTCGATCGGAAAGTACATGTAACGGATTGGCTGCTCAGCCTCGATCAGGTGTTTGCCAACTTCGAGTTCGACCGGCTCAAGCAAAGAATGCAGTCTGCGGCGTTCATTTTCGGGCAAGGCCGCGAGGAGGAGATTGTCACGATGGTTAGATTGTTCGAGCACTCATAAATTTGAGCCCAGTTTTCCCAGAAGTGACCCACGCAAAGGTGCGCCTGCAGAGCTGCCGTGCGCCAGTCTTATGCAGTACTTTCGTTAAGCGCTTTTGGCTCTTGAACTCGTTGAAGCTGATGCGATTGCCGAACGGATCGGTCACGTGCATTGCGCGCGCGCCGTAGAACTCGTCCTGCACGCCAGGGCGCAGGTATTTGTATCCCTTGCTGGTAACTTCTTGGTGGAATTCATCGACTCCAGTCATCTCTACGTGGATGTGGATTCCCCGTCACCATGATGTTCGCTCAAATGCCGCCGTAGGTCGCCGCGTGAGACCTGCTGTAACACCGGCATGCCAGTCTCGAACGTGTGCTCCCAATCGACTCTAAAACCAAGAAAGCCGCAGTAGAACTCCTTCGCTTTGTCGACCGAAAGGATGCGGAGGATTGGCACGGTGCCGATGAAGGTAATCGGGGGCGTCGGTTCGGAGCCGCTTGTGCTCATGGCTAACGCGTGAAGATATCTTTGATGGCCTGCTTCATCACCTGTCCGCCGACTTCCGCGATCGCGTTCGTCAACGGAATGTCCTTAGGACAGATCTCCACGCAGTTCTGAGCGTACCCGCACTCCTGGATTCCGCCGTCTCCCATGAGCGCGTGGAGACGATCTTCTTTCAGGGCGGCGCCGGTGGGATGCGTGTTGAAGAGACGCACCTGGGCGATGGTGGCGGCGCCTACGAAATTGGTTTTCTCGTTGAACTGCGGGCAGACTTCCATGCAGCAGCAGCACGAGATACAGCGGGACAGAGGATAGGCTGCCTCTTGCTGGAACGTGCTCTGGCGAGGGCCGGAACCGAGATCGTAGGTTCCATCGACTGGCACCCAAGCTTTTACTCGCTTGAGATTTTCAAACAGCACCGAACGATCAACAGCGAGATCGCGGATGACAGGAAATTTCGACAGCGGTTCAAGCGTGATCGGCTGCTCGAGTTTGTCGATGAGCGCGGAGCAAGCCATGCGCGCGCGTCCGTTGATGCGCATCGCGCACGAGCCGCAGACCTCTTCAAGACAATTGGAATCGTATGTGATTGGCCGCGACGGTTTTCCGTCGCGCGTAACGGGATTCGCTGCGATGTCCATCATCGCGGAGATCACGTTCATGCCCGGCTTCCAGGGCAGAGCGAATTCTTCCCAATATGAGCCTGTCTTAGGCGAAGCTTGTCGCTTGATCTTAATGATTACGGTTTTTCCGTTTGGGGCCATTTAGTTTGTCAGTGATAGATACTGTTGCAATCTTCTTGTCTGTCATCCTGAAGCACGTCTGTTGGGCGCCGGATCTCCCGAGGATGTCTCAGACTTAAGTGCCGTCCCGTGGCTCCGTTACCAGAGGACAAGGTCAAAGTCCCCGCGAATGTATTGAAGTCCGACACATTCGCGGGAGATCCTTCGCGCAACCGAAGCGCTTCAGGATGACAGGCCTTACCACTCCAGCGCACTCAACAAGGCATAGACACAAAATCTTCAGTACTTCCTCGGACGCGGCTTGATTAATGACGTGTCCACCGGCTCAAACTCGAATCGCGGCTCGTCGGCATCGGGAGCGAAGTAAGCTTTTGTCGTCTTCAGGAAGTTTACGTCGTCCCTTTCCGGGAACTCCGGTTTGTAGTGCGCACCGCGAGATTCGTTACGCAACGCCGCGCCCTGCGCGATTACGCGCGCGAGCTGCAGCATGTTGTACAGCTGGCGCGTGAAGACAAATGACGTATTCGCCCACATTTCGCGGTCGCTCAGATTTATGCGCTGATACCGCTCAAGCAACTCCACGATCTTCGCGTCGGTCTGCTCCAAGGCCGCGTTGTAGCGAATTACCGTCACATTCTTAGTCATGACCTCGCCCAGCTCGCGCCAAAGGCGGAACGGATTCTCCGTTCCGTCCGAGCTCATGAGTTTGTCGTTAATCTCTTCCTGGCGTTTGCGTTCGGCATCGAACGCGCCGTTCACGTTCGCTGGCTTCGCCTGATTTCTTGCATACGCGAGTGCCTGCGGGCCGGCAACGAAACCGCCAAAAATGCATGAGACGAGCGAGTTCGCTCCCAGGCGATTCGCACCGTGGTAGCCGTATTCGCACTCACCGCACGCAAAGATGCCGGGGATGCTGGTGGCCTGCTTGAAGTCCACCCACAGTCCGCCCATGGTGTAATGCATTCCCGGAAAGATCTTCATCGGCGTGACGCGCGGATCATCACCGACGAACTTCTCGTAAATCTCCAAAATGCCTTCGAGCTTGCGGTCGAGCGTGGCGCGATCGATGTGTGTGAGGTCGAGATAGACCATCGGCTGGCCGTCGATGCCGAGGCCGTGCTCATAAACAACTTTGTGGATGGCTCGGGTCGCTACGTCGCGCGGCACCAGGTTGCCGTATTTCGGATACCACTCCTCAAGGAAGTACCAGCGTTCCGATTCGGGAATGCTGAGCGGATCGCGCTTATCGCCCTGCGCCTTCGGCACCCAGACTCGCCCGCCTTCGCCGCGCGCCGATTCCGACATGAGGCGCAGCTTATCGTCGCCAGGAATCGACGTCGGATGCACCTGAATGAACTCGCCGTTCGCGTAGTACGCGCCTTGTTGATAGAGCGCCGACTGCGCCGATCCTGTGCAGACTACGGAGTTAGTTGATTTGCCGAAGATCGCGCCAATGCCACCGGTAGCAATGATGACTGCGTCTGCGGGAAAAGTACGAACCTCCATGGATCGCAGATCCATGGAGCAAATGCCGCGACAGATTCCCTGCGCGTCGATAACTGCGGAAAGGAATTCCCAACTTTCAAACTTGCTAACTCGTCCTTCTGATTCATAGCGCCGCACCTGCTCATCCAGTGCATAGAGCAACTGCTGGCCGGTAGTCGCTCCCGCAAATGCGGTCCGATGATAGAGAGTGCCACCAAAGCGGCGGAAATCGAGCAGGCCTTCTGGCGTGCGATTGAAGGGCACGCCCATGCGGTCGAGCAGATCGATGATGCCCGGCGCCGCCTCGCACATGTCCTTCACTGGAGGCTGATTCGCGAGGAAGTCACCCCCGTAGATCGTGTCATCGAAGTGCTGCCAGGTCGTGTCGCCTTCGCCCTTCAGGTTCTTAGCTGCGTTGATGCCGCCCTGGGCGCACACTGAATGCGAGCGCTTTACCGGAACGATGGAAAAGAGATCGACGTGTCCACCGGCTTCGGCGATCTTGATAGTCGCCGAGAGCCCTGCCAGTCCTCCCCCTACAACGATGATCTTGGGATTTGCCATTCAGTTCTATCGATGTTCAACGTACCGGCTCTGCTTCGACTTGTTTCGCGGTGGCAGGATCAGTGCCAAGACTTCGCCAGGCAGGATCCTTCGGAGAGACGAACGCTCTTACCGTCACCATGCCTACGATTACAAAGAGCAATCCAATCGCAAAGCACACGAGTCCGACTTTGCGTCTGGCACGCTCGCCCTGGGCTATTCCCCATTTGGCACAGAAGAGCCAGATTCCATAGGCGAAGTGCCACGATGCACAGATGATCGCAATGAGGTAAACCGCCAGCATCCACGGATTCGCGAGCTCCTGCTGGACCTTGCCAAATCCCGCGCCGGGGTAATCGAGCAGCCGGGGTCCGCTGAACCTCAGGTGATAAACGTGCTGGATGAGGTAGGCGAAGGTAATGATTCCCGTCCAGCGCTGGGCGGTGTACATCCAGTTGCCCTGCCACGGATAGGTAATCACGTTAGATTCGCCGCGATACCAAATGTAGATCCCATATAGCGCGTGATAAAGGATCGGAATATAGATGAATCCCCACTCCAGGAACGGAACGAATGGCAATGAATTCAGGAACTTGATCTGAGTAGCGTAAGCGTGAGGACCGTTCGTAGCGTACGCATTTGAAGCAAAGTGCTCAACAAGAAAGGCTCCGATTGGAACGATGCCGCTGAGCGAATGTAGGCGTCGAAGTAAGAACTGATGACCTTCTCCCGCGCGCAACGGCTTAACACCTGACGACCTCTCCTGCTCATAACCCGCGCTCGGAGGCACTGCCGTCGCCATCGTTTCCTCAACTCTCCTCAGTGGATGGGGATCGCACTAGCAAACTTCTTATTATCCGTTTCAGCGGAAGAGCGCGTCAAATGGCCGCGAACTCACTTTAACGTAGTCACTTGCGCTCCAGGAGGCTGATTGAGCACGAACTGATCGGGAGAAAGCGGAATGTTGAGCTCCAGCTTCTCGAAGGTGATCGTAATGGTGTATTCCTCTTTGGGACGGCTGATCGTGATCTGCGATGGGAAGCTGATGCCGTCATAATCGGCGAAATTGTCGTAGGTAGCGAGGGTTGCCAGGGCGCCATTTTGATCGTAGATCATTTGCTGATGCGGCTTGAGATCTGTGCGGGCAAACGTGATCTTTCGCTGCAGACGCCACCAGTCTCCATCGCGTTCAAGAACATTGATGATGTAGTTAGGGATTTCCCAGCTCCTTTTCTTGTCGCGCGTGTCGGGAACGACCGAGGTCCCTTGTTCCAGAAATACAATTTCTGTGGGCTTGATCTCGTGCAGTAATAACGAGTCAAAGAAAACGCGCGGCCGCAGATTTTCGAGCGTGTTCTTTGAGGGCTGCGCGGACTCGTTCGCAGGTCCGGTGATGAACTTGTTCATCGGTGGGATCGAGAGTTTGAATGTGCTCGCGTCGCTCACCATATCGAATGCGCGACTTCCCACAAGTGGTATTCGACCGAGAACATGCAGCATGTCTGGATCTTTTTCCAGGATGTTGCCTTTGATCTGCTGGATGTCAGTGACCTGTCCCTTCTTGGCCCCCCCAAGTGACGTAGCGATTTCAACCGTCGCACTCAGCGAATGAATCTTCCGCGCTTCGGTATTGATTTGTTCGACTAACTGCGGCAGCGTCGCGCTGAGCAGGTTGGACGTATTTACTTGTCGGCGTTCCAATTTGCGGGTGTGGACCAGGCACCCGGAAAGCGAGAGTGCAAGGAAACCAATTGCGAGGGATTGAGCCGTCGATCGTATCTGCATGCCTGGGGACGAAGCACTGCCGAAAAATTCAGTATATAAGAGTGCCTCGATCCACGACGGAGAGCACGCGTACAGAATCAGAAGACAACGCTAGCGGATCCTATTGTCTATCTCCCGCCGCCGACTGCGCGGCGATATTCAGCGACATTCCGTTGATGTTCCTCGAGGCTCTTGGAGAACCGATGATGCCCCTGGTTATCGCTGACAAAGTATAGATAGTCAGTGTGCGTGGGATGCATAGCTGCAAGCAGTGAGTCTTTGCCAGGATTAGCGATTGGTCCGGGAGGCAGACCCTGATTGCGGTAGGTGTTGTAAGGCGACGAATACTTCAGATCTGAGGCGTAAATGGTTCCCCGATACCGGTTCGCCAGAAGGGCTGCGTATATGACTGTGGGGTCAGTGTCGAGCGCCATGTGCTGCCCCAGGCGGTTGTAGAAGACTCCAGCAACCAGCGGGCGCTCGCTCGCCACAGCCGTTTCCTTCTCCACGATCGATGCCATCGTGACGATACGATGGACGTCGCTGGTCAACCCGATCTGGTGCGCCTCCTGGTGGAATCTCTTTACCATCGCAGCGATTACATCGGGGGCTTTGTTCTTCCGAGCAAAGCGGTACGTATCCGGATATAGATAACCTTCCAAGCTCGGAGCGAATGGATCTAGGTCGTGAACCAACGCGACTTGACTGCGTGCCTGCTCAAGAAAGTTCTGCTGCGAGTCGATGCCGAGCTTCTCCACTTCCGCGGCGATGTCGAAGACGTTGTAGCCCTCAGGTACAGTAAGAACGCGCGCGTAGGTATCGCCGCGAGCGATGCGGTTATACACGTTGCTCAGCGAATCCGGATGATCGAAGGCGTACTCACCGGCCTTGAGTGCACGATGGCGATATAGATGCACTAAAAGAAAAGCCCAACGGCTGCGGATGATTCCCGCCTGCTTCAGCTCCGAGGCAATGTGTCGCGGGGACGAGCCATTCCTGAAATCGACAAAAGTTTGCTGCGACGGCCCGGTGTGCAGCACGTACACAAATCCTACCCACACGACGGCTGCAATCAGGAAGACAATGAACCACGCGAACAGCTTGCGCATTACTAAATTTTAGATTCATTTCAGCCAGAACAGGGACGCTGAATCCCGCACCTAAATTCCGTTGGTACAAGTCCCGCAGTTACACGATTGCACGATGCGCAGTTCAGCAGTACACTCTTGCGCATTGCTCAAATAGCCTAGTAAATCGATTTATGAACAATCCTTGCCCATACTTTTGCCGTTCTGCTCTTCGTGCCTTTCTATTCGCGACCATCGTGACGATCTGTGCCGGAGCGGATGATGCCATTCCGCGCGCAGCTTGGCGGATTCCAATCGGCCAGCCGCCTGCGAATCCCGGCGGAACGAAGCCGGAACTCGTGAATCAGAACATTGACGACGGTTATTGGCAGGGGGCGCCTGTGGGAGGCTTCGGGGCGGGAACATTCTCGCGTTCCTATCGCGGACACTTCGAGCGCTGGCACGTGAAAGCGGGGGTTCACAAATATCAGGACGTCCCCTCGAATCAGTTCGCCGTGTTTGTCCAGCGTGAAGGCGGGAAGCCTATGGCTGAAGTGCTTGCAGCTGGCAAGCCCCCGGGGGGAGCCCTTGCCGCGTGGAACTGGACCTATCCGGCCGGCGCAGGCGAATATGTCGCGCTGTATCCAAAGTCGTGGTTTGCGTATCGCTCTTCCGAATTGCCGGTGAATCTCACGGTGGAGCAGTTTTCTCCGGTTCTTCCCAACAACTACAAGGAATCGAGTTATCCGGTCGCGATCTACAACTGGTTCGCGCAAAATCCCAGCGATGAGCCGGTCACGGTGTCGATTCTTTTCTCCTGGACCAACATGGTGGGCTGGTTCCGCGATGAGCTGCCGAATTTCTCCGGAGCTCTCAACAACCAGAACAAGAATTTTTATCGCGCCGAACAGATTCGCGGCGGAAGTATGCAGGGCATCGTCTTCGACCGTCTGCGCAATGGGCCAGTTCAAGACGAGTGGGACGGCCAATTTGTCATCGCCGCATTAGCCGGTTCGGGCGTCGAGATTTCTTACCTCACGAATTGGTTTCCGTTTGGCGGGGGTCAGGAGGTCTGGAAACCGTTTTCCGAATCGGGACGCCTCCCGAACTGGGGTCAAAACATGGCGAGCGCCGGTGAGCCGATGGCGGCGGCAATCGCTGTGCGTTTCACACTTGCTCCGAACGAGAAGAAGCTCATTCCCATGGCGCTCTCCTGGGATCTTCCCGTTGCGGAGTTTGGAGGCGGGCGCAAATGGCTCCGCCACTACACGCAATTTTTTGATGCATCGGGAACAAACGCCTGGAAGATCGCCCGAACTGCGCTTGAGAACGATCAGAACTGGAGCAGGCAGATCGACGCTTGGCAGAATCCGATCGTCAACGACGACTCAAAGCCTCTGTGGTATCGCGGGGAGCTTTTCAATGAGCTCTACATTCTTGCCGATGGCGGCACGATGTGGGGACACGAGCTGCGCGGGCTCGGCAACCCGAAGCATCTGTCGGCGAAGCTCGCCGACAGCTTCAGCTATCTGGAGTGCTTCGACTACAAGTACTACGGGACTTCGGACGTGCGCTTTTACGGCTCCTTCCCTCTGGTCAAGTTCTGGCCGGAGATCGAGAAGCAGGAGATGCGCGAGTATACCGACACGATTCCGGAGAGCAATCCGCAGCAATACGTCTGGGCATGGAAGGCCGAGCACGAACGGAGTCTCACGCTCATGGCACGCAAGACCGCCGGTTCTGCTCCTCACGATCTTGGCTCTCCAACCGAAGACCCATTCGTGAACGTGAACCAGTACAACTATCAGGACGTCTCGAACTGGCGCGACCTTAACAGCAAGTATGTGCTGATGGTCTGGCGCGACTATGTCTTCAGCGGTTCCAAGGACACGGACTTCCTGCGCTACACCTGGAATGCCGTGAAGCTCGCCATGGAGCACCTGCGGCAATACGACAAGGATGGCGACGGACTGATTGAGAACGGCGGATTTCCCGATCAAACCTATGACAACTGGGTTGCACGCGGAGAGAGTTCCTACAGCGGTAGCTTGTATCTAGCCGCGTTGCGCGCTACGAGCCAAATTGCCCGGAGGGTTGGCGAGGCCAACACGGCGCAAACCTATGACAATCTTTTCAAGCGCGCACAGGCTGCTTTCATCAAGAAACTGTGGAATGGCACATATTTCAATTACGACGTAGGAAGCGAGTACAAAACCAACGTCATGGCCGAGCAACTCGCGGGACAGTGGTACGCGAACCTCACTGGACTCGGCGATCTGGTTCCGGCAGAGATGCGACGGTCGGCGTTGAAGCACGTTTTCGATTACAACGTCATGAAGTTCCAGAACGGAACCATGGGAGCGATCAACGGCATAGGAGCCGATGGAAGTCCACTGCATGAAAATGAGCAAGTGGAGGAGGTCTGGACGGGAACGACGTTCAGCGTTGCATCCCACATGCTTTCCGAAGGCATGCGCGACGAAGGCTTCAAGACAGCCGAAGGCGTGTACAACGTCGTCTGGAAAGATCGTGGCTACTTTTTCCGCACGCCCGAAGCCTACGATGCGCGCGGATTCTACCGTGCGAGCATGTACATGCGTCCGGGCGCGATCTGGTCCATGGAGCTGCCGCAAACGGTCGCGACGACGACGCGAGGTGCCGCAGCAAGACGAACTCCGAACGGCAGTTCAGCCGTTCAGAGTTTCCATTAACTTGTTGATGGTGCGGTTCAGATCTTTGTCGGCGCGGCGCTGCTCGTCGATTTTGGAGATCGAGTGCATCACCGTAGTGTGATGCTTTCCACCAAACTGCCTGCCGATCTCAGGCAAGGAGCAATCCGTCATCTGCTTGGCGAGATACATCGCGATCTGACGCGGAACTACGATTGAGCGTGAATTGTTCTTCTGCTTGATCTCCGGCAAACGCAGTCCAAACTGTTCAGCCACCGCTTTCTGAATCGAGTCGATGCTGATCTTCCGAGCCTGCGAATCGATGAAATTCTTGAGAACTTGTTGCGCGGTGCTGAGCGTGACTTCCGCTCCGGTGAGCGAGCAGTACGCCATCAGGCGAATGAGCGCGCCTTCGAGTTCGCGAACATTGGTGCGGACATTCGACGCAATGTAGAGCGCGAGGTCGGTTGGAAGAGGAACCTTCTCGCTCTCGCTCTTCTTTTGCAGAATCGCGACTTTAGTTTCCAGGTCCGGCGGCTGAATGTCCGCGATCAATCCCCACTCGAAGCGGCTGCGCAGACGGTCTTCGATCTCGGCCAACTCTTTTGGTGGACGATCGCTTGCGATCACGATCTGCTTCATCGATTCGTGCAGCGCGTTGAAGGTATGAAAGAACTCTTCCTGCGTCCGCTCCTTTTGTGCGAGGAACTGGATGTCATCGATGAGCAGCACATCGACATTGCGGAACTTGTCGCGGAAGCTGGTCATCTTGTCATAGCGCAGCGAGTTGATCATTTCGTTGGTGAACTTCTCGCTGGAGACGTAGCAGATCGCAGCTTCGGGCATGCGTTTCTTTACTTCGTGGCCGATCGCCTGCATCAGGTGCGTCTTGCCCATTCCCACCCCGCCATAGAGAAAGAGCGGGTTATAGGCCTTCGATGGGCGCTCCGCGACCGCGCGGGCGGCTGCGTGCGCGAACTGGTTGCCGCTGCCGATGACAAATGCGTCGAAGGTGTACTTCGGGTTGAGCTGCGCCGCAGTTTCCCAATCGAAACGCGCTTGCGAAGCGCCCGCGCCCGGAGCTGAGGCTGCACGAGCCGGAGCTGCTGCCGCTCCATTTCCCAAGGAATGATGAGTGACCGATTGTGCAGGAATTCCTTGTGATGGCGGACGCTGCGCGACTACGGAAGGATCTTCGTCCACAGTCACGAATTGAAAATCTTCGAATTCGAGGCCGAGATTATCGACGGCTTCGAAGATAAGGTCGCCGTACTTGTCTCCAATGTGGCGAAACTCAGGAGTGGGCACACGGACAAACATTATTTTCCCAACCGCGTGACTAAATCGCGTGGGCTTGAGCCAGGTTTCGAAGGAGTGGCGATTGACTTTCTTTTCCAAGGCGCCGAGGATGCGCATCCATGGATTGACTTGAGCAGCAGCAGTGGTTGAGAGCGACATTGAGTGTTTCCAAAAAAGCAATCCGCGCATTCGCGAGCGGCACAACGAGTGTTCGAATGGCGGCTGTTGGCGACCGAAGGGGACTTGTCGGGACGCCAAGGTTCGTCTTTTTGAGCCTGAAAAAGCCTTCGTTACGAATCGAAGGTTGGAGGCTGAGCGTTCACTTGCCGAATCGTTAAAATTTGAAACTCAACGGATGGTAGCACAAAAAAATCGGTTGTGGAAAACTTCCGAGAGCCGCATTTTCAGTGCATTTTCTGCATGTTTCAAAAACTCAGAGTAATACCTGAATATCAGGCTCCAATTGCCGCCTGAATCGCCCCAGAAATGGATTTGGCGTGCCTTTCCATCTTATCTTTGGACTCGGCTTCGATCATTACCCGCGCGAGCGGCTCAGTGCCGGAATAGCGGACGACCACTCGTCCATTTCCCGCGAGGTCTTGTTCGGCGGCGCGGATGGCGGAGCTGACCGCGGCGATCTGATCGAGCGGTTGTTTCTCGCGGACACGCACGTTCTTGATTACCTGAGGGAAAACTCTGAGGTCGCTGACAAGTTCGTCAAGCTGCTTCCCGCTTCGGGACAGAATTTCCAGGACGATCAGCGCTGTCAGCAGACCATCCCCTGTCGTTGCGGCGCGAGAGAAGATAATGTGACCCGATTGCTCTCCGCCCAGCACTGCGCCGGTTTTCCGCATTTCGTCGAGGACATATTTGTCCCCGACGGGCGCGCGCAACATGCGAATGCCGGAGCTCTTCAGCGCAGCTTCGAGTCCCATATTGGACATCGTAGTAGCAACGACTGTTGCACCGGCGAGTTCGCTGCGCGATTGTAAGTCGCGTGCTGCCATCAGCAGCACCGCGTCGCCGTTCACGACGTTACCATTGCGGTCAGCGAAGAGAGCGCGATCGGCGTCGCCGTCGAAGGTCAAACCCAAAGCAGCGTTGCGCTTCTTGACCTCATCGGCGACCACCTGCGGATACAGCGCGCCACAATGATCATTGATGTTCTTGCCATTGGGTTTGTAATGGATGAACTCAGCGTTAAGGCCAAGCATCTTGAAAAGTTCCGGAGCGCACGCACTCGCGGCTCCGTTCGCACAATCAATAACCACAGTACCTTTTATCTTGGGCGTCGAGACCTTCTGCTTGAGCCACGTCTCGTACTTCTCGCGCAAGGAATGATCGCCGGGCAAGCTGAAGATGGTTGACGCCAGTGGGGTAACGTCGCGGTGCGTCTCTATGAAGCGAAAGATTTCTCTTTCGATTGCAAGTTCAAGTTCATCGGAAAGCTTGTAACCGTCTCCTCCAAAAACTTTGATTCCATTGTCGGTCCAGGGATTATGGGACGCGGAAATCACCACGCCGGCATCGAACCCGAGTTCGCGCGCCAAGTAGGCGATGCCCGGAGTTGTAATCACACCTGCCGATGAAACCTCTGTCTGCGCTGCTCTCAATCCATCCGACAGCCGATCGGCGATCCAGGCGCTGGATTCGCGCGTGTCCTGCCCAATGACAACGCGCGGCCGCCTGCCTTCGTGCAAGAGGTGATGCCCCAGCGCTAATCCAATGGCAAAAACGGTGCCCGAATCGAGAGGGAATTCTCCAGCCACCCCGCGGATTCCATCGGTGCCAAATAGCTTTCGACTCATGACAGAAAAGAAGTCTAGCAGGAATGGGCAGGGCCGCCGTCGGGGAGTGGCCTGAAGACGACAACAACAATAATTCCAGGGTCGATGACGTCGCACAGAGTCTGAAAAACGCAGCGGCGCCGGAGGTGGCGCTCTGTCGGTTCGCACACAGCCGCTCGTCTACGTTATCCTTTCTGTTCTCTTCTTCCCGAAGGCTTCGGGCAATTTCCACATAACGTTGAGGTCACGCGTGATCGCACGCTATACCCGGCCCGAAATGGGCCGCATCTGGAGTGACGAAAATAAACTTCGTATGTGGCTGCGCGTCGAGGTCGCGGCCACAGAGACATTGGCCGAAGCCGGCATGGTTCCTCACTCGGCGGCGAAGGCCATTTGCGAGCGCGGTGATTTCGATTTGTCGCGCATCCAGGCGCTCGAAGCTGAGGTGAAGCACGATGTAATCGCGTTCACCACAGCCGTCGCGGAGAAGGTAGGACCTGAATCTCGCTGGCTGCACTTTGGACTTACCTCGAATGACGTAGTCGACACGGCACAGGCACTGCAAATTCACGAAGCTTCGTTAATCATCCGCAACGACCTCGAAGCCCTGAAGACGGTCCTCAAGCGGCGAGCTTTTGAATTTCAGCACACGCCCACCATCGGACGCACACACGGCATTCACGCCGAACCCACGACCTTCGGACTGAAGCTAGCGAACTGGTATTCAGAAACGGAGCGCAACATCGAACGCTTCGAACATGCGGCAGAAGACATGCGCGTGGGCAAAATTTCAGGCGCAGTCGGTACGCTGGCGCACTTAACACCTGAACTGGAAGACAAGATCTGCTCGCGTTTGGGCCTGAAGACGGCGGCGATCTCCAGTCAGGTGATCCAGCGTGACCGTCACGCGTTCTTCGTTGCGACTCTCGCCGTAATCGCGAGCACGCTGGACAAAATCGCGGTCGAGATTCGTCACCTGCAGCGCACCGAAGTTCGCGAGGCCGAGGAGTACTTCAGCGAAAAACAAAAAGGCTCGTCGGCGATGCCGCACAAACGCAATCCGATCACCTGCGAGCAGATCAGCGGATTGGCGCGCGTGGTGCGCGGGAATGCGCAGGCTGCATTCGAGGATGTTCCTTTGTGGCACGAGCGCGACATCTCGCACTCGTCAGTCGAGCGCGTCATCCTGCCGGATTCAACGATTCTGATTGATTACCTGCTGCATAAGACGACGACACTCATCGACACCCTACTCGTCTATCCCGAACGCATGTTGCAGAATCTGGAGAGCACCGGCGGACTCATCTTCAGCGGGCAACTGCTTCTCGATCTTGCCGAAGCAGGAATGTCGCGCGAGGACGCGTATCGTTTGGTCCAGAAGCACGCAATGGCCGCATGGAAAAACGGAACCAATTTTCGCGAGGCTATCCGCAACGATTCCGAGATCCGTAGCAGGCTCTCCGGCGAGCAGATCGAACGAGCTTTCGATCTACGCCGCCAGCTTGGGAATGTCGACGGGATCTTCGCCAGGGTGTTCTCATCTGAGCGGCAATAACTTTTTTTTGCCGCAAAAATCCTGCAAGACCGGCTTGCGCTCCGTTCTAACCTGGGGTACTGGTCTCTCGTGTTCGGAGCTATACTCTCAGCCAAGAAAGGAGTTCCATATGGGCCTCTTTCTTCCCGTTCTGTTGTTGGGACTTGCCCAGCCTGCTGATTTGCCCGTGATGACTAATCAGCCTCAAGCGATTTCCCAATCCGATGCGAATGCTGGATCATCGTCGATTCCGGCCCGGCAGTTTGCGTTTACGGATCCGAACTTCCGCGAGCTCAGGGGAACGGATCGAATTCAGATCACGCCTGATCCCGACATGCGCCCGACTGCCTGCCTGACAATGCGCAGCTACTATTTCAAGCGTCGCGACGCATTGGCTCCTGAGTTCGTTGGCATGACGACATGCGATCCGTACCCTGGACGTATTCTGAAGAAGATCAACCGGCGCCCGGCTCGGCTGGTACCGGCGAATTAGCGATGGAGAACGGCCGGGCTTGGCTCGGCCGTTGCCGTTTCTGGCACTTCATCGTGCTCACGCGCGATTTGCGCCTCTTCCCATAAGGACTTGTCTCTTAGCAGACGCGAGACGAGTGCGGTATGCATAGCGTGCCCCGCGCGGTTGGCGATCACTTTTCCCAAAATTCGATGCCCAAGCAGCGCGAGATCCCCGATGAGATCGAGAATCTTGTGGCGAACAAATTCGTCTTCGAAGCGGAGCGGCCCGTTCTTGACACCAGTATCAGTTAAGACAATCGCGTTCTCCTCCGACGCGCCACGAATCAGGCCCATGTTGCGCAGCGCGCGTTCGTCGCGCAGGAAGCCAAATGTTCGCGCAGGAGCAATCTCTCGGGCGTAACTATCGCCAGCGAGATCGATGTCACAGCTCTGAATCCCGATGGGCTGAGGAAAGTCAATGGTGTACGAAACTGTATATCGCTCTGCGGGATAGACTCCGAGGAACTTTTGCCCGTCGCGGACTTCTACCGGTTTGAGCACGCGCCAGTAGGTTCGTGGCCTGCGTTGGCGCTTGATGCCGACGCGGTGAATTGCCTCAAGGAAAGGCCGTGCGCTTCCGTCCAGAATGGGAACTTCCAGTTGATCGAGTTCGATGCCGGCGTTGTCGATACCCGCTCCCATGAGTGCGGAGAGAACATGTTCGGTCGTCGAGATCAGCACGCCACGCCGCATGAGGCTGGTCGCGTAACTGACTTTCGCGACATTTCGTCCCACCGCTTCGATATCGAAGTTATCGAGGTCCACGCGTCGGAAGCTGATTCCGCTGCCGGCAGGAGCAGGTAGGATGCGCATCGTCACCGCAGCTCCGCTGTGGAGCCCGATTCCACTGAAACTTACCGACTGTCGAATTGTTTGCTCTTGAACCAAGCGGATGCGCGTAAGGTGTTGCGAAAAAACAGAATACCTCGCATTTTGCAACACCGCGTGTGGCAAAAAAGCTACAGGCCAGAGCGGGAAGGACGCACTTTAGCGGTCAGAGGGAGTGGTTCAGGCAAGCTTCTTTCTGCCCTCGTCCTTGAGAGCCACGAACCAGAGATAGATCTGGTCAACGCGGTCGATGTCTTCCTGAAGAACCGCATCATCGGCATAACTGCAAATCGCTCGTTCGTCGTGACGGCGCTTCAGGTTCTGCACAACTTGGTAGAGCTCATCGACCTTGGCGTGCATGATACGGAGATCGCTAACCAGGCGGACTTCATTGATGTCGAGCCACCGCCCCGTCAGTTTCGTGTTTGCATCGTTCTTATGATTCATTCGCGACCTCTATGTCGGCTGCGACTCATCCGTCCCGGTGGGCCGTTTCGGGAGAAAATGCGGGCACGCACACCGCGATGTATTCAGCTCCTTCGGGGGTAGAGTACTGAATCCACTCACCTCTGTGTGTAATTACAGCCTGGCCGGCGTGAACATCGATCGATCCCGACGAGTGTGTGACGCGCAACATGCCCTTCAAAACCACAGTAAACTCGTCGAACTCAGGACGCTGGCCGGGTTCCTCCCATCCCGCGGGGCTGCGCATATGCGCCACGCTGGCGTTTGGAGTTTTGCTGTTCACCCGTCCTATATATTCGTCGATTAGCTTCGGCTTTGTTCCAGCTGCCTGAATCCGTGTAGGTTGAGAAATGAGAGTCGGCACCTTCGGTTGTCCTTACCATTCTGGGTTTGTTATTGAAGCGCGCGAATTGGGGAGTATACGCCCCCAAGCTTTTGGACTGCCTCCGCTTGCCACGCCTGCACAATACCGCATTTTCGTCTACTTGACATGATCTAAACTGCATCTCTAGGCTAGTTAGTTGGAGCTTTCATGGAAACTGCTCTTGCAACCGACACTGACAAGCAGCTAGTCGACTTCCAAACTCACCCTTCCCGCTACCAGCACTGGCAGCTCACGTTTGACGGTCCAATTGCCACATTGCTGATGGACACGAAGGAAGACGGCGGCATTCGTCCGGGATACAAGCTGAAGCTGAATTCCTACGATCTCGGCGTCGACATCGAGTTGCACGATGCACTGCAGCGCATTCGCTTCGAGCATCCGGAAGTGCGGGCAGTCGTCATTACCAGCGCTAAACAGCGCGTGTTCTGTTCGGGCGCGAACATTTATATGTTAGGTAGTTCGACACATGCGTGGAAGGTGAACTTCTGCAAGTTCACTAATGAAACGAGAAACGGGATTGAAGACGCGAGCTCCAATTCCGGACTGAAGTTTGTTGCCGCGTGCAATGGGACTACCGCGGGGGGAGGCTACGAACTGGCGTTGGCCTGCGACGAGATCCTGCTCATCGATGATCGCTCGTCGGCGATCAGCCTGCCGGAAGTTCCTCTTTTGGGAGTGTTGCCCGGAACCGGCGGTCTCACGCGCGTGACTGACAAGCGCAAAGTCCGCCGCGATCTTGCCGATATTTTCTGCACCACTCCGGAAGGCGTACAGGGTCAGCGCGCAAAAGAGTGGCGACTTGTCGACGATGTCGTGAAACCGGCGCAGTGGAACGATCACATTCAGAGGCGCGCGGAGGAATTAGCCAAGCAAAGCGATCGTCCAACAAACGAACGTCCAGTCGAGCTTACATCTCTTCAGCGCAGCATCGACGAGCGTGGCTATCACTATGAATATGTCGATGTCGGCTTCGATCGCGAAGGTCGTACCGCCACGATCACAGTGCGCGGTCCTGAGTCTGTGACAACGCGAACGCTGGATGAAATTAAAAAGGCGGGTGCGAGTTGGTGGCCTCTGCAGATGGCCCGCGAACTCGATGACGCGATCCTCTCACTGCGCACGAATGAACTCGAACTTGGTCTCTGGATCTTTAAAACCAGCGGAAACGCGGCCGCCGTACTCGAGATCGATCGAGAGATGGTGAAGTACCGCACCGATTGGTTCGTGCGCGAGGTGATCAACATGCTTCGGCGCACGTTGGCCCGCCTCGATGTAGCCTCGCGTTCGATTTACGCCGTCATCGAGGAAGGTTCGTGTTTCGCTGGGACTTTGATGGAACTCGCCTTGGCTGCAGATCGCAGCTATATGTTGAATTTGCCTGACAATCCGTCAGCAACCTTCGTTGCACTGTCTGAGATGAATTTCGCGCCTGCGGTAGAAACGCAGCAAGCTGCGTCTGAGCCGCTGAGTCCGTTGTCTTCCGAAAACGGAATTTCCCGCCTTGGGAATCGCTTTTATGAAGACGAAGAGAAGATCGCATCTTTGCGAGCCCTCATTGGAAAGCGGCTTTCGGCCGAAGAGGCCGCGAATCATGGACTTGTCACTGCCGTTCCTGACGATCTGGATTGGGCGGACGAATTGCGGCTGGCGATCGAGTCCCGTGTCGCCCTCTCGCCAGACGCGCTCACGGGACTGGAAGCTAACTTACGCTGCGCTCAACCGGAATCGATGATGACGCGAATCTTCGGCCGCTTGTCGGCTTGGCAGAACTGGATATTCATTCGACCCAACGCTGTCGGGCAAAGCGGCGCGTTGAAAGTTTATGGAACCGGCAGCAAAGCAAAATTCAATTGGGAGCGAGTTTGACTTGTCGGCTTGGTCTGGTTCAGTAACCGTGAAATTACGAATGGCAAATCAGAATTCATATGAACATCGACTACTCACAACGCATTCCTAACAATGTCGATCTCGCCGGTGACCGCACCCTCCAGCGTGCTCTCGAGAAGTGGCAGCCCGCGTTTCTAGGCTGGTGGAACGATACCGGCCCCGCGGACAGCACCGATCTGCAGGTTTATTTGCGTACCGCAATCAGCGTCGATCGCGATGGTTGGGCCAACTTTGGATACGTCCGCATGCCCGATTATCGCTGGGGAATTTTTCTCGTGCCGCGCGATGAGAGTCGCCAGGTCCACTTTGGCGATCATCAGGGACAGCCAGCGTGGCAGGAAGTTCCCGGAGAATATCGATCCACACTGCGGCGAATCATCGTCACGCAGGGTGACACCGAGCCTGCATCCGTGGAGCAACAGCGACTGCTAGGCAAGACTGCTCCCTCGCTTTACGACATGCGCAATCTGTTTCAGGTGAATGTCGAAGAAGGTCGGCATCTTTGGGCCATGGTTTACCTGCTGCATCGGTATTTCGGCAAAGACGGTCGCGAGGAAGCTGAGTATTTGCTGGAGCGTCGGTCAGGCGATGCAAACAATCCACGCATCCTCACTGCATTCAACGAGCAGACACGGCATTGGATCGCCTTTTTCATGTTCGCGTTTTTTACGGATCGCGACGGAAAGTTCCAGCTTTCGTCCCTGGCAGAGTCGGCATTCGATCCCCTCTCGCGTACTTGCCGCTTCATGCTCACCGAGGAAGCCCACCATATGTTCGTCGGTGAGTCGGGCGTGGCGCGCACGATTCAGCGCACGTGCGAGGTCATGAAGGAACACGGAATCACCGATCCTTCTGAAGGCCGCCAATTCGGCACAGTGGATTTGCAGACGCTGCAGAGATTCGTGAACTTCCACTTCAGCGTGACGCTTGACCTGTTCGGCTCCGAGATTTCTTCGAATGCTGCGACCTACTACACCACTGGACTCAAAGGCCGCTACGAAGAAGGGAAGAAGCCCGATGACCACAAGCTCACGGGGGATGAGTACCCTGTGCTCGACATGGATAACGGCCGCATCGTTGAAAAACGCGTTCCGGCACTGACCGCACTCAATGCACGCCTCCGCGATGATTACATCGAAGAAATTCAGGGCGGCATCAATCGTTGGAACCGGATACCCGAACAGCTTGGAATCCCATTTCGGTTCAAGCTCCCCCACGTCGGATTCCATCGCAAGATCGGCAACTTTGCTGGACAGTTCATCACTCCTGACGGCCAAGTCGTGAGCGAATCGGAATGGAACAGTCGTCGCAATGACTGGATGCCCTCGGAGAGCGACCACCAATACATTGAGTCGCTCATGGGACAAGTGATCGAGCCAGGCAAGTTCGCCAACTGGATCTCGCCTCCTGCCCGCGGTATTAACAACAAGCCGATAGATTTTGAGTATGTGAGGTTCAATTGAGCGCGCAGCCTCTCGCACCTCACAGTCAAGTCACGACTCGATGGGCGGAAGCCTCCTTACACGCGGCTGATGTACGTGAATTCTCGGAAAAGCTGCATTCCGTTTCGGAACAGGCCCGCAAGCTCCTAGCTCACGTCGCCGAACTGGCTTATCACGGTCGCGGGCAGCAGCGTAAGCGAGATGTTGCGTATTTGCCGGAGCTCCACGAATCGTGCGGATTAGACGTCGAAGCCATGTACTCGTTGCTCAACGAATTGCAGAAAATAGGTCTGATCCAAGTAGAAGATCCATATCCATTCGAGGACGTGAAAATTCTGTCCTCTTCCTCGGGCTGGAACGTGCTTGAAGCGCTCACGAAGTTTTCTGAGACACATAATGTCTCACTTAGGGAGGTGCTCGTCGATTTTCGACCGGCGCTCTAGATGGCAACTGCTTACCAAAACGGACTACGTTCTTCAACTCCGACAGGCGGAGGGGCAGACGAACGCAGCGATTCAGAATACCTGGAGCTGCTCGGAAAAAATATCCGAACCGCCCGAGCGAAGCGAGGCCTGACGCGCAAGGCTTTGGCTACAGACTCGGGAGTGTCGGAGCGTTTCCTCGCGCAACTGGAGACCGGATCTGGAAATGCATCAGTGCTCATTCTGCGGCAGATTGCGCGTGCTCTCGAGGTGCCGCTCGAGAGTTTCTTGGTGACCAAATCGGAGCGATCTCCTGAGCTCGAGCACACGGTCGAATTTCTGCGTGGCCTTGATCCGGAACACGTCGCCAGAGCACGACAACTTCTGGCTGAGCACTTCAGCCATCGCAACCCTGCATTGAGAAACGATCGTGTTGCTTTGATCGGATTACGAGGAGCGGGTAAGTCTACAATTGGCAAGCTGCTAGCAGACAAACTTGGTGTCCCCTTTTTCGAACTCGACCGCCTGATCGAGAAAGCGACGGGCCTGTCGCTGACGATGATCTTCGATCTGTACGGACAACCTGGCTTTCGTCGTTTTGAACGCCAGTCTCTTGATGACCTGCTTCAGACTGAGTCGAGGTTTGTTGTGGCCACCGGAGGCAGTCTCGTTTTGGAAGGGACCACGTATCGGGCTCTCCTCAGTTCTTGCTACACCATGTGGATGCAAGCCACGCCAGAGGAGCATATGGCGCGCGTCGTCGCCCAAGGTGATATGCGACCGATGGCACACAATCCTGAAGCGATGTCTGATCTCCAACGAATCCTTCGCGAGCGAGAACAACTTTACCGACAGGCAGACGCGGCGATTGATACGAGCAAGCGTTCGGTGGATGAAGTTGTAGCTGAATGTGTAAAGCATCTCCACGGAGCACAGAGCGATAGGGCCGGCACTCTTGCTTAACGTTCCGGAGAGATTCGGATTCGGGAGGCGCCGATGTGTTTATCCGCCCCGCCGTAGTAGATCCACCACTGCCTCCCATCCTGAACTATGCCCTCGGCAAATACCACATTGGGAACTTGTCCGACGCGCTGCCATTCCTTTTCTGGATGCAAGAATGGCTTGTCTGCTCTCGCCAGTAGCTTAGCCGGATTGCTCTTGTCGAAGAGCGCCCACGCTGTCGTATAGACGAGGTTGTCATCTGCGGCGTTGTAGATGAGAATAATGCCTTTAGTGGTGATGATTGGCGGAGGCCCGGGCTCCATTACGCGAGAATCAAAAGCGCCAGCGTTTCGCGGGAGTACTGGCTCTTTCGTAGCATCTGCCCAGTGCAGCAAATCATCGGAGGAAGCAAGCCCCATGTAATCATGATTGTCGGACTTCGTGCCGAGATAGTACATCCACCATTTGCCATTGATCTTCTGTGGAACAATCGCTCCCGATTTGGTCCACTTCGTATTCCAACTGCCTTTATATGCAGGCAGCAGAATACCTTTGCGCTCCCAGTGAATAAGGTCCTTCGATGTTGCCATACAGAGCTGGGCATCGTGCTTGTTGTAGCCGGTGTACGTCATGTAGTAGGTATCGCCGATTTTGAGCACACGAGGATCTTCCACTCCGCCATCTTTCTCGTAATCGGCCTCTGGCTCGAGCACCGGCTGATCGCGAACCGTGAAGTGCACGCCATTGGTGCTCGAAGCGTAGCCGATCCGAGATGTGCCTGCCTTGTCCTGCTCGCGATATAAAAGAATGATTTTGTTGCCGACGCGAATCGCAGCAGGATTAAACGTGCCAGCAGAGGCGGCGCCAGATCCGGAAGGAGAAATCAGCGGGGTGGGACTGCTCCATTCGACCGTGATTTTGACGGGAGAGTCGGCAATTTGTGCTGCGACGCTGTGGCTCAACAACAACGATCCTGCCAGAATAATTGCTTTCAGCATTCGTTAACCATTGAAAATAGAAAGGCGAACACGAAGGTCACAAAGGCAACAGAAGAGGTCACAGAGATTTTCTTGTGACCTCATGTACCAATCTCGTGACGTTCGTGTTCGCTTCTCCCCCCGGGCCTCAGCCTTGCGGCTTATTTTCCTGCGATGACTGCAATTCTTCTGATTTTTTCAACTCACGCGCTGCATCGGCTTCACGACCCAGTCCACGATAGGCTTCACCCATCAAGTGATGTGCGATGTAATTTGATGGATCCATGCGCAAGCATTTTTCGAGATAGTTCAGCGCCGACGCATAGTCTTTTTTCTTCACAAGGACTTTGCCCATCAGGATATAGGGACCAGTGGCAGTAGCATCGAGGAGGATAGAACGTTGTAAAGTCCGCTCCGCATCGTCGTATCTGCCGACGCGGCTGTAGCAATCCCCGAGGCGATCGTACGTTCCCGCATATCCCGGATTCAGCTTTTGTTCCAACTCAAACTCTTGGATTGCCTTCTGGACATCTGACTTGTAGAGATAAAACTCTCCAAGAAGGTAATGAACTAGCGGGAGCTTAGGATCCATAGTAGCCGCCCGTTGTGCGTTCTGTTCCGCAATGGGATCGTAGCCTTGCCGCAGCAGCATGCGCGCGAGAAACAGATATGCAGCAGCCGAATCCGCCGGTACCCCATACATCTGCGCAAAGGACTTCCGCGCTTCATCGTACTTCTGTGTATGCATGTAACAGAGCCCCAGGACGTAATTAGAATCTACATTCGCCGATCCAATCCAGGACTGCACTTGTTTCAAAAAAGGAATTGCCTCGGCAGGGCGGCCGATCTGAAAAAGGCTTAGGCCTCGCAGTTGAACGGCCTCGCGATTGCTTGGATCTTCGTCCATGGCCTTTGCGAAAGCAGCTTGCGCTTCCGCGAATTCATCTTTGCGGTATAGAGCAAGCCCAAGCTGGTAGTCCAGTCCCTTTGTTTCAGGATGGCTTTGTTGAATCGAGCGCAGAGCCGCAATAGCTGCGTCCAACTGGTTCTCTTCGATGAGACGCTTGGACGCCTGCAGCGGATCAATGGCGTTCTCCTCGTTCGGCTGTGGTGTAGCTAGCGTGGACGCCTGCGAAGGCGAGCCGGTTTGGCCGCTAGCGCCCAGTGCCAATGAGAACAAGAAAAGGATGAAATGCTTAGTCATAACATTCGAGGAAGAACGCGCAAATTAAGAGGAGCTTCAGTCACGTGTTCGATCACGAATAGGCTGGGTGCACCCTTCAGCCTGCCTGAGCCGATATAGTTGATGAACTCTCGTTTGGAGTGCTCCTCGGCGCTCGAAGAGCAGCCAGACTCCGTCGGCTTCTTTGGCAACGCGGTAATCGGCTCCTGAACGGCGTGAAAAAATTCGTCTTGGATAGGATCAAATGATGCCGATGCCGCTCGCTTGAGCCATTGCTGTCTTTTCGTAGCTGGAGGCGATGTCGACGTGACATTTGGAACATTATGCTGGACTACCGTCGTTAATGGTTCTATCGAGCTCTGGTTGGTTCCCCGCAAGAACCGGTCACGAAAGAGGAGAACAAACCAAACGCAAGCAGTGTCGCACGGGCAAGCCACTGCTCGATATGTTACTGGACCAGGACCGCAATCGAATCTAAAACAAAAACCGGAGAGCGCGAGGCTCTCCGGCGAAGGTTAGTCTGTGCTCAGCTCAGAACTGGAATCTTAAGCCGAGTTGGATATTGCGCATCTGTCCCAGATTGCCGGCAAGGCTCGTAATCGTCCCGGAACCTGAGCAATCGATACAAGCATTCGGCGTGTTCAGTTGTGGGTGATTAAAGACGTTGAAGAATTCAGCCCGGAACTGAGCATTCGCGCGCTCGGTTATGTTGAACGCCTTCGCGATTGACATGTCAGTGTTGAAGTAACGTGGGCCGTACATAGAATTTCGACTGCCAAATGTCTCCGCGGCTGGACGGGTGAATCCATTGCCCGAAGCCCCGTTTGTAGTCAATGTCGCGACAGGCGTGAAGAACTGCCTGAAAGGCGAACCACTCGCCGGTGTCTGAAGTCCACTGATGTTGACGTTTGGACTTCCTGTTTTCGCAGCCCAACACGGGCCGGCATCGATATCCGAACCGCACGAACTGTAACTGACACTGAACGGTAATCCGCTGCTCCAGTTGAGGTTGGTGCTGAGTTGATAACCGCCGAAGGCATAGTCGGCCCATTTTGGGATGCTAGATCCGTAGCTGCGTCCTCGTCCAAATGGCAGGTCATAAACGCTCGATACTACCCAGACGTGTTTCCGATTGAAATCGACCAAACCGTAGTGCGGCTGAATCGCAAAGTAGTCCTGATCGAAGTTCAACGCTTTTGACCAAGTGTAGTGAGTCAGCAACTGCAGCCCGTTGGTGAAACGCTTCTCAAGCCTTGTTTGAAGAGCGTTGTAGTTGCTGCTGGCGGCATTCGCGAAGTAGGTGATGTCCTGGGTCCAGCCGTACTTTGCAAAGTAGGCGCGCCGATTCTGCTGGGGCACTCCTTCTTTGAATCCGATCACATTGGGTTCATTCGGATTGATGTCCGGGTTGTTGCCCGCGAACACATGCGTTCCCTTGTTGCCGACATACGCGATTTCTGCACTCACGCTGTTCGAGAGTTGCCGCTGAATGGTTAAGTTGTAGGCATCGAGAGTCGGTATCCGCTCATTGAATGGGCGGGCGCGACCGTTAATACCAACTGGCAACGGCAAGAGGCCGTTGGATGGGGGTTGCGTGATCACAGCTGCCGGAGGGCCCTGTGCGAGTGTGAATACTCCCGTCGTGGAACTCGAGGCATTCAGGTTCTGGTTTGCTAAGACCGGGAGATTCTGGGTAACAGTGTGTCCGAAGATCGAACCAAACACGCCGATATCAAAGCTGCGTCCATACCCCAACCGCACCACAGTCTTGTCGTCATACTGATAGGCGATTCCGAGACGCGGGGCGATATTCTTGTAGCTGTTGTTTACCCCCATGTTCATGGGAACCCCGCCTACTCCAGCGACGTGCAATAAGCCGTCATTGAGATTCAGGAGCGCTCCATTGCCTGCTTTGTTAACGGTTTCGGGAAAGTACAGTTCCCATCGCAAACCGTAGTTCAAAGTCAATTTGGGAGTCACTCGCCACGTATCTTGCCCGTAGAAGAACCACCGCTTCTGGCGCTCGGCAGCGTCAGTCGAAGAACTGACATACCTCGACATACTGGTTACTTCGCCCAGCAAGAAGGTGGCGAGGGCAGAACCGCCCGGAACAGCCGCCGCCGGATTGGAAGTAAAAGATTGAGCAAACGACAGCTCGCCGGTACGATGGCGATCACTCGGTACTCGAAGGTTCAAAGCGTACCGTATGTCTCCACCGAATTTGTAAGCGTGGTTGCCCACCGTCTTTGTCCAGTTGTTGACAACCTGGAATTGATTTTCCGTCTCAACGAGAGGACAGTTGCAACGTCCGACGTCGAGGCCTTCGCCGAATTCGCTAATTCCGGCCTGACGTTGAATTGCTCCTGTATCGTTTCCGGAAAAACTTAGCTGAGAAAATCCCTGAGTAAAGCTGTTACCTGTATTGATGCCAGGAACACCAGCATCTTTCATCGGGGTTAGACTCTGATCGTTGGGTGTGACATTGACGTTATATCTGAAGTACCCAAAACGGACGTCGGTGACCAAGGTCGGACTGAGAACGTAGTCGAAGCCTGATGCCAAGCTGTGATTACGAGTTTTGGATTGTCCAGCGAAACCGCCTGGGCCAAACCCCTGGCCACCCGCAACGCCGAAAGCACCTGCACCGTTAAGATCGAACTTTTGGTAACTGTAGCGCCCAAAGACATGTAGGTTCTGCGTGGAGTTGTAGTCCGCACGAGTATCGAACGCATCGCGGTTGAAGATACCGAAGCCGCTGGCGACGTAGTTATTGATAGTGCCACCAGTCGTCGGGGCCGGAAGTTGCTTTAATAGTGCGACCGCCTGCGGAGAAATCTGATTTGCGGGAATGATGTTGCCCGCGAATGGCGTTGCCGTGCCTGGCTGATAAACCTGGTTCGTTCCGCCGTTCAAATACTCGCTCAGATTGCAAGCTGCACCCGCCAAGCAAGTGCTGCGAACCAAATTGGTCGGCACCGTCTCAAAGAACGAGTTGCCTGTCTTTTCTCGAGTTCCCTGATAGTCACCGAAGAAGAAAAGCTTGTCCTTTATGACCGGGCCACCAACTGACCCGCCAAACTGGTTCCACATGGTGGATGGAATAAATCGATGGGTAATGGGATCCGGTTTGAACTGAGCAAACGGATCTCTTGCCTGCAGCGCATCGCTTCGGCGATACCAAAAGCCGGTGCCGTGGAGATTGTTACTTCCAGATTTTGTCTGCGCAGTTACGATTCCGGCAATTGCCTTCCCAAACTCCGCATCGTAATTTTGCGTCGTGATCTTCGTCTCTGTGACGGAGTCCAAATTCGGATTAACAACGATGATCCCGAGGATTGGATCTTGGTTATCAGTGCCGTCTAGCTCATATCCAGTACCGGCGAACTGTTGACCATTGACGAATATTTGCTGAGAGCCTTGCGGATTCTCTGAGCTAGCGTGTGACCATCCCATCTTCGTCGTGCCTGGGCTCAGCAGAAGGAAGCTGGTGAAATTTCGATTGAAGGTCGGCAGCTGTTCCAACGATCTCTCATTGAATATGGTCGCGACATCGGCGCGATCGGTCTTGAGCTGCGGCGCTTCGGCTGTTACCTGAATCGTCTGGGTCTCTGCGCCTGCTTTCAAAGCTGTATCAAACTTTGCCGCAGTGTCGGCCGAAACCTGCAGGTTGTCAGAAACTGCCGTCTCAAATCCCTGTGATTCGACTTTGACTTGATAGATATCTGGTATCAGGTGGCCAACTCGGTAATTTCCGCCTGCGTCGGTCGTAGTGGTGTCCGAAGTGCCTTTACGGACGTTGGTGACCGTCACCTTAGCGTTCGGAACCACTGCACCCGATGGATCACTAACGGTCCCGAAAACAGATCCGTATACGGCTTGACCGAAGGTCTGCAACGGTAGCAGAAGCGAAACACTGAGGAGAAAGAGGAATAGGGAGGCAAATTTCGCACGCGTCATTCTTGACCTCGCTTGCCAGAGAAGGCTGCTGGTTTACCCAGCCGCTCAATTGAGCTTCACGTCTGAAGCTCGGTTTTTTTTCACCTCGCAAATTCCCTATCGAAGACAGCGAAGGTGTCGCGCATCAAGGCGCAGATCTGGAGCAGAGTTCTGCTTCGCCGCGCACGTTAGTAGAGGTCGATTGACGAAGTCAAGACTTGGGAAGTTTCCGCGGCACATGAAACGGTTACTTCGCGATGTTTCTTATGCTTGCAGTTGATTTTTCAGGCTGTTACGCTTTGTTACTTACATTTTCAATGTCCAGTAACGCAGTGCCTGCCACGGAAAAAGAGCAGCTTTTGGCCGAAGTCGAGAAGATTGCGACCAGCGGCGTCCTCCACAATTCGGAATCACTGTGTCGTCTATTGCGCTACTTGGCGCGTTATACCGTTCGACATCCCGGAACTCACCTGAAGGAATATCAGATCGCGACTGAGGTCTTTGGGCGGGCGGCGGACTTTGATCCTCAGGCGGATTCAACTGTTCGAGTGCAAGTCGGGCGTCTACGTCAGAAACTGCAGGAGTACTACCACACCGAAGGAGCAGGCAGTGCGGTACAGGTGGATCTGCCGAAAGGCTCGTACGCTCTAGAAATCCACCGCACCGCAGCGAACGTGGAAAAGCCTGCTTTGTCTACGAGCGCGCCTTCAACAACTGTTCAACACGTCGATGGGGAGAAGAATAAGTGGGCTGCTGCGGTGTTTGTGCTGTCTCTGCTCTTAGCAGGAGCAATCGTACTGCTGATCCTACAACGAGCCTCTCTCAGCCGCGGCGCTTCGGCACAGGCTGCGGAGAACGACTCACCGCCGGCTTTCCGCGTGTTCTGGAAGGCATTCGCCTCAAGTGCGGACGAGCCGTGGGTCATCTTCAGCAACGCAGCATTCGTAGGGCGGCCCGAGACGGGAATGCGCTATCGCGATCCAGTACTCGATGCGAATGCTAAGGTACTTGACCATTACACCGGTGTAGGCGAGGTCTTGGCTATTCACCAGCTTGATGGCGTGTTTGCTCAGCTCCATCGCCAGATCCTGGTCAAGCGCGGCAGCCTGCTCTCGCTGGACGACGTGAAAAACAATGACCTCATTTTTGTCGGCTCGCCGGCAGAAAACCTGACGTTGCGCGACATTCCTAGTACTCAAGAGTTTGTGTTCCAGCGCATGGCTTCGGGGCCACGCAAAGGCGATCTCGGCATCGTGAACGTCCACCCGCAAGCGGATGAGCAACGTGTCTTCTTCGGCACCCCGAATAAACTGACCCTGACGGATGACTATTCCGTAATTGCTCTGGAACGAGGACTTAATCCCGCGCGCTCAGTGCTGATCCTTGCGGGCACAACGACGCTGGGGACGCAGGCGGCAGTCGAGTACGTCTGCCGACAAAGCTCCGTTGAACAGCTGTTACTCCGCCTGGCGGTTTCTCCGAATGGCGAACCGGAACCGTTTGAGGCCGTTCTGCACGTGAAAGTCACGCGTGGGGTTCCAATCGAGAGTGAGTTGGTGGCGCTGAGAAAGCAGCAGTAGGAACGCCGAACCAGCAATGGCAGTAGGCATAAGCTCAAGCCCAGGATCTGCTGATTGTCCAAACCTATCCCCTTTCGTTTATCGCTTATTGCCTATCGCCTCTGCACAAGTTTTCGCGCAATCTCCAACTCCTGCTCCGACTTTGCTTTGTCTCCTTTGCGCGCGAGCGCCGTTGCCAACTGCTGATGAGCCGGCGCGTACGAGGAATCCGCTTTGATTGCCGCTTCAAACTGAGCTATTGCACCGTCGAGGTCACCGGCATTCAGCAGCTTGTTTCCCGAATTGGTCGCGAATGTGGCGGTCTGCAGTGTCATGTTTCGCTGCGTAATCTCGGCGCCAAGCTTACTCTCCGCCGCAGCGCCGTCCGTGTCTCCTTGCTGACGAAGCACGGCAGCGAGTGTGGTATGTGCTCCGGCGAAATCGGGCTGGAGCTGAATGGCCTTGTGCAAAGCTTCGGCAGCCTTCGGAAGATCGCCCGTTTGTTTATAGACCGTGCCTAATGTGTAGTACGCCTCTGCATAGTCCGGCTTCAGTTGGACAACTTCGCTGAGTTCCTTGGCCGCATCGTTAAATTTCCCGGTCTGCCATAGAGTGACTCCCAAGGTATAGTGCGGGTCAGGCATTTTCGGGTCAAGCTCGATGGTCTTACGAAGCTCCAATTCTGCGGCAGGCATGTCGTCCTTTAGTTTGTAGGCAAGCCCGAGATTGTAGTGGAGTTCGGCATTGCTGGGGGACAACTTGAGGCCTTCTTCATATTGCTGGATCGCAGAATCGAACTCTGCCTTCTGCAGATAGGCCGCACCAAGATTGTTGCGGAAGCTCGTATCCTGAGGAGCGAGATTGATCGCGAGTTGGAACTCCCTGATCGCTTCCTCTACCTGGGCCGCCTGCAGCAGTGCCAATCCCAAATTGTTGTGTGATTCAGGATCCTTGGGCTGCGCGGCGCTAACGGCCCGAAATGCTGCTACTGCGGTTTGTACATCACCCGCACGTTGCGCCATGATTCCGAGCTTCGTTTGCGCGGGAGCGTAGGTGGGAACCAACCTCACGGCCTGCTCATATTCATACCGAGCCTCGCGGGGCTTCTGTTCCGATTCAAGGACATTCCCGAAATAGAAATGAGCCAGCCCAGCGTCTGGGTTCTGCTGAACAGCTTCGCTCAGGACCTCTCCGGCCTCCTGGTTGTTCCCCTGATTCAGCAGCGCGACGCCAAGATGAAGTAGTGCAGGGCCATAGTGCGGAGACAGCTTCAAAGAAGCACGAAATTGAGTTTCGGAATCGCCGAACTTGTTCTGCTGCGCCAAGATCGAACCTAATTCATCGTGCAGCTCAGGCCTATCTGGCGCGAGATCGACGGCCTTCCTCATCTCCGCCAGAGCCTCATCAAGCTTCTGATCTCCGCTAAGCGCGCGAGCAAGTGCTTCGTGGGTCTGCGGCTGCTGTGGAGCGAGGTTCACTGCAGTGCGCAGCTCGGAGATCGCTTCATCCCATGAGGCTTTCTGTGCCAGAGCGCTGCCTAGATACACATGTCCTACTGCGAGGCTCGGCTTCAAGCGCGTGACTGTACGAAGGTGCGGAATAGCGTCGTCGATATGCCCAAGCTGGAGCAGGACTTGTCCAAGAGCATTCTGTGCGTCTGCGCTGGAAGGATTCGATTTCACGGCAGCATCGAACGCACTTCGCGCTGCCTTCAAATCTCCTGCCTGCCAAGCCTGCAATCCGCGCTCATAAGCACTTGACGATTTCGCCGAAGCATTCGCCTCTGAGAAGCCCGCGACGGGAAGCAACAGGAAGACCAGGCCTATTGAGATGTTCCAAGACAAGTCGCGGATCGAAGGAGACAGCACAAGAAATACGTGTCGTTACTGTATCTGCACGCCGGATGCGATTGCAACGCAAGTCAAAACACAAATCGCACGGTTGCTTACCGGGTAAAATGCCTGTAGATGCCCTCCTGCAGTCGAATCCTGGTTTCCGCGCTTTTATTGTGCGGAGTCGGCCTTTTTACAGCATTTGTTCAAGCTCCCGGGTCGAAGCAGCCAATCGCCGACTTCCAGGATGTCGCCGAGAAAGCCAGCCTACGCTTCGAAATTGTTTCCGGTGACAAGGAAACCAAGAAGTACATCATCGAGACTACTGGCACTGGCGTAGCAATTTTCGACTACGACAACGACGGCTGGCCCGACATCTTCATCGTCAATGGCACGACGCTCAATGCGCAACCCGGAACGCCAGCTCCAACGAACCATCTCTTTCACAATAACCACGACGGAACCTTTACCGATGTGACTGATAAGGCTGGTCTGCGGGCAAATGGATGGGGCCAGGGTGTCTGTGCCGGCGACTACGACAACGACGGATTCGACGATCTGTACGTTACCTACTACGGAAAGAATCGCCTTTATCACAACGAGGGCAATGGCACGTTCAAAGAGATTGCCGAGTCTTCCGGAGTCTCCGGAAATGGGAAACAGTGGGGCACCGGCTGCGCGTTCGTAGACTACGATCGGGATGGTCTGCTCGACCTGATGGTCTCGAACTATGTCGACTTCGACCTGGCGAACACGCCCGCTCCTGGACAGGGCACATCATGCATGTGGAAGGGCGTGCCGGTGATGTGCGGGCCACGGGGACTCAAGAGCGCTCCCAACGTGCTCTATCACAATCTTGGCCACGGCAAGTTCGAAGACGTGAGCAAGAAAGCAGGCATCGAGAAGACCACCGGCCATTATTCGTTCAGCGTTTCTACACTCGATTTCGACAATGACGGCTGGCCCGACATCTACGTGGCCTGCGACAGCACGCCCAGCATTCTGTATCGCAACAATCATGACGGAACGTTCACTGATGTTGCTGTGGTTGCAGGCGCAGCTTTCAACGAAGATGGGCGCGAGCAGGCGGGCATGGGCTCCACGGTTGCTGACTATGATGGCGATGGCCGACTCGACATCTTCAAAACCAACTTCTCGGATGACAGCTCCACGCTCTATCACAACAACGGCGACGGAACGTTTACTGACGCAACGTACGCATCCGGTCTTGGCCTGCACACCCAGTATCTCGGCTGGGGAACGATGTTCCTCGACTTTGACAACGATGGCTGGCCCGACCTCTTGTTGGTAAACGGCCATGTCTATCCGGAGGTCGATCAATTCAAGCTCGGCTCGGAGTATCAAGAGCCGCGCATTCTCTATCACAACAGCGGGAAGGGAACATTCGACGATGTCTCCGATCGCAGCGGTCCTGCGATCACGCGCCGCGCCTCCGGTCGAGGGCTTGCTATCGGAGATCTGTGGAACAACGGCAAAATTTCTGCGGTGATCGCTAACATCGGCGATGTTCCGAGCTTGCTCGTCAACCAGATGAGCTACCCGAATCACTGGATCGGAATCAAGACCGTGGGGACGAAATCAAATCGCGATGGAATTGGGGCGCGCGTCACCGTTAAAGCTGGGGCTCGGACCTTTGTCGATGAAGTTCGTAGTGGCTCCAGCTACAGCTCATCCAACGATATGCGCGTGCATTTTGGTCTTGGCTCTGCGACTAAAATCGACTCGCTCGAAATCCGCTGGCCAAGCGGATTGGTCGAGACGTTCGTTGCCAAGACCGATTCGATCAACACGTTCAACGAAGGCAGCGGTGCGGCAGTAACGGCGAAGGATCCAGCCACGAACAAGTCAACGCCTGCGAGATCGCGAATTTCGTCTCGATCAACTGTTCGTAAATGAACATCGGGCATTGAAGCTGAACGGATCCTGTTCTTCCACGTCGTGCTAACCCTCTGCTGGACCTGAAATATTCAAGCGTTTGCAATTGGCGATCGGCTTGCGCTGATGAACATTCCTGGTCTTTCTGCCGTATTCAATGCAGCACCCGAGGAGCGCTCGTGGACAAACTCATGCAGGAACTCCGATACGCATTTCGCCAGTTGCGCAAGTCTCCGGCGTTTACTACCACGGCGATACTGACGCTAGCGTTCGGCATCGGCGCCAATGTGGCCGTGTTTAGCGTCATGAATGCCGTCCTGCTCAATCCCAGCGGACTGCATAATCCGCAAGGGCTTGTGGCATTGCGCGCTCGGTACACGCTCGGTGGCTTGAGCAACATCAGCATCTCGGCGCCGGATTTCCAGGATTCGCTCGAAGGCCGCAAGGTATTCTCCTCGGCCGCCATCATGATGCCGGGCAGCTTCAATTACACCGGACAAGACTCGCAGCCGATTCGCCTGCAGGCCGCCCGCGTTTCCTGGCAATGGTTCGACGTCTTTCAGGTGAAGCCGTATCTCGGACGCAACTTCCGCCTTGAAGACGATCAGCCCAATGCGAACTACTCAGTTGTCTTGTCCTATCGGAGTTGGCAGAAGCGATTTGGAGCCGACCAGAACATCGTCGGTCGCAAGCTGCAGCTGAATCAGCAAGCATACGAGGTCATCGGAGTGATGGGCCCGGAATTCGGCTGGCCCAATGACGCTGAGTTCTGGACTCCACTGGCGCTTCCTCCAGGACGCTTTTTCGATTCCAACTACCGTTTCAACGAAAACCTTTTTGGGATCGCGCGTCTGCGACCGGGCGTGACCGTTAATGAGGCGAATGCCTATCTGAACACGCGCGCGCAAGAAGAGATTAACCGCGAAGGCGCCAACAGCTTCGCGAAGCGTGCCGGCTGGGGCATGTTCTCCATGCCGCTGATCGATTATGTCGCCGGGGACCTGCGTCGTCCGTTGTACCTGCTACTCGGCGCTGTGGGTCTCGTGCTCCTGATTGCATCGCTGAACATCGCCGGACTGCAACTTGCGCGTGCATCTGATCGCGAGCGAGAGAACTCGATCCGCGTAGCGCTCGGTGCGCCCAGCGGTCGCTTGATCGCACAGGCGTTTCTAGAAAGCTTCCTCCTCGCCTGTGGCGGCCTGGTGCTCGGAGTGGCACTGGCGGAAACCCTGATCCCGCTGCTTCTTCTGTTAGCACCGGAGAATCTCGTCCGCAACATCCAGGTGCATCTGCAAACGCCGGTCCTGCTCTTTGTTGCCGCAGTCGCTATATTGGCCGTGCTGCTGTGCGGCAGTGCTCCTGCGTGGCATATGACGCGATTCAAATGGGTACAGGCTTTACGCGATAACGGCCGTTCCGATACGGGAAGCAGCGCGCGGCAGCGCCTTCGCTCGGCGCTAGTCGTTTGCGAGATTGCGGTGGCTATGCTGCTTCTCGTCAGCGCGGGCCTGCTGGTCACAAGTCTGCGGAAGGTCGAGCAAGTGGAGACAGGATTCGATCCGCAAGGACTGATGTCGGCGCGCGTCTCGCTGCCTCGCAGCGTCTACAGCACCGACGAGAAGCAGGCTGGCTTTTACACTGCCCTCTTCGATCAACTCAAGAACATCCCGGGAGCAACCGACGCCGCCATCGCGGATTCGCTGCCCTTTACCAATGAAGGCGGCTCAAGCTCCTTCCAGATCGAAGGACATCCCACTGGTCCAGGCGATCCCGGCCCGCACGCGATTATTCGCGCTGTCTCTGCCGATTATTTCCGCACGCTACACATTCCGGTGATCCGCGGCCGTGAGTTTACGACCGAAGATCGTCCCACGACGCAGAAGGTCGCCATCGTCGATGAAACTCTCGCGAAGCAGTACTTCCCAAATCAGGACCCGCTCGGGCAGCACCTCAATTTTGGCAGCAAGGATTCCTATACCATCATCGGCCTGGTACAGCATGCGCGCGTCTCCTCGCTGGATTCAGACACAAGCGAGGGCATCAACTACTTGAACCTGGCGCAGAGTCCAGATACGAACGCGTCACTAGTGGTCCGCACGCGCCTTTCGCATCCCGAGCAGTTGAGTTCTGGAATTGCAAACGCGGTTCATGCCGTCGATCCGAATCAGCCGATTTATGAGGCGCAGACAATGGAGGAGTGGGTGGACAACTCGCTAATCAGCCGACGATTCCTCGTCATACTTTTGTCTGCTTTTGCCGGACTATCACTGTTCCTAGCCGTGTTGGGCCTCTACGGCGTAGTCAACTACATGGTGCGCATGCGCGTGCGGGAAATCGGAGTGCGCATGGCTCTAGGAGCTCAGCGGGCGGATGTGCTCGCAATGGTTATCCGGAGTGGTGTGGAGCTTGCGGTAATCGGCTCTCTCATTGGAATCTTCGCAACCTTCGTCGCCGGACGCGCGCTCTCGAGCCTGTTATACAAAGTGAGCCTCTACAATCCAGGAACTCTGCTCGCGACGTCCGTCCTGCTGGCGCTCGTGGTGCTCATCGCCAGCTATTTGCCGGCCCGCCGTGCGGCCAACCTGAATCCTATGGAGACATTGCGGGATAACTGACAAAAGGCCTGATTTCGAGCGGCAACCTGCATCTAACCAGAGCAGCGGTCCACCGCTCATCGAGAGCTGCTCTTGTCCAGTACGACCAATCCTGCGCAACTGTCAAAACAACCAGCTCAACCGAGGCCCATCTCGCCTCGCCGGCTGACGATTCGCACCCTGCTTCGTCCCCATATAGGTGCGCTCACACTTGGATTGCTTGCCGTCATTGGCGAGAGCGCCGCGAACCTGCTCGAACCGTGGCCTCTGAAGATCGTTCTCGACAACGTCTTTCACAGCAAGAAGGCATCTGGATGGCTGGAGCACTTCGTTCACTCCGTCGCGGGTGACGACAAGCTTGTCATCCTCAAGTTCGCTTGCCTCGCGGTACTGGGCATCGCCACACTCGACGCGGTCTGCTCGTATGCCGAGAAATACCTGACAACGAGCGTTGGCCAATGGGTTACCCACGATCTACGGCGAGCACTCTACTCGCATCTGCAGCGGCTTTCCCTCGCTTACCACGACCAGAAGCGCACCGGCGATCTGATCAGCACGGTGACGAGCGATATCGATTCGATTCAGAGCTTCATAACCTCTGGCCTGCTCGGTGTGCTCATCAACCTCATTACGCTCCTGGGAATGATCGGCGTCATGCTCTATATGAACTGGCGCTTCACATTGATTGCACTTTCTGTTGCGCCGTTCCTTTTTGCAGTCGTTTACACCTTCACGCGCCGCATAAAGAAAGCCGCACGAGAAGTGCGAAAGAAGGAAAGCGACATCGTCTCCATCATCGAAGAAGTTCTCGGCTCGATTCGCGTAGTGAAAGCCTTCTCCCGCGAAGACTATGAAGTAAAGCGCCTCGACGAAGAAAGCCTCGAAGGCGTCGAGATCGCGCTCCGTGCTCGCAGCTTGAAAGCGAAATTAGCTCCGATTGTGCAGATCATCGTCGCCGTTGGCACGTGCCTGGTTCTGTGGTTCGGCGGACGCATGGAGGTCACGTCGGGCACTCTAGTCGTCTTCATCATGTACCTCGGCAAGATGTACAAGCCGATGCAGGAGCTTTCGAAGATGACGGACTCCTACTCGAAAGCTCTCGTCGGCTACGAGCGCATCCAGGAAGTGCTCGAAACGGACAAAGAAGTGAAAGATCTTCCCAAAGCGAAACCAGCACCTCGTCTGAGGGGCAAGATCGAGTTCGATCGAGTGAGCTTTTCGTACTCTCCGGAATCTCCCATTCTGGAAGATGTCAGTTTCACCATCGAGCCTGGCCAGGTAGCTGCCTTTGTAGGTCCGACAGGCGCCGGCAAAACAACCATCATCAGCCTGATTCCCCGGTTCTATGATCCCGTTTCGGGAACGGTGAAGATCGATGGGGTCGACGTCCGCAACTTCCGCCAGCAGTCGCTACGCCAACAGATCAGCTTCGTGCTCCAGGAGACCGCACTCTTTCACGGTCCTATCTGGCAGAACATCGCCTATGGAAAACCAGAAGCACGCCGGGGTGAAATTGTTCGGTCCGCCGAACTCGCCAATGCGACCGAGTTCATTGAACGCATGCCGGATGGCTTCAATACCGTCGTGGGCGAGCGCGGCATGACACTCTCCGGCGGGCAGCGCCAGCGTATCGCCATCGCCCGCGCTCTGATTCGGAACACGCCAATCCTGATCCTCGATGAGCCTACTTCCGGTCTCGATGCTAGTTCAGAGAAACTGGTCGTTGAGGCTCTCGAGCGCCTCATGCACGGCAAAACGGTCATCACGATCGCACACCGTCTTTCCACGATTCGCGCCGCAGACGTAATTTTCGTGATCAAAGATGGCCACATCGTCGAACAAGGCACTCACGACCAGCTTGTCGGCAGCGGTGGTCTTTACGCAGAACTTGAGCGCCTGCAATCAGGAGAAATCGAGAAACCCGAGTCTCTCTCCGATGCTTTCGAGTACCAGGCTGGAAGGCGGCTGAGCTGAACGTCGTCGGGTCGACGACCGCAACGAAGCAGTCGGTGCAGCAACCGCTGACGTTTTGATGTGCCGATGGCCCACTCCGAGGAGTGGTAGGCCCGAATGGACTCGAACCATCGACCTCTTCCGTGTCAAGGAAGCGCTCTAACCAACTGAGCTACGGGCCTATTTAGGAATGCAGCTCGACATTTCCGGCGTGCCAAGACGCTCTAGCCAGAGTGACTAGGTGGACGAACGGCGAGTCTCTCTATTTTAGACACTCGGATAAGATCGGGCAAACGTTTGAGCCGTCCGTCGAACGAATTAAGCCCTTCCCCCGATTGAGACATTCGCCCCAATGGCTAGACTCGAAGTATGGCAATGGCGGCGGATTTCGCGCGATTGGTGCTCGGCCTGATTGTGGCCGCATTTCATCGTCCAATCGCGAATTTCATCATGGACCGCGAGCACGCTTTGCTAGGCTTTTTCCATCGTCACGGCGTCCACTTCCCTGACCCGCCGAGCGAGGCCACGCTGCACAACATTTACTTCAGCTTGGGCCTGTTCATCTCTTTGTTTTCGATCGTGCGCATCTGGACGATGCTGTAGGCGAGCCCTGTATCTTCCGGCTACTTCTTCTTTCCCAAGGAGCAAGTTTGAGAGAGTACATCGATCTTGATCACTCGGAATTCATGGTCGGGATGCAGTTTGTTTTGAGGCTGGTTCGATGAACTCGGATCCAATGTATCGTTTTTTTGTTTCTCGACGAAAGCTCCACTTGCCCTGACCTGCTGACCTACATGCGATGAAAGATCGTCGGCACTGGTCACCGGAACACGGCTGCCTCGCTGCGATATCAAAGCGAATCCCTGTTCCCCCTCTTTGACCAGGCAGCCCTTCATCGATCGCACGCCTCCCGGGATCGATGGCCGATGCGAGCGTGCGCTCGATGCTGAACTGCGCTGCGACGCAGATTGCGCTATCAGCAGACCAGTAACGAACAGAACAGCAACTGCTTTCCGAGACAAACGAATGAATCCTCCGCAACAAACAAGATCTCTGCTCACCTGTGTGACAGATTTAGAAACGAGAAAATGCGTATCTTTCATTTTCAAACGCAGTCGTGAATTTGCCAAGTTACGGAGAGCCAGTCTGTCGGAAACTTTTGCGCTTCCTCTGGTGAATCCGTATCATCTCTTTCCAAGTGCGATGAACCCGCCGACGATCTCTCAACACGAGCAGGATGAGCTGCTCGCGATGGCTAAGCACGCATATGAGAACGCTTACGCCCCATATTCGAACTTTCGCGTGGGAGCGGCGATTCTCCTCGCGAGCGGAGAGATCTTCTACGGCTGCAATGTCGAGAACGCCTCGTATGGAATGACAAACTGCGCCGAGCGCACCGCGGTTTTCTCCGCCGTTGCCGCGTTAGGAGCGAAGCAGGTTCGTATTCGTGCAGTGGCTGTTGTGAACGATCGCAATGTCGCCTGCTCGCCGTGTGGCGCGTGCCGGCAAGTCATCAGCGAATTTGGACCGGAGGCCGAAATCTTCTATCTCGGTCCGAGCGGCATTCAGGCAAGCTCGATGCGCGATCTATTACCCAATTGCTTCGGCTCCGATTCGCTGGCCTGATCTGCAATTACAGCTACTCAGTTCCGCGCAACTCCTGTAATCTTGCACTTCCCTCTATGAGCCCCAGGAGCGCCGCAGAGAGCCGATGCGCATCGTCGATCTGATTCGCCGCAAGCGCGACGGTAATGAACTCACGCGCGGGGAGATCGAGTTCATTGTTCGCGGCTACACGCGTGGCGATTTTCCTGACTACCAGATGTCGGCATGGCTCATGGCCGTGCTGCTCAAGGGAATGTCAGGCGCCGAGATCGCCACGCTCACAGAAGCGATGCTCCATTCCGGCGTGACACTGGACTGGTCCGACCTGCCAGCCAAGAAAGTCGATAAACACTCTACTGGTGGCGTCGGCGACAAGACCTCGCTCATCCTCGCCCCAATAGCGGCCGCTGGCGGCCTACTCGTACCCATGATCAGCGGACGCGGTCTCGGCCACACCGGCGGAACGCTCGACAAGCTCGAATCCATTCCGGGATTCGACGTGAACCTCGCGCCTGACAAGATGCGCGAGATATTGCGCAAATGCGGCATGGTGCTAGTCGGCCAAACCGAGCAGATCGTTCCGGCAGACAAGAAGATGTATGCACTCCGTGACGTGACCGGCACGGTTGAAAGCCCGGCTCTAATTTGCGCGTCAATCATGAGCAAGAAAATTGCGGAAGGCCTCGACGCCCTCGTGCTCGACGTAAAGACCGGCTCCGGCGCGTTCATGAAAAAGGAATCTGATGCCGTGCACCTTGCTGAGCTGATGGTCGAAACCGGCGTCCGCATGGGAAAGCGCATGGTCGCTTTGATAACCGACATGGACCAGCCGCTCGGGCGATATGTTGGCAATGCGCTCGAAGTGATCGAATGCATTGACGTGTTGCATGGCGGTGGCCCAGCCGATCTGCGCGATCTGAGTCTGGAACTATCAGCGTGGATGTTCTACCTGGGCGACAAAACTCGATCAGTCGACGATGGCCGCAAACTAGCGCAGCAGATGATTGCGAACGGCGCGGCGTTCGAAAAATTCTGCGAATTGACCGCTTTACAGGGCGGGAATGCAGACGCTCTGCGCGACGCGAAGAAACTGCCGCAAGCACGAAATCGCCGGGATGTCCGCAGTCGCGGCGCCGGCTACGCGCACTCGATCAATTGCGAACAAGTTGGCATCGCCAGCCTGGTCCTCGGCGGCGGACGCGAAAAGAAAGAAGATTCCATCGATCCCGCAGTGGGAATCGTGCTGCACAAAAAAGTCGGAGACGCGATTAGCCCAGACGAACCGATTTGTACGCTGTACTACAACTCCGATGCGCGTCTCGCCGAGGCTGAATCGTTGATTCACTCGGCTTACCAGGTTGGGATTGAGAAGAGCGCGCCGCGGGCTAAGTTGATTCGGCGTGTTATCGAAGGAAAGAAAACATGAAACCAAGAGCGAACACGAAGGTCACGAGGGTAAACACAGGAGGTCACGGAGAAGTCTTTGTGACCTCTCTGGGTTGCCTTTGTGACCTTCGTGTTCGCCTTTCCAAGGTAAGGGAATGATTAGACTCACCGGGCTGATTGGCATCGTCGGCATTGTCGGACTCGCATACCTCTTTTCTACAAACCGGAAAGCGGTTCGTCTGCGCACCGTCGCCTGGGGGCTCGGCCTTCAGCTTCTTTTCGCAGTGATCGTTCTTCGATGGACGTTTGGGCAGCGCATCATGAGCGCCGCCGGGGACGGCGTCACCAAGCTGCTCGGATACTCTGCAGCCGGCGCTGAGTTCGTGTTTGGAGCATTGGGCAAGCCTGCTCCGCCGGTTGGCTTCGTCTTCGCTTTTCAAGTTCTGCCGACGATCATCTTTATCTCCGCATTCTTCGCATTGCTTTACTACCTCGGCATCATGCAGCTGATTATCCGCTTCTTTGCATGGCTGATGAAACTAACAATGGGCGTGAGCGGAGTTGAATCACTGAATGTCGCGGCCTCGATCTTCATGGGCCAGACCGAAGCCCCGCTCACGATTCGTCCATTCCTGCCGGAGTGCACGCGCTCGGAGCTGATGACCATCATGACCGCCGGCATGGCGCATGTATCCGGCGGAATCATGGCTGCCTACATCGCCTTCGGAGTGGAAGCCAAGCATCTGCTCGCCGCGGTGATCATGACCGCTCCCGGAACGATCCTGATGGCCAAGCTCCTGGTTCCCGAAACGGAAACCCCGAAGACGCAAGGCAAAGTTGAGATGTCGGAAGAAGGCATGCACAAAGACGACAACATCCTCGGAGCAATCGCGCGCGGAACCATCGATGGCGGTCAACTCGCGTTCAATGTCGCGATCATGCTGATCTCGTTTCTGGCGCTCATCGCCCTTATTAACGGGATCTTCGGCGGTATCCATAGCCACGCGGCCTTCTTTCCCATAAGTCTCGAAACCCTGCTTGGACACATCTTTGCACCAGTCGCTTACGCGATCGGTATTCCGTGGCACGACGCGATCTCAGTTGGCAACCTGCTGGGCACGCGCATGGTGATCAACGAACTGGTTGCATATCAGGCGCTCGGCGCGGCAAAAGCGGCGCTCGATCCGCGTTCAGTCACGATCGCGACGTTCGCGCTGTGCGGTTTCGCGAACTTCTCTTCGATCGGCATCCAAATCGGCGGCATTGGAGCGCTAGCTCCGAATAAGCGTTCCGAGTTGGCAAAGCTTGGATTTCGCGCGATGCTCGCAGGCACGATGGCGAACTTAATGTCGGCGTCGATTGTGGGCTTGCTGGTGCAACACTGAAGCGACGCGATAGTGCCGCGCAGTTTGCGACACTATCGACCGACCAACGCGGTCTGAGCGAATTCGCTGTGATTGCGGCTGTAAAAAAAGTAAATAGCCAATCCGATAAACAACCACACGAAAAACCTCACCCAGGTGATCAGCAACAAACCGCTCATCAGCGATACGCAAAGGACAACAGAGATCAGTGGGAATAGAGGAACAAGAGGTACGCGGAAGCCGCGCGGGCGCTCCGGCTGAGTGCGGCGCAGAATGATCACGCCGAGAGAAACGAGCACGAACGCAAAAAGGGTGCCGATGTTCGAAAGGTCAGCCGCGTCGCCGATGTCTACCAAACCGGCAGGAATTCCAACCGCCGCTCCGGCGATCCAGCTCGACCAGTGCGGTGTCTTGAATTTCGGATGAACGGCGGAGAAAATTCGCGGCAACAACCCATCGCGCGACATGGCGAACCAGATTCGCGTCTGCCCATATTGGAACACCAGAAGGGACGAGATCATTCCCATCAACGCACCGATGATGATCACTGCTTGAAAAGCCGGCTTGGCTCCGAGGCGCTGTAGCGCATAGGCGACGGGCGCCATGGCTGCATCTCCAGAAAGGAACGTCGTGTACTTCATCATCGCCAGCAGGACCAGCGCGACTCCGACGTAAAGAACGGTGCAAACGATGAGCGACGCGATAATGCCAAAAGGAATGTCGCGCTGAGGATTTTTAGCTTCTTCGGCCGCGGTCGAAACGGAATCAAAGCCGATGTAGGTGAAGAAGATAATTGCGCCGCCAGCGAGAATGCCGCTGAATCCCGCAGGCGCAAACGGATGCAGATTCGCCGGACTCGCCAGCATCCCACCCACTACGAGAAACGTGAGAATCGCCCCGATTTTTATGACGACCATCACATTGTTAGCTTCGGCGGATTCGCGCACGCCGCGCACCAGCAGTACCGTCAACACAAATACGATCAGAAATGCGGGAAAGTTAAAGTAAGAGCCAGTCCACTGGCCGCCCTGCCACACGGGATTCGACCATTTGTCAGGAATCAGGATGTGAAATTGCGCGAGCTGTGATTTGAAGTAACCGCCGAACCCAATCGCCACGGCTACATTGCTGACCGCGTACTCAAGAATCAAATCCCAGCCAATCACCCAGGCAAAGATTTCGCCCAGCGTGGCGTATGAGTACGTGTATGCGCTTCCCGCAATGGGAATCATCGATGCAAGTTCGGCGTAGCAGAGTCCGGCAAAGCTGCACGCGATCGCGACGAGAATGAATGAAATCGCGATTGCGGGCCCGGCGGGAGGTCGTCCGTGCATGATAGCGCCCGACGTCGTTCCGTGCTGAATGAGATTGAGAAATAAGTCGAGCACCTGCGCCTTAAAGATCGACGGGACCTCGAAGTGTTCTCCTGCAGCGGCAGTGCCAGTCAGAACGAAAATTCCAGAGCCAATGATCGCGCCAATGCCAAGAGCAGTAAGCGACCACGGGCCGAGAGTTTTCTTTAGCCGATGCTCCGGCTCCTCGGAATTAGCGATGAGCTTATCGATGGATTTCTTAGCGAAAAGTTGGCTGGGCAGAGCAGGCTCCGGGCAGAGATGTGAATACGGGAACCCACGATTTCAAAGGAAGTTGTCGCAGAGGTCAAGGAGAAAGGATCCAATCATCGGTTCAGGTCAGTACCGCCCATCCGCAGAGGCGGACATTTTCATTGTTGGTTCCGGTACGGAGGACGATGTCTTACTCGTTCCGCAGAGCCGATAGTGGATCGATTCGGGACGCCCTCCATGCCGGTGCATAACCTGCGAGAATCGCGGCGATTAGGAGGACGATACCAGCTAGAGCCAGGGCTCGCGGATCATTCGGTTGGGTCTCGAACAGGAATGATTTGACGAGCCGGGATGTGCTCAGTGCGGCAGGCACGCTGATCGCGAGTCCCGCCGCTGCGAGTAGTAGAACGTGGCGCAGAACCATCCATAGTACGGCGCTGCGTTGCGCGCCCATGGCGATGCGGATTCCAATCTCGCCGGCCTGCCGCGCGACGTTGTACGACATCGTCCCGTAGAGTCCCACGCACGCGATCAGCAGAGCGAGAACCGCGAAAGCTGAGCATAGTTTTGTGAACATGACTTCCTGGCTGATTGTCCGATCGATTTCCGCAGCCTGTGTGATCACGTTTGTGACCGGTATGCGTGAATCTGCCTCGCGCAGGATCTCGTGCACGCTGCTGACATAGCTCAGCGGATCACCTGCAGTGCGCAGCGCGTAGGTCACTCGGTCCGGAGAAGTCTGGCCGAGCGCTGCGAAGACTGTCATTGAACTGTCGTCGTCTTTCAGATCACCGTAGCGCACGTTTGCCGAAACGCCAACGATTTCGAGATCGCGCTTCTGATCCACGAATGTGATGAGCCGGCCTATCGGACTCTCGTTCCCGAAATAGGTCCGCGCCATGCGTTCGCTGATCACTGCAACCGGCGTGGAGCCTGGTTGGTCGTGGTCGTCAATCTCGCGTCCTTCCAAAATGGGAATCTGCATGGTTGTGAGGAAACATGGTCCCACGACCATGACGCCAGCGCCTTGGACGGTGACATCGCCGATCTTGATTGGCCCCCTGTATGTTGTCCCGGCATGGCCGGCGCTGACGATCGAGGATTGCGAAAACGTCGCGCTGCTCACTCCGGGAATCGATTCGAAGCGGTTGCGCAACTCCGCGTAAAAAGTGGTGATCTCTGGGTCGCGATGCTGGGCCTGGCGCGCATTCAACGAGAACAGAAGGATGTTTTCGCGTGTATATCCCAGTTGGACGGAGTGCAGCTTGTTGAGTGTCTGGAGAAACAGACCCGCCGCGAACAGTAGCAGAAAAGAAAGCGCGATCTGGGCGACGACCAGAAGGTGCTGCGTGCCATGACGCGGCCCGCCTCCCAGACCGTTCTTTAGCGCGGGCATCACGTCCGGACGGGTGGACTGAATCGCCGGAGCGAGCCCAAACAACAGGCCGCAAATCACTGAGAGCGCCGCAGTCACGCCGAGCACGTTCCAGTTCAATTGCGCGTGCAGCGTAAAGTTCTCCTGCCCTTTCGAGAGCAGAAACGTCAGCCATCGCACGCCCCAGATCGCAAGCAAGACGGCTAATGCTCCGCCGAGCGACGCGAGCATCACGCTCTCGGTAAGCAATTGCCGAACGACGCGGAAACGTCTCGCTCCGAGGCTGAGGCGGACAGCCATTTCGGGACGTCGCGCGGCGGCCCGTGCCAGCAGCAGGTTGGCGATGTTCGCGCACGCGATCACTAGGATCAATCCCACTATCATCAGCAGAAGATACAGAGGCTTGGAATATCTGCGGCGCAAGCTACCCAAACCAGCGGCGCCGGGATTCAGCGTGAGCCCGGGCAGGTTGGCGCGCTCACCGTCGGTCGTCGCCGTGGTTGCAACCCATCGATGGAAACGCGGAGCCAGCACCGCCTGCGCCTGTGCCATCGTTACCCCCGGACGCAGGCGGCCCATCATTTCGATCCAGTAGAAGTTTTCGTCGCTATACATAAGAGTTGCTGCGGCGCCGTCCACGAGCAGATTGGTGTGCAACGGAACGTAGAGGTCCGGCGAAATCGCAGGATCGACTCCGAAAAATTCCGGAGGCGCGACGCCGATCACCATGAACGGAACGTTATCGACGAGAATCGATTGTCCGATCGCATTCGCTGGTCCACCAAAGCAATTTTCGCTCGCAACAAAACTGATTACTGCGACCGGCCCCGCGCCTGCACGATCATCTTCGGAGTCGATCAGACGTCCAGCGGCCGGCGACACTGCGAGACCGCGAAAATACTCTCCGGTGACATACTCCAGGTTGACGCTCGTGGCCTGCCCGCGCACGGTCAGGTTGCGATTGCGGGCGTTGAAGTACCCGAAGAGCGTTGAGAAAACAGGATTGTCCTCGCGAAGCGTTTCGAACGCCCTGTACGGGAACATTCCGCTGACCATCGAGCCGTTGTCGCCCTTCCAGGCGATGCCTTGTACCCCGTGCATCACGTGCACCCAGTGCTTGCTGCCGTCATACGGGGGCCGGCTATGCCAGTTCAAAACCACCAGCGATTCGGGGTCGGAGACCGGTAGCGAGCGCAACAGGATCGATTCCATGAAGCTGTAGATGGCGGTGTTGGCCCCGATGCCGAGCGCCAGCGTGAGGACAGCGGTCGCCGTAAAAGCCGGCGACTTCCTCATCTGCCGAAGCGCGTAGCGTGCATCTGCCCACAACGACTCGACGAAGGCGAGGCTCGAAGTTTCTCGAAGCTCCTCTTGTATCTGCGTGATGCCTCCGAACTGGCGCTTCGCTGCAATCAGAGCTTCGTCTCTTGTCATGCCTTGAGTCACGAAGCGATCCACCAGCATTTCAAGATGGGACTGGAACTCCTCATCCATCGCATGATCGAAGTGGTTCCGCCGAAATAGCCCGAAGAATCGAGACGCAAGAACTCGTATCGGAGTCAGCATGAGATTAGCTTCGCTTGCATCTGTTTACCTATTCGTAGCGCAGCGCCACCATCGGATCTATGCACGTCGCTCTGCGTGCAGGCAGAAATCCTGCGAGGAGTCCGACCGCTGCGAGTACGCCGATTGCTATCAACATCGTCGTGGCATCATGCGCCGAGAGACCAAACAGCATGTTCTGCAGAAGTTGCACAGTTGCAAGCGACAGGACAACGCCGACGATAATCCCGCCGGTCAGGACAGCAGAGGTCTCGCTCATCACCAGCCGCAAGATCGAACTCGGCTTCGCGCCAAGCGCCATTCGGATGCCAAATTCAGTTTGCCGCTGCGTGACCAGATAGCTGAGCACACCGTACAGTCCAATCATCGCCAGCAGCAGCGCGACGGCGCCGAAAAAGCCGGAGAGCATCGCGAGCAGGCGCTCCTGTACCAGCGTATCGTCCACTTGCTCGGCCAGCGTGTAGAACTCGAGCGGAACTTCACGGCTCACGCTGCCAACCGCGGCTTCGATTGCGCCGCGCATGGTCGCGAGCGGTAGCGTAGAGCGCAGCTCGAAAGTGTTCTTCGTGCTCTGCTGCGCGGTGAGCTGCGCGACGGACAGATAGACAGTCGGCTTCATCGGCTCGCGCAGGTCGTCGTATTTCGCGTCGGCACAGACACCGATGACCTGGATCGGCGGGCCCTTGGTGCCGTCGTGCTGAGAGATGCGCAGGATGTGACCAATTGGGTCCTGCCCGGGAAACGACTGCTGGGCGAACGTCTGGTTCACGATCGCGACCTGTTGCGCGCCCGCTCGGTCTTGTGCGCTGAAGTCACGACCCGAGAGCAGCGGCGTCCGCAGGATGGCGAAGTAGCCGGGCGTCACGGCATTGAGGAACGTGTCGTCATTTGCTTTCGTGCCCGCGTCGCTGTCAGCGAAGACGAGGGTGTCCCAGTTGCCGCCTTGCAGCGGAGTCATGCGCGAGCGCGACACCCCGGCTACACCGGGGAGTGCACGCAGGCGGTCCTGGATCGCGTCAAATGTCGCGATGTACTGGTCAGACTTCAAATTGGTGGATCGCAGGTCGACGTTGCCAAGCAGCACGTTGTGTCGATCGAAACCGGGATTGAGTTGTACCAGTTTCGCGAAGCTGCGCAGAAATAGCCCGGCGGTGACGAGCAGCACGAGGCAGAGTGCGATCTGCGCCGCCGCAATCCATCGTCGTAGGGGCGAGATACGCTCCGTCCGCGCGGCGGTCGCGCCATGCATCGCCGCCGTCAGCGGCAATTGAGTCAACCGAAATGCCGGCAGAATGCCGAACAGAATTGCTGTGGCGACCGCGATGCTGCTGGTGAATGCCAGCACACGCCAATCGAGCGAAAGATTGAGGAAGACCGTGCGGCCGCGCGTTGTCAATGTCGTGACGAGCATTGTCGTTCCCCATTTTGCGATCAGTAATCCGGCAACGGCCCCGGCCGCCGAGAGCAACATCGCGTGCGTCAGCAGATAGCGAATCAGCCGCAGCCGGCTCGCACCGAGCGCCATCCGCACGGCGATCTCGCGCTGCTGCGCCGTCGCGCGCGCCAGCATTAGCGCCGCGACATTCGCGCACGCGATCAAGAGCACGACCGCGACCACCACCATCAGCACCGCCAGCGGTTGGCCGAAATCCTGTCGCAGATCACTCAGCCCAGTTGCAGCAGGGACCGCGAAAAACGTGCGATGACGAAAGTTGTTCTGCCCGTCTTTGTCCCAATCCTGCGGCAGCGCGGCCTCCCACACCTGGGGCGAGACCGCTGCCAACCGCGCGCTCAACTGCTGCGGCGTCACTCCCGGCTTGATGCGTCCAACAACTCTCAGCCACCAATATGAGCGCTCGGCAAGTCGGGGTCGGTCGCCATCGAGCAGCCGCGTCGAGCAATTCGGCGCTGCGACTTCGAACTTGCTGCCAACGTTCAGCCCATAAAATCCAGGCGTAGACACACCGATGATTGTGAACGGATGTCCATTCAGCGCGAGGGTACTCCCAACCGCCGCGAGCGCGCCGCCATAGTGCCGCTGCCAGAAGTCATAGCTCAGGACGACCACGCCGGCGCAGCCAGGCTGGTCGTCTGCCGTTGTAATGAGTCTCCCCACTTCGGGCGCGACTCCCAGCATGGCAAAGTATTCACCGCTGACCCAGACACCATTCGCGTGCTGGACAGCACCCCCCGGCGCGAGGTTGAATTCATCTTGTCCCCACGACGCGACCTGCGAAAAGACGTCTTGCCGCGCGCGCAAGTTTTCCCAAAGTGCGTTCGTCAGCGAAGTAGCGGGCTGTCCGCCTTGCGGGCGCAGCCACTGCACCTGGTAAAGCTCCTGCGGCCGTTCGACCGGCACCATGCGCAACATCAGCGCATCGATCAGTGTGAAGATCGCCGTGTTGGCTCCGATGCCGAGCGCGAGCGTCAGGACAGCGGTGGCCGCGAAAGCAGGAGACTTTCGCATTTGCCGAACCGCGTATCGTGCATCTGCCCACAACGACTCGACAAAGGCGAGGCTCGAACGCTCCCGAAGCTCTTCTTTGATTTGCGTAACGCCTCCGAACTGACGCTTCGCTGCGATCAGAGCCTCGTCTCTGGTCATGCCCTGACTAACGAAGCGATCCACCAGCATTTCAAAATGGGACTGGAACTCCTCATCCATTGCATGATCGAAATGGTCCCGGCGAAATAGCCCCAGGAATCGAGACGCAAGAACTCGCATCGTAGTCAGCATG
>CAYZHX010000008.1:0-24091 GCA_964476905.1 uncultured Terriglobales bacterium
TTCGGGCACATTGGTGTTTCCCAAAATGATTGCCCCGGCCTGCTTAAGCCGCTGCACCAGGACAGCATCTTCGCTGGCAACTATCCCTTTGCGTGTTGGGCTGCCGCATTCAAATTTCAAGCCGGCAACGGCTATTGAGCTTTTGATGCTAATAGGAATCCCGTGCAAAGGTCCGAGTTTCGCATTGCGGCTTACGGCCTCTTCGGCAGCTTGCGCCTCGACAATGGCCGCCTCTTGCCGGAGTTCGATAAACGCATTCAACTTCGGATTCAGCCGTTCAATCTGCTGATAATGCGCTTGCAGAAGTTCGACAGGAGAGAGCTTCCGCTCGCGAATTACTTCGCCGAGTCGCGGAATCGGAAGATGGAGAGAAGAAATGTCCAAGGACGGAGAGCTTATTGAAGGAAGTTTCGAATGAGCTTGGGCCCGTTCGGTGTGAGTACGCTTTCCGGATGGAACTGCACGCCTTCCACCGGCAGTTCGCGATGACGTAAGCCCATGATAACCGTCTTACCGTTCTCTTCACTGCGCGCGGATATCTCGAGTTCGTTTGGAAGGCTCTTCTCTTCCACGATGAGTGAGTGATAGCGATTCGCAACCATCGGAGAGTCCAACCCTTTGAATATCGTGCGACCATCATGCTCCACCATGCTGGTTTTCCCATGCATGATGCGGTCCGAGCGGATCACTTTCCCACCGAAAGCAGCGCCAATTGCCTGATGCCCAAGACAGACTCCCAGAATGGGAACCTTCCCAGCAAGCTTTTGAATTAGTTCGACGGTTATACCCGCCTCATTCGGTGTGCACGGACCAGGAGAGATGACGATCTTGCGCGGCTGCAGCTGCTGTATTTCATCAACCGTAACCTGGTCGTTGCGGCGAACCTGCACCTCCTCTCCCGTCTCCCCGATGTACTGTACGAGATTGAAGGTGAAGGAGTCGTAGTTGTCGAGAACGAAAACCATAAATAATGCTGCTAAGCTTCTAAGCTGCTGAGCCTAATCGCCTAAGTCCATTGCATTTCTGTTCTAAGCTTAGCAGCTTAGAAAGCTACTCGTAATTTCTCGCCATTCCCACAGCGCGCAGCAAAGCCTTGGCTTTGTTCAGGCACTCCTGGTATTCCGTTTCGGGAACGGAGTCGGCGACGATACCGGCGCCGGCTTGAAGATAGGCTCGTCTGCCCTGCACCCACATGGTGCGAATCGCAATGCAGGAATCGAGATTGCCGGCAAAATCGGCATAGAGAACGGCGCCGCCATAGATGCCTCGGCGCACCGGCTCGAGTTCTTCGATGATCTCCATCGCGCGCACCTTCGGCGCTCCACTCAAGGTTCCTGCCGGAAATGCAGCTGCAAATGCGTCAATGGCGTGGCACTCGGGTCGCAGCTTACTCTCAATGGCCGAGACCAGGTGCATCACGTGCGAATATCGCTCAACAAACATGAAGTCCTTCACTTGGACAGTGCCGTATTCGCTTACTCGGCCCAAGTCGTTGCGCCCGAGGTCGACGAGCATCACGTGTTCTGCCCGCTCCTTCTCGTCTTCGCGCAGCTCCTGCTCCAAGCGGCGATCTTCTTCCGGATCGGGACTCCGCGGACGCGTTCCCGCAATGGGACGATATTCCAGTTTGCGTCCGGTAACGCGAACCAGCATCTCAGGCGAGGACCCAAGAACCTGGAATTTGCGACTCTGGAGAAAATAGAGATAGGGAGATGGATTGATCATGCGCAACGCGCGATAGATCTCGAACGCAGGCACGCCAGGCTCTAGCTCCATCCTCTGTGAAAGGACGATCTGAAAAGCATCTCCGGCACGAATGTATTCCTTGGCCTTGAGAATGCTTTTTAGAAACGCTGCGCGGCCGGTGGTTTCCTTGAGTTTGTAGTCTTCCTTGCGCGGTCGAGCACGGTTTCCTGAGCTAATACCCCGCGCGAGCTTTCGCTCCAGGGCTGTAATATCGCGCTGCGCCTTCTCGTATGCCTGCTTCGGCGAGCCGCTTGCAACTTCGGCAATCGCGATGATGTGAATCTGCTTGCGCAGATGATCGAACGCCAGCACGCGATCGAAGAACATGAGAAAGCAGTCTGGCGCTTTCAGATCGTCGCGCGCTTTGTCAGGCAGTTTTTCGAGTTGTCGAACAGAGTCGTACGCTATAAATCCCACTGCTCCGCAGCTAAATGGTGGCAGATCCGGAATTGTCGCGACGCGCTGTTCTCGCAGAAGCCTCGAAATCGTTTCAAACACCTTGCCTCTGCTTCGTTCAATATTTCGGCCTTTGCGGATGCTGATTTGCTCGCCGCGGGCTTCAAGCACCATGTAAGGACGCACTCCGAGAAAGGTGTAGCGTCCAATGCGCTCACCTCCTTCTACCGATTCCAAAAGAAAAGCCTCTGGCTCGCCGCGCGCGATGCTTAGAAAGGCTGAAACCGGCGTGAGCAGATCGGCCATGATCGTCTTGACGACAGGAACCAGGGTCGCAGTGCGCGAGAGTTCTTCAAATTCTTTAACTTGCGGACGCAGCATGATGAGGAGAAAAGAGCCGATTATACGCGGTGGGGCGAAGATGTGACCTACGTAATCTTGTGCGCGGAGCCGCAACACATACAATTCTGTCGGCTGGTTCTATCCCATGAAAGCCCACCTTGAAGAGCAAGTCGGTCCGTTGATCTCAGCCGCAGGCGTAGGCTGGGCTGTGTATCACGGGACCTATGTTGCTCATGATATTGCTCAGGGATTCACGGCCGTGTACCTCAAATCTGGTCCCCTCGAGGTAGCCGCGATAGGCATTCTCATCTGGCTGCACGGAAAGTATCGTCGTGCGACCAATATGAACCGCTGACGCCAAGCAAGCGTGCGAAAGTTTTCCTCTCCTCACTGCGGTGATATCGTTGCAGTTCAACATTCATGGACTGCGATCTGTTGATCGAAAACGTCAACATTTTTGATGGAAGCGGCTTAGAGCCTTACCACGGAAGAGTCGGCGTCCGAGCGGGCAAGATCGAAGCAGTTGGCAAGGTTTCGTGCGCAGCAAGAGGCGTCATCGATGCGTGCGGGCTCGCGTTGGCACCGGGCTTCATCGACGTGCATACACACGATGATCTCTATCTTCTTCGCAGCCCGCAGATGCTTCCTAAACTTTCGCAGGGTGTAACTACCGTGATAGTCGGCAACTGCGGAATCAGTGCCGGACCAGCTACGGTCAAGCACGCTTTGCCCGATCCAATGAACCTGTTGGGACAAGCAAGCGAATTTCGTTATCCCAAGTTTCGCGACTATGTGGAAGCAATTGAATTGGTCAGACCGGCGGTGAATGTCGCTGCCTTGGTTGGTCATACCACGCTCCGCAATAACCATCTTGATCGTCTTGATCGCGTTGCCAGCGCTGACGAGATCGTGGACATGAAAAAGCAGCTTAGCGAGGCGCTCGACAACGGCGCGCTTGGCCTGAGCACAGGGTTGGCTTATCTCTCGGCTAATTCGGCTTCGACGGAAGAAGTAATTCAGCTGGCGGAAAGTCTCACAGGTGCGAGCGCAATTTACGCTACACATCTACGCAGCGAAAGTAACGAGGTGCTCTCCGCCTTTGATGAAGCACGCACGATCGGCAAGGAAGTCGGTGCCCCCGTCGTCGTGTCTCATCTCAAATGCGCGGGCATCGATAATTGGAGCCGAAGCTCCGAACTACTTGCTGCACTTGATAGTGCGCGAGCGCAACAGCCGATCGCGTGCGATTGTTATCCGTATACTGCCAGCTCGAGCACACTTGACCTGCGTCAGGTCGATGAGCGTGTGAAGATCACAATTACCTGGTCGGATCCGTGTCCTGAGATGGCAGGAAAGAATCTCGACAACATTGCGCAGCAGTGGAACGTCACTCAACTGGAAGCCGCTCACCGTCTCCAACCTGCCGGAGCCGTGTATCACTGCATTGCAGAGAACGATATGCGCAGCATCCTGCGCCACCCCGCAACGATGATCGGCTCTGACGGACTCCCCAGTGACCCCCGACCACATCCGCGTCTGTGGGGCACGTTTCCTCGCGTGCTGGGGAAGTTTGCCCGCGAAGAGAAATTGTTCCCGCTCACCGAAGCTGTGCGCAAAATGACCAGTCTCCCTGCAGAGCGCTTCGGATTCAAAGACCGCGGCCGCATTCACGAGGGCTTCTGCGCCGATCTTGTGTTGTTCGATCCTGACACTGTGCGGGATACAGCCACCTTCTCCGATCCGGTGAGGCCTGCTGCAGGCATAGAAGCTGTGTGGGTCAATGGCGTTCTGTCTTACCAGAATGGGAATGCCACGGGACAGCGCGCAGGTCAATTCTTACCCCGCAGCAGCGCAGGCCAGAATTGAAAGTGCCCTGCCGATACATGAAGCGAATATGAAGCTTCGCAATTTTCTATGACCAACCACCACGGCGCCTATCTGCTGGTCCTTGCGCTTGTCGCGATCATCGCTCTGATTGTCCTTATCGCGCGCTTCAAAATTAATCCTTTCATCGCGCTCATGAGCATTTCTCTCGCGCTCGCGGGCGCGAGCGGAATGCCGCTGCAAACGCTGGTTAAGTCCTTTGAGAATGGTGTGGGTGGAATTCTCGGACACATCGCAATCATCGTCGCTCTAGGCACGATGATCGGAAAGATGATGGCCGAGTCCGGTGGCGCGGACCGCATCGCTCAAACCATGATCAGAGTTTTCGGCGAAAAGCGCGTCCCCTGGGCGATGGTCATGATCGGATTGATCGTCGGCTTGCCGGTGTTCTTCGAAGTGGGATTCGTGCTGCTCATTCCTATTGCGTTCAATGTCGCCCGAAGAACGGGAACTTCGCTGGTCATGATTGGTCTGCCTATGGTCACTGGATTGTCCGTGGTGCACGGCCTGGTGCCACCGCACCCGGCAGCTATGCTGGCCGTAACGACTTACAACGCCGATATCGGTCGCACGATCTTTTATGCGTTGGTGATTGGCATCCCTACCGCGATCATTGCTGGCCCTTTGTACGCGAAGTTAATCGCTCCGCGCATTCGGCTGGAGGATTACAACCCGATTGCCGAGCAATTCCTCGACGACAATCCCAAAACTGATCTTCCCAGCTTCGGAATTACCGTGGGCACAATTCTGCTTCCCATCGTGCTGATGCTGATTGGGAGTTGGGCAGACATCTTGTTCACTCCGCACTCCAAGCTTAATGAGGTGGTGCACATGGTTGGCGGAGCCGACATGGCTCTGCTCATCACAACCATCGTCAGCTTTGTCACATTGGGAACGATGCGCGGGTTCTCGCCGCAGGCAATTTTGAAATTTACCAATGAGTGCTTGGCTCCGACTGCCACCATTACGCTCCTGGTTGGTGCAGGCGGAGGTCTGGGACGCATTCTTCAGGACAGCGGAACTTCGCAGGCGATCGTCGACCTTGCCTTGCGCGCGCACATCTCGATTCTTTTCTCTGCATGGCTGGTCGCCGCGTTGGTACGGCTGGCGACGGGATCAGCGACCGTCGCGATGTCAATGGCAGCCGCGATCATCGCACCCATCGCCCTCCACACGGGAGTGCGGCCCGAACTGCTCACGATCGCAACCGGAGCAGGTTCGCTGATCTTCTCTCACGTAAACGACGGCGGATTTTGGCTCGTGAAGGAGTACTTCAACATGAGCGTCGCCCAAACGATGAAGAGCTGGTCCATATGCGAGACCATCATCTCCGTGGTTGCACTGGTCTTGACATTGGGACTGGCAGCAGTGATTTAGCTGAAATCTAAAGCGAGCACACCGGGAAAGCTGGATTTAAAGCTTCTACTCAGTCGAGACGATGCAACGAAGCGAGAGATCGACCGGCTTTGCTCTCGAAGCGCTCCTGCAGCGATGGAATTTCGCCGTTTCTCGCATCGCTCTCCATTCGTTCGATACGGTGCATCGGAAAGAAGACGACATTGGCATGAACTTCGTCTCCTGCACGAATTTGCCGGGCGAAATCGTCGAGTGAATTCAGATCGATCCCGCGTAGGCTCGCGCCTGCGGGAGTAAGGGCGAGGATGCTCCCCCAGAATTTTTCCCGCGGCATATTCAACGTGACAATTACGACGTTTCCTGGGCCGAACGGATCGAGGATCGCTGTCATGCGCTGGTGATTATCTCACGGTATGGAAGCCTGAAGTGCTCTCTCCACTCGCCGAATTTCCCGAACCCAGTCCTAGTTTCTCCTGTGTGCACACCTGTGCTGCCACATTCGTCCCGATGTGCTACAAACGTGCGTTCTATCAAAGGAGCACTCGTGGACCGAAGAGGATTCATATCGCGAACGTCACTCGGTATTTTGGCTGCGGCGGTGGGAGCACAGGCGCAATCGCAACAGACACCCGACCAGCCGCCCGGCGCGCCGCCTGCATTTGGAACGGCACCGCAAGTCGGTCCGGAGGTCTCGCCCATCACTTTTGCGGAAGCGGAAAAGCTGGTTCAAGTGCAGTTGACTCCTGCAGAGCGCGCCGAAGCTGCAGGCGACTGGCGCAGCGCGATGGCGCCGAGTTACGAGCGCCGAACCGGGCCGCGAAAAGTCGACCTGGAGCCGACGGTCGCCCCGTACTCGAATTGGAATCCGATTTTGCCCGGAGAGCATGCCGGGCCGCAACAAGACCGGTTCGTCTGGAGCCGTCCCGATCCTGGACCACTGCCCACGACAGATGAAGACATCGCTTTCGCCCCGGTGACTCGCCTCGCGCGCTGGATTGAGAAACGCCGGCTCACGTCGCAGCGGCTCACGCAGATCTACCTCGATCGCCTGAAGAAGTTCGATCCTAAGCTGCGCTGCGTCATTACGCTGACGTCCGATTTGGCCCTTGAACAGGCGCGGAGAGCCGATGCCGAGATTGCAGCAGGCAAATATCGCGGGCCTCTGCACGGAATTCCCTGGGGGGCAAAGGACCTGGTCGATACAACCGGCATCCCAACTACCTACGGAGCAGAACCTTTTCGGGACCGAGTTCCACAAACCGATGCTGCGGTGGTGAAGCGACTTAGCGACGCTGGCGCGGTTCTGGTAGCAAAGCTGAGTTTGGGGGCCTTGGCGTTGAACGACATCTGGTTCGGCGGCCAGACGATGAATCCGTGGCTGCTTGAAGAAGGTTCATCGGGTTCAAGCGCCGGGCCAGGAGCGGCGACCTCTGCAGGACTCGTGGCGTTTGCGATCGGTAGCGAAACCGGAGGCAGCATCGTTTCTCCCAGCATGCGCTGCGGGATCACCGGACTTCGCCCCACCTACGGTCGAGTGCCACGCACTGGAGCGATGACGCTCTGCTGGTCGCTCGACAAGCTGGGCCCTATGGCGCGATATGTGGAAGACACGATGCTGGTGCTGCACACCATCTCCGGTCCCGATTCGGGAGATCTCTCCAGTGTTCCCAGCAAACTGGACTTTGACGCGCACGCGTCCGTGACGGGTTTGCGGGTGGGCTATTTTCCAAAATGGATGACTGAGACGCCGGCTACAGACGTGGACCGTGCAGCCTTGGAAACGGTGAAGAAAGTCGGGATGGTGCCTGTAGAAGTCTCCATTCCTGACTGGCCCTATGATTCACTTGATCTTGTGTTGTTCGCCGAAGCAGCAGCATCGTTTGAAGACCTCACGTTGAGTCACAAAGTGGATGAACTCAAAATGCAGGTTCCCGATGCATGGCCGAATATTTTTCGCCAGTCACGATTCTTGTCGGCAGTCGATTTCGTTCAGACCGACCGATTCCGCCGCAAGGTCGCGCGTGAGATGACACGCGTGATGTCACAAGTCGATCTTCTTCTAGTCCCATCGCTGCGCGATGAGATGCTCACAATCACGAATTTCACCGGCCATCCGTCACTCACGTTCCGTGCCGGCTTCGTCGAAGTCTCTGAGGCGCGCAGCGATTGGGCTCCCGATCCGGCGCACCCTTTGCCGAAGTTCTCGCCTCCACGACGCGTGCCGCATGGAGTAACACTTATCGGCCGATTGTTTGACGAAGGCACAATCGTACGTGTGGGTATGGCGCTCGAGCGGAGCTTTGGCGTGGCGAATGAGAAGCCACGCGGGTTTTGATAAGACGGCTTAGCGTCGCGCAATTCGCAGGTAACTGTCGAACCACTGGTTTCAGGTCTCGATGGCGACATGACAAACCCGCCCGACGATCATTTCTGCAGGATCGTGTCCATCAAGCGGCAGAACGCTCACCGGGTGTAGCTGGTTATGCGGGCGCAGGACAAGATGATCGCCGTCACGCTCAACGTATTTGATCGTGCAGCCTCGATTCTTGCGGATCGCATAGATATTTGCTTCGTTGCGTCGGTAGGGGTGCAGCAGATTGTAATGACGATCGATGAGTACCGTTGCTCCGGGCAACAGACGCGGGTACATGCTGCTGGCTTCGTGCGCATCGATTTTTGTGAGCACGAAGCGTTGCCAGCTTTCACGTCCTTTGGACGGCGCAGGGCGTAATCGCTTCAGAAATGATTTCTTGAATTTGAGAATGTCGCGAATCGCATCACGCTGAATGACCAGCTGAGTCGCTGCAACTCCTGCGTCCGTTAGCACCACATTTTCGAAGTTGCCTTCACCCGCAGGAATGCTGCTCGCGCGCCGATTCACCTCATCACGATTCAGAAGATCGAAAACCGAAAGACTCTGGGCAGCCAAGATTCGGTCCATGCCCTCGAGACTGAGTGACCGCTTGCTGTTCAGGAAGTTCGATATGTACGCCTGCTCAAATTCAGTTTGCTTCGCGAGCCCAAGTCCCGTGAGCTTTTTCGCGCGAATTCTCTCCAACAAGACGCGGCGAAGCTCTTCCTGTAGAGCGGTGGCATTCACGGGCGGGAGTATATCATGTAGATATACCAATGAAAGCATTTATATCCAGTAAACTTGAATAATGCCCGAGCTTCCGGAGGTTGAAACTATCGCGCGCGGATTGGATAAACGCGTGCGCGGCGATGTGATCGATTCCGTGTGGCTGGGCACGCATCCTGAGCCGCTGAAATCCTCGGCTCAGGAGATCGTTTCGGCGTTGGTGCAATCCCGCATCGCTCGCGTTTGCCGCGTCGGCAAGCACATTGTCTTTGATCTCGAGCCAGCACACTCCCACATCGGGAATGGGAAGAGACAATGGATCGTTCACCTGGGAATGACCGGGCGAATGCTCGTTGCCTCTCCCAAAGAAGAGGCGCCGAAGCACACGCACGCCGTCGCCTCGCTCGCCTCCGGACGCGAGCTACGCTTTGTCGATCCACGACGCTTTGGCCGCCTGAGCGTCGTCGTCTCCGAAACAGACTTCGCTGGACCTGGAACCGAGCCGCTGACCGTCGGCGCGGAGGAGTTTGCAAAACTATTTCACGGACGCAAAACGCCGATCAAAGCTGCTCTGCTGAATCAGAAACTGCTCCATGGAGTAGGAAACATCTATGCTGACGAGTCACTATTTCGTGCGGGCATTCGTCCGCGCCGGCAAGCTGGAAGACTCACGCGCGTAGAGCTTGATCGTCTCCACGCGGCAGTCAAGGAAGTTCTGAAAGAAGCCATTAAGCTCGGGGGATCGTCGGTCTCTGATTACGTAAACGCGGAGGGAGAAGAAGGCTTTTTCCAGCTTCAACATCGTGTGTACATGCGCAGCGGCCAGCCGTGCCTTGTCTGCCGTACCCCGATCAAACGCATCGTTATCGGTGGACGCGGCACACACTACTGTCCCAAGTGCCAGAAGTGAGTTGCGTTTCCGCCACGCAAAGATGTTCTCTCTGCCCTCTATGGCTCTATGGTGAAAAACTCTTTCCCGTACAATTGCACTCTTAACCATGGCCGATAATTCAAAACGTTTCGCCATCGGAGTCGATCTCGGCGGCACCAACATGCGCATTGCTGCCCTCGACGCCAACGGCAAACAACTCGAACTCATTACCACCAGCACCGAAGTAAAGCGCGGCCGCGACCTCGTCGTCGGCGACATTTGCGACGCGATCCGTGCGCTCCGCAAGAAGTTCGACGGACGGCTCCAATTTGCGGGCACCGGCATCGGCGTGCCGGGCATCATCGATATGGAGTCCGGCACGGTACTGCAATCACCCAATCTGCCTGACTGGGCGAACTATCCCGTGCGGGACGAGATTCAACGTCGAATCGAAGGAACTGTCACGCTGGAAAACGATGCCAACGTCGCCGCTTTGGGCGAAAAGTGGATGGGCGCGGGTCGCGACGTTGATTCGATGTGCATGTTCACTCTCGGCACAGGAGTTGGTGCGGGAATCGTCCTTGAAGGCAAAATCTGGCATGGCCTCATTGGGATGGCTGGGGAATGCGGTCACATTACGGTCGTTCCCGACGGAATCCAGTGCGGCTGCGGCAATCGCGGATGCGTCGAGCAATATGCCTCGGCCACGGCAGTAAAACGCATGGCCATCGAAGCCATCGCCACAGGCAGAGCCCCCGAGTTGGCGCGCGCGATGAGCGAAAACCCCGAATTCAGTTCCAAAGTGGTATTTCAATATGCCATGCAGGGCGACGAGGCAGCAAAGGAGATCTTTGAAGTTGTAGGACGCACTTTGGGAATGGTGCTAGGTGCGATGATCAACGCCCTGAACTTGCCCATGTACGTTCTCGGCGGTGGATTAGCCAGCGGTTGGGAAGCCTTCGCCCCCACCATGTTCGCCGATCTGCGGAAGCGCTCCTACGTCTACGCCGCGAGCGAGCCCGACCCACGCCTGCCCGCGCGTAAACACACGCTTATCACACGCGCGCTGCTGGGAAGCGACGCCGGACTGGTCGGTGCCGCGCGCTTGGCGCTTATGTAAATCCTGCGCTGCTTCACTTGTTTTTCCAGATCGGCTTTCTCTTCTCAAGCACTGCGCGCAGTCCTTCCTGAACGTCTTGCAGGTTCATAAGTTCGTTCAGGTAGATGTTTTGCGACTTCTTCATGGCCTCGTCGAGCGGCAGGCCGATGGAGCTGCCGATCACTTTTTTCGTGACTTCGAGTACTGGACCGCTGAATTCCGCGACCTTGGCCAGAATCGCTTTTACGGCGCTATCAAGTTCTGATTCGGGAACGACCTTGTTTACGAATCCGAGTCGTAATGCCTCTTCTGCGCTAAGAGCTTCCCCGGTGAGAATCAATTCATAGGTTTTCTTCGGACCGATAAGCTGGGGAAGCATCACGGCTGCGAACGGCGGAAATACTCCGAGCTTCACTTCCGGTTGGGCAAACTTAGCACTTGGAGTGGCGATGACCATATCGCCGAACGCTACCAGTTCCGAGCCGGCTCCGATGGCTGGGCCATTCACGACCATGATCAGCGGCTTGGAGATCTCTCGAATGGCGGCGAAGACGCGGTTGAAGGCTTCGAGCGTCTGGAAGACGCGATCGGGCTTGGAGTCTTCGAGGGAAATGCCAGCGGAAAATGTCTTTTGCGAGGAGGCTACTACGATCGCTTTAATGTCATTCCGGCCATTGAGGCTTTCAATGCACTGCGCCATCTCGGTCATCATGGGCACGGTGAGCACGTTGTAGGGCGCATGATTCAGCGTGATCCGTGCGATGGTGTCGGAAACGTCGAATTGAATGAACTTAAGCTGTTCGCTTACCAGAGCGATGGACATTTACACCTCGGGGATAATGGGCGAATTATGGCACAGCCCTGCGGTTACCTGAGATACCGAATGGAGGTGTCCGGCTGGGTTCCTGCAGCCCGAATTGACACATTCGTTACGGTGCCTGAGAATAGCTGCAGTCGGCGCTATACGGCGCATTTTGCCTTCGGCCGATACGCGGAATAAGGACCCGTATGGCAAACATCCTCTGTGTGGATGATGAGCCCCACGTTGTAACTCTGAAGTGCGCCATCCTCGAATCTGCAGGACACTCCGTCACCGCCTGCACCTCGGCGCGCGACGCTATCGACAAGTTGCGCCATAACGCCTACGATGCCGTCGTTACTGACTGGCGCTTAGGTGACGCGAACGGACGTGCCGTCGTTCAAGCCGCGAAAGACCATTCCAGCATGCCGGTCGTAGTCGTCTCCGGCTACGTAGCGGAAGCATTCCAGGCAGCCGAGCCTCTTGCCGATCTTTACCTCGAAAAGCCAGTCAATCCCGAGGAGCTGGTGACTATCGTGAACGAACTGCTGAAGAATCAGGAGCGCGATGGGGAAGTGAAGAAGACGAGCAGTAAGCAGTAGAAAAGCGGCAGTTAGCACTCAGCATTCGGCATTCAGCTAAAGCAAGCGTGTCGCATATGCCGCGCCACTCGTTGATCGTGTGCCAATCGGACCGCGATTTCTTCCAAGCAGGGATCTAACTTTGCAAGCAAAACCCAGCCAAAAGGCTGGGTTCGGTTTTTGGGTTTAGCCGATTGCTGAGTGCTGAATGCCGAGTGCCGCCTTCCTCAATTGCTCATCTGATTCGTTGCAGTACCTACCAGCGCCGCTGCGGCTTCGTTGAGGATGCGGTGATGAATCGTGAACAACGCGAGCTCAAGCCGATCTGAGACACCGATCTTGTCGTAGACATTTCGCAGGTAGTTCTTGATCACTTGCTCGGTGGTACCAAGTTGGGTGGCGATTTCTTTGTTCTTGAATCCTTGAACGATGAGAGCGACGATGCGCAGCTCTTTGGGAGTGAGGCGATCGCGAACGCGCGCTCCGACGATATCATTCTCCGTCGCTTCTGCGGCGGCTCCGGCATCCTGCACCCAGTTTTCGCCGCGCGAGACTTTGCGTACGCACTCGACCAGCGCTGCACCGCTGACATTGCGGAAGACAACTCCGCTGATGCCGAGCTGCAGGTACTGTGCGCTGTTGTCGCTGCTTTCGATGACGATGATCAGGCGCGTCTTGATCTTCTTCGCAGCTTCGACGAGCTGGCGAATGTCGACGCGCATGGCGGTGGAGAAGATGAGGACGTTGGCGCGGAAGCTCTCCAGCGCGACCATCATGCGGTCGGTGTTTTCGCATTGCGCGACGATGCGGAAATCGTCTTCGACGGCCAGCACCTTGGCGGCGCCGGCGCGAAATATAGCTTGGCTATCGGCCAGAATGATCTTAAGCATTGGTTATGCGGCGACTCGTCGCCGACCTCGTTCTCTTTCCAGTCTCACGACTGGGCAAAATAAATCGCGCAGGCTCTTCACCCGCGCGAGAAAATCACTGCTGCGCTCCACGCACGAACTTGTAGTTGTCGATCACGCAGGCCACGCCGCCCTTGTCTCCCTGCGGACGCTCTCTGCGCACGACGCGTCCCTGGCAACGCACGCGCACATCATTGTTGCCTCCGATGATGTCGGATGGAAGCGTAATCTCGAATTCAATCTGAGAGCCTACCTGAAGCTCAGCGTCGGCGTGAATGTACACGCCGGCTGCACTCACGTTTTGCGTGGTGCCTGAGGTCTGGTCTGCGGACTCCCCCTCCCGGATGGTAATCGGCAGATTGAGAGGAAACCTTCTGCCTGTTCTGGCGTCGGACAAACTGCATCTCCTTATTCGCGCCCTTGATTTCAGGGTTAATTTACCGAAGCTCTGGGGTAGGGCAATTCGGTTTATACCACGAACTACTCAGATTGCTGCAGGAATAGGGGATATTAGCCTTGATTCTCGGTATTACGCTTAGGTCTTTTTTGGTTACGAAAGTACCGTGTGATAAGGGAGCCGGAGTTTTAGCGAGGGGGGCTAGAGCTGCCGATGGTGCTCGGTGGGGCAGTCGCGTGGGTTTGCGGCTGCGCATGCTGTGCTGCAAGAATGATTCGACATCGTCACGCTTGCAAAATCGGAGATGGGCTTGGTCCCCATCTCCGACCAATCGCCTACTGCCGACCGTTCCGTTACTGATTCACTTTGCCTTGCAGCTTGATATCGGCGTCCGAGCTTCCGACATAAATGTTGTACGTTCCCGGATCGATCTTCCATCCGTGCGTCTTTACGTCGTAGTACGAAAACGCTCGTGAATCGAGCGGGATTGAAACGTGCTTCGTTTCTCCGGCACGAAGCAGCACTTTGGAGAAGCCCTTCAGTTCCTTCGGCGGGCGTGGCACTGTGCTCTGCGCTGCTCCCACGTATACCTGTGCAACTTCCGCGCCAGCACGATTCCCTGTGTTGGTCACGTCGAAGCCCACCGTGACCGGTCCACGATTCGAACCTGCCGGAGAGACGTTCAGGTTTTTAAACCCAAACGTGGTGTAAGAAAGGCCGAAGCCGAAAGGAAAAAGGGGCTTGATGTTGTCGTGATCGAAGTGTCGATAGCCGACGAAAACGCCTTCGGTGTACTTGATCCGTTTTGGTCCGTCATTCGGATAGTAGCTCTTGAAGGCTGCGTTATCTTCCAGGCGGCGTTCGAGCGAGATCGGCAGATGTCCTGATGGGCTGTAATCGCCGAACACGAGCTCGGCGAGAGCGGTGCCACCCTGCTCGCCGGAATACCAGCCGTGAATGAGCGCGGGAACTTGATCGACCCATGGCGCCATATCGACATTGCCGCCTGCGGTGAGCAGGACGATAGTCCTTTTATTTGCCGCCACAATCTCTTTTATCAGTTCATCCTGACCGGGAGGCAGACGGAAGGCTCGATCGCCGCCTTCGGTTTCAATTGTGCTGTCAAATCCTGGGAACACCAAAACCACGTCGGCGCTCGAAGCGATCTGCTTCGCCTCAGGATCGACTGCGTCGGATGCAGGCAGTACTCCGAGCAGCACGCGCTTTGGTCCCCAGGCATTGTGGCGGTAATACTCGAGTCGGATCTTATGTTTGCTGCCAGGTTCCAGCGTGAGCGTGCCGAAGTTCAAGATGGCCGTTGCGCGCTCCCAGTTGTCGGCCACGATTTTGTCATCGACGAAGAGGCGATATCCGCCATTCTCGCCGGGCCCAAGAACAAAGAAATCATGTGGGCCGCCAGTGTGCGCTGTGTAATAGCCACTCCAGCGCATTGAGCCAGTGCCGGTTGGAGCCTCATAGCTGTCAGAGCCGAAATTCACGTGGCGATCGACATGCGTACGCACCGGCGAGCCGCTGAGCGCCATGTTCTCGAATTCTTCGGCACGCAGTCCGGCTTCGCCGTTATTCTCATCGGTGGTGAATTCAGTCGCCTCGGCCATTTCCCGAAATGATTTAAGTCCCGCGCTGTACAGAATCTTGGGAGCGTTCGCCTGGCCGAAAAAATAGTTCGTGAGTCCTTCAAGATAACTCACTGCATGAAATGGAACGACGTGGGCGCTGCCCCCGCCGTTGGGTTGGGCGGGATAGGCATCTGGACCAATGACTGCAATCGTCCGAACGCTCTTGTTCAGAGGGAGGATGTTGCCTTCGTTCTTCAATAGAACGAAGCTCGCGCGCGCAGCTTCGAGCGCGACTTCGCGTCCTTCCGGATTGAGCTTGGGGATATTCGCTTCGGTCTGGTCACGGTCAAAGAAGCCGAAGCGAATCGCTGTGCGCAGGATTCGGCGCACGTGATCGTCGATCGTCTGCTGCGAAACTTTCCCGGATTGGAGCGCGGGCAGCAGCGCTTCGCGATTCATAAACTTGCCGGACGGCATCTCCAAATCGAGCCCACCGTTCGCCGCGGCGACACCGTCGTAGGTCGCACTCCAATCGGACATGATGATGCCGTCGAAGCCCCAGTCCTTCTTCGCAACGTCGATATTGACGAACGGATTCTGGGTCGCATGCTCGCCGTTGATCAGGTTGTAGGAATCCATGATCGCACCTACATGCGCTTCTTTCACCGCAGCTTCAAAGGCCGGGAAATAAATCTCGCGCATAGTGCGCTCGTCAATCTCGGAGTCAGTGTTGTGGCGGTCGTACTCCGAGTTGTTGCCCATGTAGTGCTTGATGGTGGCGATTACGCCCTCGCTCTGCACACCGTTGATGTAAGCAACAGTCGTGCGCCCCGAGAGAAATGGGTCCTCCCCGAAATATTCGAAGTTGCGGCCATTCATCGGAGCGCGATGGATGTTTACGCCTGGTCCAAGCAGGAAATGCACGCCACGCGCTCGCGCATCTTCGCCGAGCACTTTGCCCACGCGCTCGACCAAGGCCGGATCCCATGACGCAGCCAAACCGATGCCGCCGATCGTCGTTGACGGACCATAGTTGCGGACGCCCACCGGTCCATCCGACATTTTCAATTCGGGAATGCCGAGATCTTTGTACCCGCGGATATAAAACCCTCTTACGCCGCCGAGATAATCGACCTTCTGTTCGGTAGACATGCGGCCCAGAATCGAATTGACCCGCGTTTCGACTGCAGGGTCCAAAGACTGCGCACCGCTACTGCTCGGCGCATTAGTTTGTGCTACGAGTGGTGTCAAAAAAAAAGCGACACAGCACAACCGCACGATCGCTCGAATCAAAACCAGCCTCCTAGTAAATCGATTTGCCATTGTAATCGCAGCAGTCAAGGCGAATTGAATGCTTCACCGCTCTTCGAACGCTCCTGATGAGGCTGGAATTACATTTGCGGCTAGAAGAGAGCGCGTGAGTTCGGTTAGCGAGCGGCCGCAACTTCGGGAGTAGCGGGCTTGGGCGCAGTTTTGAAAGTGATACGAAAGAGCGCTCCTTTCGGCTGCATGTTTTCGCACTCGATGGTTGCTCCGTGCTGCTGGACGATGCCATAGCAGGCGCTGAGCCCGAGCCCGGTGCCCTGTCCAAGAGGCTTGGTCGTATAAAAAGGATCGAACACGCGCGCAGGTTCTGTGATTCCTGGGCCGCTGTCGGCGATCTCCACGATTACTAGATCATCGTTTGCACGAGTTCGCACGACAATTTCTCCACCCCCGACTTCCTCGACGGCATCAACAGCATTGTTCAACACGTGCAGGAAAACCTGCAATAAATGGTTGTCGTCGCCCACCACGGCAGGAAGGTCGGCATACAGTTCGCGGATCAACGAAATTCTTCCCGACAAGCTGCCGATCCTGAGCTGGCACGCATTATTGACAAGCGCATTGATATCTGTCAGTCGCATTTGCGGCGGAGTTTGCCGTGCGAACGAAAGCAAGTTTGAAACCAGATTCTTTGTGCGGCGAGCCTGTTGAGAGATCTTTTCTGCGAATCCGCGTTGCGCGGCGGGCACGTTCTGATCGTCGGCGATCAATTCTGAATAGCCCAGAATCGCTGTAAGGGGATTGTTCAGCTCATGCGCTGCGCCTGATACCAGCCGCCCGATCGAGGCAAGTTTTTCCGAGAGCATTACCTGTGTCTGCAGTCGTTCGAGGTTGTCATAAGCGTGCTTAGAATCAGCTAAGAGATGGGCGAGTCTGCGGTTGAGCAGGTGTTGGCGCGTGAAGATTAGAATTGCAATCACCAGCATTGCCACAAAGCTAACCGCAATGCGAAAGCGGCGCACCTCCGGCTGATCTTGCAGCCGCTCAAAAGAGAACAGGGCAATTGCCGGTATGCTGGCTGCGGCAAAGCTTGCGACCCATTCTGGGACAGCAAGCCGATTCTGGCGCTCCTCTCTGGTTCCTTCCGGCTGCGGATTGAGCTTGCGAGCGTGGAATCCAATCCAGGCTATGTAAGCAATGGAGATGGTGAGTGGAAGATCCCACAACCCCCCACTGGTGTAACTCCCTTGTTGAATAAGGATGTTGATAATTGCTGACGTCGGAGCATAGATCAAAAATCCTATGAGGTAGTGATTGTAGATTTCCTGCCATTCGCCCGAGCTGTGCTGCGCAAGGTAAAACAAGCCGATGATGGCCGTCGCAAGCTCCGCGTGATACAGCAAGTTGAAATTGCGATGGAACGGGCCTGGTTCGAAATGCAGTACCTGCCACACAAACGTGAACTGGAAATACAGATACACCCACCAGCACGCGATGAGAGCGAACTCAAGCCGGCTGGCAATCGAAGATCCATCCTTAGTCGTACTGTGCGGCAGCATCGCCAATGCCATCATGATTGGGACAACGTGAAGAATAAGAAGCGTGTCCCCAGGCTGAGGAGTGGGCATGTGCGTCCGGCGGATTACTTCGTAGTAGACCCACATCCAATAATCGAAGCTCCACATCGCAGCGCTGACGGTCATGAACGTCCAGAATCCGCGAGCGGCGCCCTTTGATCGCGGAATGTTGATGGCTGCTCCGATCACCATCAGCAACATGATGGTGAACTGGAGCACGTCGGCGAACGCAGCGAGGGTTGATCCTTGAAGAATTCCGGAGCTGGCCAGTTGCACCGCGGCAAGGGCTACGAGCGCGACGATCCAGGGATGTCGATTTACGAATTGTGTGCGCGACGACACAGAGGGCCGGAGGAGACTAAACGATCCCGTTCGCGCGGATTGTACAACGAAAGCAGTACTATGTTGTTGATTACCGAGGTGATGCGAGTGTGCAAAAGATCGGCTTGCTTGGGAAACGTTCCTGTTTTGAAGTCGAACATAAGCACGCTAGAATGAGAGCAGCGCGCCCTTAGCTCAGGTGGATAGAGCGACTGACTTCGAATCAGTAGGTCGGGAGTTCGAATCTCTCAGGGCGCGCCATGAAATCAATTCGTTAGCGACACCCTCAAACTCCTCTTCTTCTTGCGGTTGCGCCTGGGTTGCATTTGGTTCCGGAGTTGTTTTCGAATCGAGCCGATCGACCTACGCAATGTCCGCCCCGGGAATCAGATGACCATATGTATCGACGGTGATTTGAATCGAGCTGTGTCCCGTCTGTTCTTTCACGTACGTCAGTGATGCTCCATCCTGAATCAGCAAACTTCCGAACGTGTGCCGCAGATCGTGGAATCGGATCTTGCGAAGCCCAGCTTTCTCTAGCGCCGGCAAGAAGCAGCGCGCTACCAGGTTGTCGGGATCAACGATAGTTTCTGCCCCAGACTGAAATACGAGATCATCCGCGATGCTGCTCCTACCCTGAAGGGACGCTTCAAACAACTGCACGTCACGCCATTCAAGGAGAACCTGGCGCAGCTGTCGCGAGTTCCTTCCGTTCTGACCTTCTGAGATTCGCCTGAAATGAAAAAGAGGACCCCGGCTCTAATCGTGCTGGCGAGTCTGCCAAGCGAGCTTACAGGTCTTGAATGCTCCGGGTGTAGTAGCTATTCACACATCGTCAATGGTCAAAGGACGGGGCCTTTTGCCGTCGACATCCGTAAACCCGTATTCTATTGCCAGCGCAGCGGCCACCAACACTCTTCCCGTGTGGCGGATCACATGTGGGTCGCTAGCGAGGGCTGCGACCGCTCGTCCAACGAACTCGGTTGATTCGGAATTACTGAGGTCAAGAAAGCTTGCGGCCTCCATGACCTTTTCCGTCCGGACGAGACCTGGGTAAAGGGACACAACAGTTACGCCATGCGGCTTGAGTTCGACGGCCATATCGGCCGACATCTTGTCCGTCGCGGCTTTTGACACGCCATAGGCGACATTGCCGATTCGTTTCTGTGCCGCCCAAAATGAGATGTTCACGATCAAACCCTTGCGGCGGGCAATCATTCTTGGCGCAACCAGCTGGCTGGCCTGGTAGTAAGCGCGAACGCCAGCGCTAAACATCGCGTCCCAGCGCCACAGGGGCTGTTCCCAAAAAGGCTTTGCCCAAGTGAAATTGCCATCCTCCACCATGTGCTCATAGCCACCCCACACATTATTCACGAGGACGTCAACGTCGCCGGTCTCGCGCAGGATCGCGTTGAACGCGGCTTCCACCTGAGCGTCGCTGCGGTGGTCGCAGCGGATGCCAGTGATCCGCGAAACGAGACGCCCGTGATCCGCTGAACGGCCTGTAATGAAGACGTGCGCACCCTGCTCGGCTAGTTGGCGTCCAATGCCCGCGCCAACGCCCCTGGTGCCTCCCGTCACGATTGCAACTCGCCCATTTAGCGCTAGGGTCACTCCATTAACTTTCCCGGACCTAAATTCTGATTGACACCTCGTGACACTAGGTCCGTCAGTTGGGCTTCGCACTCGCCTCCCGGATCTGCGGAAGCAAGATATCGCGCACGTAGTGCCAATACGGCACAAGCTTGAGCGCCGCTTCCGCATAGTCCTTTGCGGCCACCGTGTCGGGTTTGGCGCTCTTGAGCTTCGTATAGGCTAGGTTCATCAGCAGCTCGGGTCGCCCCAGGTCGGTTCGAGTGGGTCGGCCGGCCGACTCGCGTGGCGCGCCGCGGCTAGGCCTCGCTCGTAAAGTGCCAGGGCATTGGCTTCACCACCACCGCGTTCTGGCGGCGATTTCCATATATTCGGCCCGAGTACCCAGAGTAGACGTGGATTATCAGGACTGAGTGCCATTGCCTGCTGGCGCAGCTCGCGAATCTTACCGAACAGCTCCTTCACCCGCGGGTCGTCCATCTGCGCGCCATCTTCGAGAAGCAGATATCCCATCAGGCTGATACACCCGAGCGCACCGATCTTCGCATCGACAAAATTCGGATCTTTCGCGGCAGAATCATTGAACTCCGCCAGTCCCCGCTCGAGATCGCTACGCAACTCGGGTCGGGCGGAGCCGTCATTGAAACCATTGATCGCGCGGCGCCACAGTGCGAAGCCACGCCAGTAGATCAATCGAGCCGCAACTCTTGGATCGGTTGCCGAGCTCGGCAACCGATCGTGCAACTGCGCCAATGCCGCCCTGTCTCCGGCATAATCAGCGTGTTGAATCTCCGACACCAAGGACGCGCTGTGCTGCACCACCGCTGCTCCGGTTTCTGTCTGTGTCACGGTCACAGCTTTAGACCCTCCGACTGTTCGCACGCGCGCCACTACTGAAAGACTCAGCACCACAAGCAAAAAGGGCCGCCGTGCATGACTGTTCCTCCTGAGGATGACTCACACAGTTCCAGCAGATTTGAGCACTCTCTGAAGAACGCTCGCAATCTGTACTCGGTGAAACGGGAAATTCCTTCGGCGAATTGTGGACGCAAGGGACGCTCTAGCTGAAATAGTAGCCACGAGTGCTCCGCAAAATTACCGACACTTCGCCGTAGCAATGGCTGTGTGGCTTCCGTTTTATCTGCGGTGGCTGCTTTTCGCGCTCACGATCTCGCAAAGCAGGGTGGGTGAATCAGAATCGGCACACTCATCACTACAGGGGGTAGCAGGCCTCATGCTCTCAAAAATCCCTTGCAGAGGCTCGCGTGAACCTCACGGCAGCAACATGGGATTTTGCCGATTTGGGACTCTCAAAAACAGATGTTTTCGGGACCAGCTGGCCAATCTTTCCGTCCGTAATTGAGCTATGAAAAAGCCGCCTTGTCGAACGGCTTTTTCATAGGACGATGTTGCTTGTACGGCATTTTAGGCGGCGGCTTCGCGCAGCCCTGATTTGCAGCCCGGATGGCCGCAGTTGCAGGCGATTTCTGTCGTGTCTCGCGCGTCGCTGCAAGACTGGCTGCAATATTTGCTGCCTTTTACTGCGGTGCAGGAGCAAGCGGGATGGGCGCACTTGTTATTCTCTTCCATGACTCACCTCGTCTTCGCTTGGATGCACCGGGATCATCATGAGAAAGCGCAAGCGTACGTCGCAGATACGATTTACCCTCAATGCGATCACTCTCACCTCAGGGATGCTTTGATCACTTGACATATTGGTGCAGCGAGACAGATAGAACGAGAAAGCGCGACGGTTCATTGAGCTGCTGGAATGCAAGCGTGTGCCCAAGCTGCGGAAGGTCAAAAGGCGGGAGGTGGGTAGGATCGACATTGCGCTATCGGCAACGTCCGCGGATAAGCTGCCAGCACAGCAGAAGCGAATCCTTGCTCTGCGTCACACAGAGTTGTGGAGCGCGGATCGAGTCCGTAGGAGATGCATGGCAAAGATTCGCAAAGCCACCAGTGCTTGCAGGAAGCAGTGGCGACTCACAAATCTCTGGGCCTGAGTACCACGTTGAGTGGAAACCGGCATCGAATTTATAAGCCAATGAAACAGGTAAGTAGTCGCGGGAGGTACTTTACTGGGTGGAGTTCTTCGCCCACACTAGATGTGTCGCACTCGAACAGAAGGGATGAATACCGGCTAACGGAAGGACGTGTCGAGTTCCGCCCGACGGGAGACAAGACGTGGCGATGCCTGGCCTATCCTGAGATCCAGCAGCATTTGATTCTCGGCACTGTGGTTGCAACTTGGCTATCAGGCCTGTATGCAACAGCAAATCTCGCCAAAATCCTTTCCGCCTGAGCAAGGCTCGGTTTAGTTTCGCTGCTTCTCTGCCAACTCTTTTCCAACTCTGAACCAACTCTTCGTGTCTTTGCTGCATACAAAAATGTAAGGCGTTTGTTCCCCAATAAAGTAGCCGGCAGCCTCTCTCGGGGAGCTCTACGTGCATTCATCGTCATTTACTGCAACCATCCTTATTTTCCTCTTCTGCCTGATGCCCGCCGCGGCTCAGAACGGCACCGCAGCTCATAGCAACATCGCGGGTGCTCCCAGCAAAGCGAAGTCGCCGACGCAGCGCGCATGGGAGCTGCTGGATAAAGGCGTCGCCAGCAGCAGTGCCGATACCCGACGCATCGCTGTCGACGCGCTCGGCGTCGTAATCAACAACCATCATGTCATGCGCATCGCCGAGAAATCGCTGCGCGACTCGAACGCGCAGGTACGCGCAGCTGCTGCCACCGCGCTGGGGAAGGTGCACGCTTGCGCATCAATTCCCCGCCTCATCGCCGCTCTCGACGACAAAGAGCCCGAAGTCGTGCTCGCCGCGGCCAAATCTCTAATCAGCCTTCACAACGAGCGGGGTTACGAGGTCTATTACGAGGTGCTTACCGGAGAGCGCAGGGGCGGCAAGAATGCCGTCGCGCAGGAACTCGGAGTGCTGCGCAATCCAAAGAAACTTGCGGAAATGGGGTTTGAGGAAGGCATCGGATTCGTTCCCTTCGGCAGCATGGGACTTGAGGCATTCCGCGTTCTCAAAGGCGGTACTGGAATGGAAGTCCGCGCCGCAGCCGCCACCATGCTCGCGCACGATCCCGATCGGGGTGCCGCGACTGCTCTCGCCGATGCTACCGGCGATCCAAGCTGGCACGTTCGAGTAGCCGCCATCGACGCCATCGCCGAACGCGGAGATCCCCGGCTGCTCTCAGCGGTGTTATCAAGTCTCGACGACGAGAAAGAAGCGGTGCGCTACGCAGCAGCCGCAGCCGTCCTCCGACTTTCGACAGTCAAGCCTCACACTCAATCCGCCCCCGTCACGACCGCCTCACTGAATCGCTGACGAAAGTGGGAAAGCCAGGAAGAAGCTCATCAATTGCCCATTGCCAGTGCGAGCGTCAAGAGTACCGAATCAGGACTCCCAGAGCTCCTGAGCAGCCGCCAGGCGGGGCTTCGCATCCTGGACGCCTTTCAGTGCCTTGGCTGCGGCCTCTTTGGTCTTCGCATATTTCGTCCGCGCGTCTTTCAGCTTCTTCTCAGCGTCCTTGATCTCCGATTTCGCTCTCCTGTGTCGTGGAAGCATGATTACCCTTCGACGAAAACATGAGTCCGTGTGCTCTAATCCTGCCGTGGTTCCGATGTCTTCGCGCCGATCACCGAAATTCAGTTCGGTCGGCCGCGATCACCGGGCGACCTTAGCTGGCCGTTCCAAATCTCTCTTGAGCGCGTTCCCGGGCCTTGGCAGCTTCTTCTTCGCGGTTCCTGGCTGGCGCGGAGGTCTGGAGCGACTGGAGCAGTCTCTCGGCGCTGGCGGAAATTTCATCGATCGCTGCGTTGAACGCGGCTTCGTTCGCGCGCGATGGCTTGTTGAATCCGGAGATCTTTCTTACAAACTGGAGTGATGCATCACGAACTTCATCGGATGTGACGGGCGGGTCGAAGTTGAATAGGTTCTTTATATTGCGGCACATATTCCAATATTAATGCCCGTCATCGTAACCTGGCAGCGATACGTTTAGTCTCAGCATGGGATTAGAATCAGCAGGTTCAGAGTTCAAATGTGCAGCGCGGACGATTTGTGCCCCCTTGCAGGCGCAAAAGCAGAAAGAAAGTTGCTAATTTTGGGCGAATTCGACGATGTTTGTTCTCCAAAATTTTCAATTCGCTGCAAAATTCTCTGTTCCAAGAAGATCGAGTATCTGCCTCAAAAGCAAAGAGGCCCGATTTCTCGGACCTTTTCTTCGTTATTGTTTACGTTCGGTTCAGATCCGCATCGGCATGATGATGTAGCGATACTT
>CAYZHX010000008.1:24191-49818 GCA_964476905.1 uncultured Terriglobales bacterium
GTTATTGTTTACGTTCGGTTCAGATCCGCATCGGCATGATGATGTAGCGATACTTGTATTCATCACCACTGCCCTCCGGACGTAGCTGGCCGGCAGACTGCGAGTCTTTGAATTCGAGCCGCACTTCGCCGGAGTTGGTAACCTTCAGGAAGTCGAGAAGATACTGCGAGTTGAATCCGACAATGAGCGGATCGGATTTGTAGCTGGTTTCGATCGTGTCTTCGGATTCGCCGGCATCGGTTGAAGATGACGAGATTCGAAGTTCATCTTTGTCGAGTTTTATGCGTATCGCGCCGGAGCGCTCATCGGCAAATTGCGCTACGCGCTGAATAGCGCCAAGCAGATCGGCGCAGCTTACGACTACGGCTTTGGTATTGTCGCGCGGGAGTACGGCTTCGTAGTTCGGAAATTGTCCCGTGAGCTGGCGAGACGTGAGCAGACGTCCGCCGATGCGGAAGAAGAGCGTTGAATCATCTTTCGCGAACTGAATAAACTCTTCATCGGTCTGATCGATGAGTGAGCGCAGCTCGTTCATCGCCTTGCGCGGGATGAGCGTCTTCATCTCGCCGTTCACGCCTGGGAAGTCCGCCTTGGTTTCAATGTGCGCGAGCCGATGTCCGTCGGTGGCCACCATAGCAATCGATTCTGCTTTGATCACCATCAGCGCGCCGTTGAGCGTGTAGCGCGATTCCTCATTCGAGATTGCGAAGACTGTCTTTGCGATCAGATTGCGGAGAACGGTAACCGGAAGCTTAGTCGCGGAGCCGGAAGGAAAGGTCGGCAGTGCAGGGAAATTCGCGCGTGCCATGCCAACCATCTTGGTGTTTGAACGACCGGCGCGAATCTGCACCCAGTGGTTTTCCATCTGCTTGATAGTCACCGGGCCCTCAGGCAGCAGCTTCACGTAGTCATACAGCTTGCGCGCAGGAATCGTGCAGGAGCCTTCCTTCTTCACCGTTGCCGGGCATGAGGTACGCAGACTTAAATCGAGATCCGTTGCCGTAATCGTGAGCCGGTCACCCGCCGCTTCGAACAAAAAGTTCGAGAGAATGGGAATCGTCGTCTTGCGTTCTACCACTCCTTGGGTCGCCGTCAGCTCCTTCAGCAACTCAGTTTGCGTGAGGACGATCTCCATGGCTGCACTTGCACTTGTGCTGGTGGGCATAGTGGTTTTTTCTAAGTTCTCGACGCTTGCTCCGGCCACAGGCATGATGACGGGACCCCCTGCGAATGTATGCGTTCAAACTTATATCAGCTACTGCTGTGACTTCAATCATAGAAAAGAATCTATAAACCTAGAAGCAGTAGTAAATGCTCTGGAAAAGTGGACATTTTTCTCGAAATCGCATTTGGCGAGCTCGGGACAGAGTGCCGCGATTTAGAAATGTCAGGCTGATATCTCGTAGGGGTTCGGATTGAGCGACCTTACTCTTGCTATCGAAGCTGATTCTCCGAATCTCCAACATCTCGTACACAGGCAGTGGTGTGGAAGGACCGGTGGTTACGGTGGAAAGATTCGTCCAGAGCAGGATCCATCGCGCAATCCAGAGTCTCTGATTTCCAGAACATGGTTCATAGCGTCTTTTGAACCCCTACAGTGACTCAGCCAACGCTGCTACTCGATCAGTATCTGGTTCACTCACGTTTCCGGGCAAGGTCGCGCGTACGAACTCGAACTCCCACTGCGGGCGAATGCTGTATTTCCGCAAAGACGCAGGCACAACAGCCGCTTCGCCGCGGCCAAGACTGATGGCTGGTCTACCTTCACTTTCGATAATGCCGCAGCCACGCAGACCCACAATGCAATGAACAGAAGTGTGACCCGAGGAATCGGCCGTATTCAGCTCTTTTCGGTTCTTCAATAGCATTTTGTCCACTTCGAACGAAGGTGAAGAAACGAGTACTATTCGTCCATTTCCACCACGGCTCTTTACTTTGCCCGCTCTCGTCGCTTCTTTCATTGCTTCCAATCCGCGCTCGATGTGCAGCTCACGGGGACGGCCATAGTCGTAGAGACGATACGTTGTGTCGGAATTCTGCTGCGTCTCTAGGAGTACTGAGCCCGGTCCGATCGCATGCACAGTGCCGGCATCGACATAGATCATGTCGCCGACTTTTACCGGAATCCAGTTCAGGAGTTGCTCCATGTTCTTGGCATGGATCGCGGTTTCAACCTGCTGACGATTCGTTCCAGGCTTCAATCCAAGTCCGACCGTTGCGTCCGGCGTGGCGGTGAGTACGTACCAGCATTCGGTTTTCCCGCAGGCCTGTCCGACTCTCTTCGCGCCTTCATCATCCGGGTGAACCTGTACGGAGAGTCGCTCTTTTGGAAACAGGAACTTCATCAGTAGCGGAAAGCGGGTATCGCGCGCGAGACTGCCGTTCAAGTCCTCGCCATATTCAACGGCGACTTCGCCCAACGTGCGTCCTTGGAGCGCACCATTAGCAATGCGGCAGCCCTCACCAGTAAGCCAGACCTCGCCGATCGCTTCAGTGCCAACCTTGTGTGACGGATAAAACGCGCTCAGATCCTTCGTGCCCCAAACGCGCTCGTGAAATTCGGGCAGGAGAAGTATTGGATAAAGTTGCGACATGCAGGGAAACGCCAGTGTATCGAATCGTGATGAGCGGGACGATGTTTAGAAGCTGTTCTGGCCCAGCGATGTTGCTAGTTGGAACCTCCCAGCATGTTTGTACTCCGGCGCGCCTGCTCCACTGGCGCCGTGCATATCCTGCAGCCTAATAGAAAAGCATTATCGAGAGAAGCTCCCCATTGGTGTAGTTTTTCTTGGGATTGCCCCGTTCAATGGCTCGCGTTTCCCTGACTAGTCTGGCGAAGTATTTCCTCTGGTTTGGCGCGCTCTCAGGTCTCTATCTCTATGCCTTTCCGGCGCCGAATCTCTTCTACATAAGCCTGTCCTTGGCGCATGTGGGGCTGGGAGTCCTCGCCGTCGTTGTGGCGCCGTTCTTATTGCGCAAGCTGCGTGGCCTTGATCGACTGGCGAAGAGCGGAGTCGCGCTGCTCGTTTTGGGAGTGCTGGCAGCCATAGTCATCATGATCGTGGGCGGAACCCGCCCACATCTTGTGTATTTGTTCTTGCACGCAATCTTTTCATTTGCGGGCGTGGTGTTGCTACTCACCAGCTGGTTGCGTGCGAGGAACTGGATCTCAGCTGTACCGGGAAAGCTCGCTGCGCAGATCGCAGCATTGTTTGCGATTGCCGTTCTTATCGGGTGGGGAGCGCACTATGCCCGCGTGAATCGCTGGGCGGCATCGACGCCGATCAAGAATCCCGAGATCGCTCCCGGAACCATGGACAGCGAGGGCGATGGGCCCAAAGGTTCATTTTTCCCCAGTTCGGCACAGACTACCGACGGCAAGCTGATCCCGGCCAAGTATTTCATGGAGTCGCAGGCCTGCGAGCGCTGCCACAAAGACGTCTACGAGCAATGGAGCAGCTCCGCGCATCACTTCTCGTCGTTCAACAATCAGTGGTATCGCAAGAGCATCGAGTACATGCAGGACGTAGTCGGCACACATCCTTCGAAGTGGTGTGGCGGATGCCACGACCCCTCTGTTCTCTATAGCGGCATGATGAATCGGCCGATCAAAGAAATCGTCCACACACCTGAAGCCAATGCCGGTCTTGGCTGCCTGATGTGCCACTCCATCGTGAAGGTGAAGAGCACGATGGGGCAGGGCGACTTCGTGCTCAAATATCCCAAACTGCACGAGCTTGCCGCCAGCAAGAATCCAGTCGTCCGATGGCTGCATGACTATTCGGTCTACTTGAATCCTGAGCCGCACCGGCGGGCGTTCTTCAAACCCTTCATGCACGACGAGCGTTCGGCGGAGTTCTGCTCGAGCTGCCACAAGGTCCACCTCGACATTCCGGTGAACCACTACCGCTGGATTCGCGGCTTCAACGACTACGACAACTGGCAAGCGAGCGGTGTTTCCGGGCTGGGTGCCCGCTCGTTCTACTATCCGCCAAAGCCGCAGCGTTGCCTTGATTGCCACATGCCGCTTGTCGACTCTGCTGACTACGGCACCACCGACGGCAAACTGCACTCACATCGCTTTCCAGCGGCGAACACGGCGCTGCCGACTGCCAACCAAGACGAGAAGCAGATGGAAGCCGTTCTCAATTTCCTGAAGAACGGAGTAATCAGCGTCGATATCTTCGCCGTATCTCCCGAAACGGGAACCACGAAGGCAGCAGCGAACGTTTCAGGTGGAGAGCTCTCAACTACCTTTGCCGTCGGCGAAGAGGCGGAGCAGAACGGGGCTCCAGCTACGGGAACGACGAACAACGCCGAACCGTTTGAAGTAACCGCTCCACTGAACAAAGTCCAACCGCCAATGCGCCGGGGCGATACCGAGCGCGTGGATGTCGTCGTCCGAACGCGCAAAGTTGGGCACTTCTTCCCTGCTGGCACGGTCGATGCCTTCGATGTATGGCTCGAGCTGAAGGCGACCGACGACAAAGGACAAGTCCTCTTCTGGAGCGGCAAGGTCGAAGATGATGGCAAAGGTCCAGTTGAAAAGAGCGCCCACTTCTATCGGTCGCAGAGCATTGATGAGCACGGTAATCCGATCAACAAACGCAACGCTTGGGCCGCGCGTGCGTTGGTGTACGTGAAGCTGATTCCCCCGGGCGCGGCCGATACTGTTCACTACCGCCTGCGCATTCCCGAAAACGCCGGTAGCAAGATTAAGCTCGAAGCCAAGCTGAACTACCGCAAGTTCTCCTGGTACTACACGCAGTTCTCCTATGGCGGTGACAGCCACGGTGGCGCGAAGCAGATGGATCCGTCGTACGACGATCGCAAGGTATCGTTCGATGCCAGCACCGCTCAAGTCTCAGGCAAGCTGAAGTACATCCCCAACTTGCCGATCACGACAATCGCGGAAGATGAAATCACGCTGCCGGTGGTTGCGGGGAGTACGCCTAAAGCTGAGCCGAAGCGCATCTATACGCCTCAAGACTGGGAGCGCTGGAACGACTACGGCATTGGCCTCCTGCTCCAGGGCGATCTAAAAGGAGCACTCGATGCCTTCCAGGCAGCATCGGAGGCGGATCCCAAGAAGGCGGACAGCTTCGTCAACATGGGTCGAGTCTTCGTGCAGGAAGGCGACGAGCAGCGCGCCGAGCAAGTTCTCGAGAAAGCGCTAGCGATGGACAACAGCCTAGCGCGTACGCATTACTTCTACGCGCGGGCGCTCCGCAATGAAGGACGATACGACGAAGCGTTGCAGCACCTGCGTTTCGCAGCGCAGCAGTATCCGCAAGACCGCGTCGTCATCGATGACATTGGGCGAATTCTTTTCCTTCAGCACAAGTATCAAGACGCGATCGACGAATTGAAAAAGACGATTGCCATCGATCCCGAGGATTTGCAGGCGAACTATAACCTAATGCTTTGCTACCGAGGACTTGGCAACAACGAGCAGGCGGCAGCCTATGAGAAGCGATATCTGCGATTCAAGGCCGACGAGGCTGCGCAGGCACTCACCGGTCCTTACCGTCTCTCACATCCTGAGGACAATAATGAGCGCCAAGTCATTCATGAACACGACAGCGCGCCGTTAACGCCAACTCGGCAAATCAGGACCGCGCAAGTTCCGGCACGTCCGCATGTGGCGGAATCGCGCTTTCCATCATTTCTTTCCACTGGTCATTGATGAAAAGATTGTTCTCACACTGTATCGGCATTAGTTTCATCCTCGGATCTGTTGCGGCTCTTGCCCAACAAGGCGGCTTCACGAACGTCACTCAGTCGAGTGGAATCCACTTCGTCCACAACAGCGGAGCGGCAGGAAAACGCTATCTTCCGGAGACACTCGGAGCAGGCGTCGCCTTCATCGATTACGACAACGATGGTTGGCAGGACATGCTCTTCGCCAACGGCGAAGATTGGCCTGGCGTGGCGAAGCGTCCGTCGACGCTGAAGCTGTACCACAACAACCACAATGGGACATTTACTGACGTGACTCAGAAGTCGGGTCTCGCGATCAGCATGTATGGGATGGGGATTGCAGTAGGAGACTTCGATAACGACGGCTACGACGATGTGTTCATCAGCGCGGTAGGACAGAGCCGCCTGTTTCACAACAATGGGAATGGCACGTTTACCGACGTCACGCAGAAGGCTGGCCTCGGTGGCGTACAAGAGTTCAGCACCAGCGCCGCTTGGATCGACTACGATCGCGACGGCAAGCTCGACCTGATCGTCGCGAACTACGTTCAGTGGTCACCGAAGCAGGACATCTACTGCAGCATCGATGGCAAGCGCAAATCGTATTGCACTCCGGAATCGTACAAAGGCGCATCGATCCGCGTATGGCACAACCTGGGAGGCGGCAAGTTTGAAGACGCCACCGCAAAACTAGGATTGCTCGATGCGACTTCTAAGACTCTCGGCATCGCGATCCTCGACTACAACAACGACGGCTGGCCAGACTTCGTCCTGTCCAACGACACGCAACCGAACAAGCTTTACGTGAACGAGAAGGGGCAGCACTTTGCCGAAGCCGCTGTGACCGCGGGCATCGCTTACAGCGAAGAAGGGCTCGCCCGCGCCGGAATGGGAATCGATGCCGCCGACTACGATCACAGCGGCAATCCCAGCATTCTGATTTCGAACTTCTCCAACCAGATGCTCTCGCTCTTTCACAACGAGGGTCACGGTTTGTTTGTCGACGCAGCGCCGACATCGGAGATTGGCCGCGATAGCCTGCTCACGCTCGGCTTTGGCTGCTTCTTTTTTGACTATGACCTGGACGGATGGCTCGATATCTTCGTCGCCAATGGCCATATCGAAGATCAAATCGAGAACATTCAGAAGCGCGTACGCTACGCCGAGCCTCCACACCTGTTTCGCAATGCCGGCAGCGGCAAGTTCACCGAGGTCACATGGGAGATGGGGTCCGATTTTGCTCGACCGCGTGTGGCCCGGGGCGCCGCGTACGCCGACATCGACAACGATGGCGATCTCGATCTCGTGTTCACGACCAACGGCGGCCCAGCCCAACTCTTCCGGAACGACTCGAAGAGCGGCCACAGCTTGCGCGTGAAGCTGCAGGGAACAAAGTCGAACCGAGATGGCATCGGCGCGATTGTTCGCGTGCAGTCAGGCGGCAACAATCAATGGCTGATGATGCGCAGCGGGTCCAGCTATCTCTCTCAAAGTGAACTTGTCTTGACGTTTGGGTTGGGGAATGCGACGAAAGCAGAGCGAGTAGAGATCGAATGGCCGAGCGGCCAGCGCGAGAGCCTCTCCAACATTGCCGCGGATGAGGTCGTTACGGTGCAGGAAGGCGGAGGAGTGAAGTCAACTCAAAAGTTGAAACCTAGAGCGTAGCCTTATCTTCGAGCCGCCAAAATCGCCAAGACTTCCTGCAAGCCCTGCTTGATCGGAAGCAGATCGGAAGGATTGGTGCTCCTCGCATGAGCAAACGGCAGCGCAGTTTGTGAACGATCGCGCTTAGCTTCGGACTTGAGGAACTGGCGGGCGCCGTTGATGGTGTATCCCTCTTCGTAAAGGAGCCTCTTCACGCGAACTACATTCTCAACGTCTTTGCGCCGATACAGGCGCTGGCCGGTGTTGCTCTTGCTGGGCCTCAGCTGCGGAAACTCAGTTTCCCAAAAACGAAGAACGTAAGCAGGGAGCGAGCAGAGCTTGGCGACTTCTCCGATGCGAAAGAAGAGCTTGTCGGGAATGATGATCTCGGTTCCCGCTTTTATCGCGCGCGTAGCTGCGGCTCGCTTGGCTCCCACGTGCTGCATAGTATGTCGGTTACGAACGAAGGTCAACTGGAACGAGTGCTCATTCGAGCCGTTCCCTGCGCATTTGAACGCCGTTGTGTAAGGCCCGAGTGCTAGTTTTCGACTTCTTCACCGCGCAGTATCTGATTAACCGTGTTGTCCAGATCCTCGGGTTCGGGACTGTACAAGTGATGCTCGGCGTCGTGCACTTCCGGGCTTATACGACATAGCTCGAGGATCCTGGCATTGTCGCAATGTTTGCGCGCCAAGGTCGCCATCTCGCGTTTCACCTCGCCATCGAGGGATACACCAAGAATCACCAGGTCGAAATCACCGGATTTAAGAGCATTGCGGGTTTCGCGCAGGTTGGCAGCAGAGACTACGTCGAAGCTGCGGTTCCGCAGCATGATGTGTCGAGTAACACGAAGAGCGTCATTGTCTGAGACAGACAGAATCTTCTTAGGCATGGGCCAAACAGTTGATTAGCAGAGTTGTTCGAAATCGTAACAAATGACATCAGGGTTTCAGCCGAGTTAGTGCAAAAAATTGGTGGTCGCGACTAGTGGAAACCGCTTAGTCATATTCATTGGCGATGTTGTGGAGACTCCGACGTACTGCATTGGTCCAGGTTGTCAGGTTGGCAACGCCGTCATCGGGACAATCGAATTGCGCCGATACTCTATACTGGCAAGTTTGCTCAAGTGGCGACATGCGGGTCCAACCCGCCACTTGTTCATGTTCTTTAATCTCACGGACGAGATCATCCATGACGACTGAAACAAAAGAGCACGTGGGGACGTTTACCGCCGAGCAGGAGTTCAATCCTTGGGAAGCACAAGCTGCCCGCTTCGATTTAGCAGCGCAGAAGCTGAAGCTCGATGCCGGCATCTGGAAGGTGCTTCGCTATCCCAATCGCGAGATCATCGTGCACATTCCAGTGCAAATGGACAATGGGAGCATCGAGGTCTTCACTGGATTTCGCGTGCAGCATTCAATTGCTCGCGGTCCAGCTAAAGGAGGGATTCGCTACAGCCCTGATGTAACTCTTGATGAAGTCCGAGCTCTCGCGAGTTGGATGACGTGGAAGTGCGCCGTCGTGAACATTCCCTTCGGAGGAGCCAAAGGAGGCATTATCTGCGATCCAAAGCGCCTTTCCCAAACTGAACTCGAAAAAATCACTCGGCGCTATACCGCGGAGCTCATCGAATTTATTGGTCCCGAGAAAGACGTTCCTGCTCCGGACATGAACACCAACGAGCAGACCATGGCGTGGATCATGGACACCTATTCGATGCACATGCGCCAGACGGTCACAGCCGTAGTGACAGGAAAGCCGCTCAACATCGGTGGATCGCGCGGTCGGCGGGAGGCTACTGGCCGGGGCCTGATGATCGTCTGCAGCGAAGCATTGCGTAAATTTGGTATGCAGCCGGAGACCACTCGCATCATCATTCAAGGTTTCGGGAATGTCGGATCCAATGCTGCGAAGCTAATGCATGATGTCGGTTACAAGATCATTGGCATCGGGGAGTACGACGGCGGTCTCTATAACAAGAATGGCATCGACATCGACGCACTGATTACCCATCGCCAACGCAGTGGCACCATCACGGGCTTTAAGGGTGCGGAAGCCGCAAACACGAACGAATTGCTCGTCACCGACTGCGACATTCTCATTCCGGCGGCAACTGAGAACGTGATCACCAGCCGCAATGCCGGCAAGATCAGAGCCAAGATTATTGCTGAGGGCGCGAATGGCCCCACCACAGCGGTAGCCGACGACATCCTTGCGGATAAGAACATCTTCGTGATTCCCGACATTCTGGCCAATGCCGGTGGCGTCACCGCTTCCTACTTCGAGTGGGTGCAGGATCGACAGGGCTTCTTCTGGAAGGAATCAGTTGTCAACGAACAACTGGAAGATATCCTGCGTGAATCGTTCGAGGAGGTCGTGCGTTACTCGGAGACGCACAACGTAAACAATCGCATCGCAGCCTACATGCTCGCGGTGGACCGCGTGCAGTTCACCATTCGCCAGCGGGGAATTTACGCTTAAGAGAAAAGGAGCCCTGCCGACGCGGCTCTTTTTTCGTTTTCTCAACGTTCCTAAAACGCAGGATCCAGTGGGGTAGGGCGATTCAGTTTGCCTGAAGGTTCCGCTTTGGATTCCGCAGCAGCCGCCTGGGTTTTGAGTTCCCTTTCCGTAATTGGCTTCATCTGCTGGTAGGTGTACCACATGCGGTGAATGACGGTAACGGTCGAGAGCACCGCGATCACCCACAGCACAGGGGCCATGCGGTTGAAGAGTGCGCCGATGATTACAAGCACGATGCGCTCCGGACGTTCGAGGAATCCCACCTTGCAACTCGGAATCAGCGACTCGGCACGAGCTCGTGTGTAGCTCACCATTACCGACGTCGTCATAACGAGGCCAACTAGTACAACGTAGAAGAAGTGGTTGGCGCGAGCGTAATACACGAGCAAGCCGAAAAAGAGGGCAATGTCGCTGTAGCGGTCGATGACGGAGTCGAAAAAAGCTCCGAATGTGGTGACCTGATGCGTGGCACGCGCAACGCGTCCATCGACCATGTCAAAGATGCCGGCGCCGAGAATGACGAGCCCGGCATAGAGGAAGAATCGTGGCTGATTGCTTCCGCTGGCATATCCGAACAAGACCGCGGCGATGATGTTAATCACCAGCCCGGTGAAGGTGAGAATGTTCGGTGAGATATGCGTCAGCGACAATCCACGCACGATAGCGTAGAGCAGTTTGCCGCAGGCGCGGCCGAACGCTCCCGTCCAGCTCATTAGCGGCTGCCTGAAGCGCCGTTGCTTTCTGCGGCTTCCTGATCGTGGATCGTCATGAGCTTCAGAATTTCCAGCTCCCGCTTGCCAGTAGGCGTTACGACTTCCACCACATCACCAGGCTTTTTCCCCATTAGGCTCTTGCCGATGGGAGATGTGGTCGAAATCTTCCCGCACGACACATCGGACTCTTCGCTGGTGACCAGCGTGTACTCGATCTTTTCGTCTTTCGTGGTGTCGTAGACCTGAATCACGGAACCGAAAGCAACGCGATCTTTAGGAATATTGCTCAAGTTCACCAGAGCCAAATCGCCCATCCGCTTCTTAAGTTGACCTAAACGCGCGTTGACAAACTCCTGCCGCTGCTTGGCCATGTGGTATTCGGCATTCTCGCTCAGGTCGCCGAGAGAAGCGGCTTTTTTGATTTCTTTGGGTAGCTCGTGAGCAAGCTCGTGTTCCAGAGCCTTGATTTCTTCCAGGATCTTCTTCTTAACGTGTTCTGGCATGGACCTCGCCGTACCCGTTCTCGCGCCAGAAAGGCGCTGCGGGCTTCTCAGAATTTGGGTGCGATCTGGCAATAAAGCACCCTCCGCGCGGGAGGGGGGTGCGCAGCTCGACAGGTTTGACGGAATTATACTCCCTCGGCCTCAGGTTCTGTCCCAAGCGCCGGACCACCAACGTTAAAGCCAAAGGACTTACATGAAGTGACATATCTCGGCAGAAAGCTTCGTGCATTGGCGTTCCAAATTGAAACAGCACGGCTTACTCCGACCTGCGGAAAACGTTGACTTTATTGCATTTGTAAGCTATGATGGGTTCTAAGTTTGTTCCCCACCGCTCCACCAGGGTGCTTCATGAACCATGATTTCCACATCGGTGACAAGGTCGTATATCCCAACCATGGAGTAGGCGTCGTCGAGCAGATAGGGAGTCGCATGGTTGGCTCGATGATGCAGAAGTATTACGAGCTGCACATCAAATCCAGCAATCTCAAGGTTACCATTCCCTTCAGCAACGTAGAGGCTGTTGGCCTGCGCAAGGTGATCAAGAATGGCGATATTGAAGCAATCCTCGACATTCTGGTCAACAGCAAATGTGAAAACCACCAGGATTGGAAGTTTCGTTTCAAGGAAAATTCCGAAAAAATGCGTACGGGCTCGCTGCTGGAAGTCGCCTACGTTCTCAAGAGCCTTCTGGTGCTAAATCAAACCAAGGCACTCTCCTTCCGAGAAAAGAAGATGCTGGAACGGGCGAAGTACCTGCTGGTAAGCGAAATGGCCATGGCCAGAAACGTCGAAGAACTGGAGATGGAGAACGTGCTCAGTCGCGCCCTGGCAAAGGTAAAGCTCAAATTCCCAGAAGTAACCGCCGACGCCTAGTCCTTAGCATTGATTTATCCGCAATGAGTTAAGAGCGGCTGCTGACTCCTCAGCAGCCGCTCTCGCTTACTGCCTATTGCCGCCTCCTGCTCCCGATTCCAGCTCACACCTGCCAACACCCCAGCCTCCTCAGCCATCCCACACGTAGATTCCCAAAGCAATGAAAACTGAATCCGGCAGGTCTGCAACAAAGCCGGACAGGCAAGAGAGCTTGTCTCTCCAGGAGGAGTGAGCCATGCCAAGAATTGTCAGCTTAGCCGCAGCAGCGTTGCTGATCGGTGGACCAGCGCTTTACGCACAGCAAACTCAGCAACCAACGACACAGCAGCAAGACCAGTCTGTTTATCAACAGCAGAACCCACAGAATCAGCAGGGCATGCAGAATCCTGATCAAAGCGGGAGCCGCAATCAGGACCAAGACTGGAACCGTAATCAACAGGTCCATCGCGACCGCGATCAGGACTCGAGCAACAATCGAACTGACCAGGATCGTGATCGAGTTAACGAATACCACCAGTACAACAACGGGCAGAACGGAACGTACACCGACCAGCAGCGCGATCGAGATCGCAGCTACAACAACGGCCAGTACAACGCTGGCCAAAATAACGGCCGATATGATCGTTCAGATCGCGATCGGCAGTACGAAACGGATCAAGATCGCGATCGTGACCGCAATCAATCCGGCGACCACGAGCGCTCGTATTCAATGCCGCAGAACGATCAATACGGCGCCGAGATGAATCCCGCGCAGCGCAGTGGATGGCGAGATGGAATCGCTGCTGGACGTTCCGACCGCGAAGCGGGACGTAGCTTTTCGCCTCGGCCTTCGAGCAGCCAGTTTGAAGGATCAGGACAGGATCGCCAGCTCTATCGGCAGGCATTCCAGCAGGGATATCGTCGCGGCTTCTACGGTAACAACGACAGGGGCCAGTATTCCCACTAAAGATGTTTCGACTTCAAACAAAGGGCCCGCCTTTTGGCGGGCCTTGTCTCTATCCATCCAAAGTCCGATTATTCGGAATCGCCGGCGACAGCCTTGAGGACAATCTGTTCAGGCTCAACGGCCGGCTCAGGCGTCTGCGGACATGTGGTGGTGAGTTTCCCAAGAACCCTTTCGGAATTCAGAAGCGTGCGTCCTAGAGATCCGTTGTAGCCGGTCCATTCCGCTTCGGGATCGCGCTCGAAATGCGCGCGCATGCTCTCCATTTTGGAATCAAGATCATCGAGATAGTGCAGCATGAGTGCCTCGGGAAACATGGGCAACTTCGGCGAACCAAACTCGTATTTGCCGTGATGGCTGATGATCAGGTGCTCGATTAGGACCTTTAGCTCTGGCGGGAAATCCGGAACCAACGCGATCTTTTCGTGAAGCATCTCGAGCTCGATGACCATGTGTCCGAGCAGCTGACCCTTTGTTGTATACGAAAACGACCGCTGATAGTTCAGCTCATAAATTTTGCCGACATCATGCAGGAAAGCCCCTGTGAGCAGGAGATCGCGATTGATCTGGGGATACAGCGGCGCCACGGTGTCACATAGCTTGATTAGCGAAACCACATGCTCGAGCAGGCCGCCTATAAATGCATGATGCAGTGACTTAGCCGCCGGCGCTTGCCGGTAAGCCTCTGCAATCTGGGGATCGCCCATGAAGGCTTCGAGCAGAAGCTTCAAGTGAATATTTTGAAAAGTCGCGACGTAACTGCCAACGGTTCGCCACAGCTCGTCAACATCTTTGGTTGTTTTCGGCAGATAGTCGCAGTAATCGACTTCGCCGTCATCCATCCGACGTAGCTTATGGATGGTGAGCTGAAAACGATTCGAGTACTTATTGATCAGACCTTTGATCTTGACGAAATCATCTTGCTCGAAAACATCAACGGCGTCGGCGACGTTGTCCCACATCTTGGCGTCGATTTGGCCAGTGCGGTCGCAAAGCGTGAGTGAGAGATAAATCTCACCGCTCTTCTTAGGCTTGATTTGTTTCGAGGAAACGAGGAAGTAGGAGGTGATGACCTGGTTTTCGTGCGCTGCTGCGTCTTTAACGAAGAACTGCTTCATGGGCCGGGTACCGGAGAAGCGATTCTACTGCAGCGGGCACAATAGGCAATAGGCGATAAGCAATAGGCGGGCGTCTGGGCAATTTCAAGAACTCTGATCGTGCAGAGCCTATAGGTTTGTCGGCCTATTCCGACTCCTCTTACAATATCCCCATCTTCTTTTTCTTCTTCAGCTTCTTGCCTGTATTCGTGTCGGCTGCGGTAGTAAAGATTGGCTTGGTTTGGTTCGGACTGGCCCCAGTATCCGTGTACCCCGACTTGATATCAATATAGGCATCCTCACGCAGCTTAGTAAGGTAATTGCGCAGAGCCGGTTGGAGCCTCTCGTAATACAGAGCTTCCTGAATTCGGTTCTCGACCTGCTTCAGAGGCGCGATCCCCGCCTGCGTGTGCTCGTTCACCTTCAAGATGACGAAGCCTTGTTTCGTGCGGATAACGTCGGAAACAGAGCCGGGCTTCATTCCGAACGTCAGATCTTCGAGCTCTTTTGCCAGCATGCCACGCTTGAACAGCCCGAGTTCGCCGCCTTGGTCCGCTGTTGGTCCGTCGGAAGAGTGTTTCGCAACGTCGTCGAACTTTGCTCCACCTTTGATGCTGGCGAGCAACTGCTTGGCCTTGTCTTCTGCTGCGCTTACCTTCGCCGGATCCTCGGGTGAAGGCGGCGCGTTAGGATCGACGTTCACACCCGATGAGCCAGTAGACACAAGAATCTCCGCCAAGTCGACCGCTTCCGGCTGTTCAAGCTCGGACTTGTGCTGGGTGTAATAATCCTGAATTTCTTTCTCGGTGATCTGGATCTTGGGCGCAACCTCGTGCTGAATGACCTGTTGGGTGATGATTTGGTTACGAATACTTTGCTTATAGTCCTCGAAGGAGACGCCCTGTTTTTGCGCTTCTTTCTCCAAATCCTCCAGGGTCTCTAACTTCAGTTGTTTGCGCAGCTCATCGAGGCGCTTTACCAGTTCGGTGTCGCCGGTGATCCCGAGATCTTTACCTTTCTGCAGCAGTAGCTGCGTGTCGATCAGGTCCCGAAGAGTGTCTCTTTCTTTCTCTTTCGCGCGCGGATCGGTCGCAGGAATGTTCTGCTGCTGTAATTCCTGCTGCAGCTCCTCTCGGCTCTTGACCATGTCGGAACGGGTAACGATCGAGTCGTTTACGCGAGCAATGATCTCCTCGATCACGGTGTCAGCAGCGAGCGAGATCGAAAGAACAAACACGGCGAAAAAAGTAACCAGAGTACGGCGGTTCATAGGAGGCTCTCGGTACATTTTACCGCGAGCTGCCGCCGGGGTTATCGCGACTTCGCTGTTTTTCGGTGTTTGAACGGCCTAGTGCCACCGTGTAGTGAAGTTCGTTTGCACGGTTGCTTTACCCATTGCTGGCGAGAAATTGGCGACATCTGCGTTGGTGACAGGTCCATCCAAGGGTTCGGCCGCAACGGTATACCTGTCAGGTGGAACTCCCTGAACTTCATAACTGCCGTCCGGCATAGTGAGGGTGCCGATCGGCGTCTTGCGCACGCCGCCCGGATATCCTGGATTGCTGGTCGCAGAATCGGCAAAGACATGGGCACCGAAGACAGGAGATCCGTCTGTCATCGTTACTTTGCCGGAGATGCTTCCCGTTGCGATGTCGGAACTCGGCTTTGGATAAAGTAAAGAGATTGCCGCTACATCGTCAGAGCCAAGAGTTCTCTCCATCGGCGGAGCGTAGGGAAACATCATTGCCTTCACTACCGCAGAGTGGTCCAATCCGAGAAAGTGACCGACTTCGTGGGTCAAAACCGTCTGCAGGTCGCTCCCACTACTTCCATCCATAGTGAAGGTCACGGCAGGATTGAAGAGAATGTCCGCATCCAGAATCTGACCGGCGAAGCGGGATTTGCCGCCGTGCTTGTCGTCAGCGCCAGCTCCGTTCGCTGTCGTGGTGAAGGTGACTGCGAGCGTACCGTCGGAGTTGAAATCGGTAGAGCAGGTGAAGCAGATCAGGTTGATGCCATCGAATGCTGGAGAAGAAATTTGCGAATCCGCACCACGACTAAGTGACAAAGCGGTGTTCGGAGCCGTGCTCCACGTCGTAAAGGCCGATGTCACCGCGTCCTGAAGATTGCCCCCGCTCACATTTGTTCCTGTAGCCGGATTCAGGTTCCACTGTACGGGAAAATCACTGAAATCCCAGCGCGCTCGCGTGGCGCTGCCTTTAGTGCCTGCATACTGCGACAGGTATGATTTCGCCGGACGTGGAAACAACAAGACTGCCCCAATACTGAGTGCGAGCGCGAGTGGAGCGAGACGGAGAAACTTCATGGAATTGAACATCACTCGGAATGTACCCGGCTGCGGACGCGTTGCTGCAGCTCATTGAGACTCATGCGATGTCCCAAATAAGGACTGATTGACTTGCTAGATGGATTGAACTCCTGAACGTCTTCAGTAGCAGGGGTAACACTCCCATCTTCAAGTCCGTTGTCTGCGACCGGTGTTCCTGATGTGTTGCGGCGGATGCGGAAATCTCCTTGTATGAGTCCGGAGACCACTAATGCATCGCCGCTCTGAGATGGTCGCAGGAACAATACGGAGCTCTCGCCGGCACTCCACGGCCGCACTCCGGCAACGTGTTGCGTGTATCCTTCCGCGTTGCCGCCGGGCGTCTTTACGGTGACAGTAGTCCCGGCGCTCCCCTTCAGACGATTGTCTACAGCGAACTGCGTGTAGGTGACAATGATGGTGTGTTGCGCGTTCCACACGGACCAACTCTTAAGGGCATGGGCGACGACTACATCACTTGAGATGTCCGTGAGCCGCTCGACCGACATTGGAAAAACCGTCGTTGCATGCAAAGAGCTGAACGAGGCCACAAGCGACACCAGAACAAGGACGCGCTTCATGGTTGCACCTCCAGCCCTCCTGCAAACGCCGTGATGTCATTATTGTTTGCTTTCAAGTAAACCGTCCTAGCGCCAGAAGTTGAAGTCGCGCCGACTACTGCATCGAAGGCAAGGCCAGCGGTTCCGTCTTTGGCTTGAATGCTGCGAATGTTCGTTATTCCAATGTCCGGCGGTCCTGAGATGCTTACGCCCATCGCTCCCGATAATCCCGGCCCGAAGAGAACGACAGTGTCGGTGCTCGCCTGGTGAACTATGACGCCGGTATTTGCAGCGAAGCCATCGGCAAGAGTCCCCAGAGCAGTAGCATTCTCCGCACCTGCGGCTGGAGGGACGACAATATCAATGCCAGAGCTCTTTGCCCCGGCGCTTACCGCCACTATGTTGGCTGTGCTTAAGTCGGCAGGCGACGAACCGGTAGGTGGCGCGGAAGAGGCAGACGGACTCGAAAGTGGTGCGGTTGGAGAAGTCAAAGAGCTGCTGGTGAGACCACGTCCGCTACACCCTTCAAAAACGAGCAACCCAACCGCAATCAGAGAGCACCAGAACAGCCGCACCAGCTTACCTCCGAAACATGAAAGATGCTGCTGCTCAGCTACTCCGTTGCATAGAAAGTAACCCTAGTCGAATCGCTCTTACGGCATAGCTGTAGGAATGGAACTTTTGTCTGGGGAAAGTAGGATTCTGAGCAGCAGCTCTCTTCAAGCTGCTTTCGGCTTGTGGAAGTGTACCCAGCTCTGATCCGTGCGCTCTTCGCGCGCAGGTTGACCGTTATCTAAGGCCTTCGAAGCTAATCGGAGGTAACGCCGAATCGTCCCCGTGGGATCTTCGTCCACATCGCGGCGAATGCTCTGCAGATGCCGGCGTTTCTCGTCGGAAAGCGGCCTATCGGTTTTCCGCCTTCCGTATGGCTTGTCGGCACGATAACTCATTAGTAAACAGGGGTACATTCTTGAGATGGAGCACGGACAAGGAATGTTGCACTCGGTTTCTCTCAGGTAACCGTGTGCAACAAAGCTGCAGCTACCCGCCGATGTGAACCATGCTGCGAGATGGCTGCATGAATCCGGGTTCTCCGATGTGGTGGCGTGCCTCTTTTTTCTGAACCACAGCTTGAATGTACTCAGCCATATGACTGTCGGTGCCTCCTCGCTGCATTACTGCGTACAGATCGTGATCAAAAAGCGAGAACAGGCAGGTTCTGAGCTTTCCGTCTGAGGTAATCCGGATTCGGGAACAATGACCGCAGAAAGGATGGGAGACGGGAGCAATAATTCCTATCTCGCCAATGCCATCATCAAACGTGTAACGTCGCGCGGTTTCGCTCGCGACATTTGGAGCAAGAGCTCGGAGGGGCTTCCATTCTGAGATTGTGCGGACAATCTCCTCGAGAGTTACAACAACCTTCGGACTCCAGACGCGATCTTCTTCCAGCGGCATGAACTCGATGAATCTAACGATCACTCCTTCTCCGCGGGAAAATCTCGCGAATTCCAAAATCTGATCTTCGTTGAACCCGCGCAGAAGAACGCAATTGACTTTCACGGGATCAAGTCCAGCAGCGCGCGATGCGCGAATCCCCGCCAGCACGCGCTCGTATCCATTCTTGACGCGGGTGATCCGCGCAAACTTCTCGGGATCGACTGCGTCCATGCTCACAGTGATGCGGCTCAGCCCGGCATCTCGGAGGGGCTGTGCCATTTCGGGAAGCAGATGGCCATTGGTCGTGATTGCAATGTCAAGCTTGTGCCCAGAGATGGAGCGCAGCTCCGCAAGTTGTCGGACAAAATCGACGACCCCGCGTCGCAACAGCGGCTCTCCGCCGGTTATACGAACCTTCTCGATGCCCAGCGAAACCAACACTCGTACCATGCGCTGATACTCATCGAGCTTCAAATCGGCATACTGGGCGCCCTCATTACCAGTTCGACAATAAACGCAGCGGTAGTTGCAGCGATCTGTGATAGAGATCCGCAGATCGGTAATGGTTCGCCCGAATTTGTCCTGCAAAGGCACGTGAGTACACGAATACAGATGAAAATCTGTGACTGAGGATTCGGTTTCGGATGGAATGCGGACAACGCCGAGAGTGCATCGGCGGAGTGGTTTCTTTCCAAAACGGGAGGCGCAAGCGTTTCCGCTTACACCCTCGGCTGGAAGGGTTCTTGACATCCAGCGCCGTCGCCGCAGCCAGGTATTCCACAGGCCAGGGCGATCGAAAACCTCTGGAATTAGGGTACAGGGAACGCCGGACAGGGTACAGGGGGAAAATCAGGAGTGACGTTCCCGAGGTTGACCTCACAGCAATGCGGTGAAACAAAAAGGGACAGAGAGAGTCGACGATCGCTTCCCTATCCCTAACCTTGTCTACTCCATCGTTTTCAGTTCGAGGCGCCAGTGCTTCCTTTCTTGCTTGCCTTCGAAGTGCCTCCGGCGTGGTGGGCGATGATCTGGTCCTTAATGCCGTCATAGGTTGACTGCGGAATGATCTTGCGGCGAACGAGATCGTTCTTGGCATTGTAAGGACGGCCATCGATGATCTTCTGTGACAGCGCGTCGCCGATTCCCGGCAGCTGGCTCAGCTCTTCCTTGCTGGCGCTGTTGATATCCACCTTCGCGCTCTTGCTAGTAGAGGCGCCGGTGCTCTTCTTCGATTTCGAGCTAGTGGTTGAAGTCTTGCTCGCATCACTGGCGGTGCCTGCTGCCTGAGCATAGCCAAAGCTGGCGATCATGAGTAACGCAACGATTAACGTGAGATGTCGTGTGAATTTCATGCGTGTTCCCTCCAACGGCGCGCCAGTGTAACAAAATCGGGGCAGAGGGACAAACGGCGGACAGCGTCAGTACGCGCCGCCTAAGCCTGAGCTTCTACTGACTTACGTGGCTTTCGCCTTCAGGCGGACTTTGCCATCTTCGATTTCCACCGCAAATTCGACTGCGGAAGAGCCGTATTCCTGGCGGAGTTGCTCGGTCTTTTTCTTCACGAATTTCTGGAATGACTCGAATGTGCCGGCAGGTCCCTTGGATCGGGACGCTTCGCTGGCCTGAAGCATTGCGTTGTAGAGTGCTTTGATTGTGGATTTCTCAGTCTCGGCATCAGAAATTCTGAAAGCTGCGGTATCAGCATTTATGACTCCCTGCTGGTCTCCTGCAGCATCGCGTACACCTTGAATCGCGAGAAGCGCGTCCTGCGGGCGGCGATAGCCTTCCTCTTTGATCCTAAGCTTCTGTTGCCACAGGCTGTTGTAAATGGCGAATTTCTGTTGGATGGTGCTGAATTTGAAGCGCTGGCCGTAGCTCATGCGTCGCCCGTCGCTGAACTTCTTCAGCGTGGATTGGACTCGCCATTCCAGCTCGGTAGGAGGCTTCTTGGCGCCGCCGCCAAAGAAGACGTCGAACTCGATCTTCAGCCGCCGGACGTTGTCATCGAGTTGAGAAAGTTCTTCGTCAACGGTCACAACGGCACCCAGAGAAGCCCCGGAAACCGCAGCTTCGACCCGGACTATAGCACAGGAAAACTCCACCGAAGCAGGGTGAGCTGCACCTTCGTAACAACCCTTGCAGCAGCTCGGGAAGAGCCAATTCTGTGTTCCCACCCACCTAAATGTCTCTGCATCTAAGCCAGTACCTATGGCGGACTTTGACGTGCAAAAGATCAGGATTGTTATCGCCGATGACCACGCCATCCTGCGCGAATCGCTGTCACTCCTCCTTTCCACGCAAACGGATTTTGAAGTTGAGGGATCAGCTACCAACGGGCAGGAAGCGCTGCAGATGGTTCAGCAGCACCATCCGGATGTTCTCGTTCTCGACCTCTTCATGCCAGACTTTGATGGTTTCGAGGTCCTCCGAACTCTGGATCGGAGTGGTACTCGGGTAGCGACGGTCGTGCTCACCGCCTCCGAGTCTGAGACCGACTACGCCCAAGTCGTTCGTTTGGGAGCCCGCGGATTGGTAATGAAAGGCGACGGCCCGCAAAGCCTCTTTGAAGCCATTCGCGTCGTCGCCGGAGGTGAGTTGGCCTTTTCGGACGAACTCGCCCGCCAGGTCGTAAGCAGTCTTGCGAATGACACGCGGGATAACCATCGCGCGCCGCAGGCATCCTTGCATCGTCTTTCCGATCGAGAGCGGCAGATCGCGTACTCCGTAGCTCGCGGCATGAAGAACCGGGATATAGCCGCGCAGCTCAGCATCAGCGAGAACACAGTCAAACGCCATCTGCAGAGCATCTTTGGCAAGACCGGCGCACGCGACCGATTGGAACTGGCAGTCCTTGCTTTGAATGAAGCAGGAAAGGCTGCATAGTTTCGCGCGGTTTGTGGCCGATTCGATCATGACAAATTCCCTGGGCAGGGAATTTTGCAGGGAAAATTTTCCCGCAAAAAAATTCTTTATTGCCGGACCCGCACAAACACAGGCGATTTGCAATCGACCAGGGAACTTGCAGGGAAAGAGCAGGGAATTGTTGAGATCCTTCCCTACTTGCTTCCATTACCACGACTTAGGAAACGACGGCCACGGCCGGTCTGTCACGACGCGACGCTTGCAGGGAACAAAGCACCGAATTCCGGCCCTCACTGTGGAGTACCGGTTTCCTGCCACGCCGTCCCCCTCGGTCTTTGATCCCACCCACAGCGCAGCCTGAACTTTATTGAAGAAGTGCAGCGTTCCGCGCGGTCCCAAAACCGCAACCAAGCTTCGCGGAGTTTCTCCCGCGAATTCCACGATATGCACCACGTTTTGCTCGCACAATGTCTATTGCTCTGAGTTGCTCTGGCAAGTAATCTGCCTGAGGACCTTCCTCTTTTTCATGAGCACTCCAAGCCAGACCCGCCTGTCCGACTCCGAAGTAGAACGCAGTAATGGCATCCTGCCCGCCCAGTCCATTCGCACTCTGATCGCGAACGGCACCATTGCGGCAAATGCGGAGATCTCCGACGGGCAAATCCAGCCGGCGAGCATCGATTTGCGGCTTGGCGATCAGGCATTCCATATTCGTGCCAGCTTCCTACCCGGGAAATCCGCCACTCTCGAAGGGAGGATCCGCGATGGGCTCCTCATCAACACGGTTGATCTCCGCCAGCCTGCGCTCCTCACGCCGAACTCGGTGTACGTGATCAAGCTCAAAGAGACGCTCCGGCTGCCAGCCGATATCAGCGGCATCGCCAATCCCAAGAGCACAACAGGCCGACTCGACATCTTCACCCGGCTCATCACCGAACATGGCGAGGAGTTCGAACGCGTACCGCGCGGATACACAGGTGAGCTCTATGTTGAAGTCGTCACGCGCAGCTTCCCGGTTTATGTCCGCGAAGGTCTCAAGCTGAACCAGCTTAGATTCATTCGCGGCAAGGCCGAAGCCCGGGGCGACAGCGCCCTGCGCGAACTTGCCAAGGACGATCTCCTAGTCCGTTACGAGAGCGAAGATCGGCTGGTAAGCGCGATCAACCGCGGACTCTCGGTTACAGTGAACCTCGAAGCTACCGATCGCTCCGACATTATTGCCTACAAGGCCAAGAAGTTTGCTACGCCGGTTGATCTCAGCAAGATTCGCCACTATGAGATGTCCGACTTCTGGGACTTCATCCGTGCACCCAGAAATCGTCGTCTTATCTTGGAACCGCACGAGTTTTATCTCCTCGCCTCAAAAGAGAAGGTGCGTGTTCCTCCCGACCATGCCGCCGAGATGGTCGCCTACGATCCCGCGATGGGCGAGTTCCACGTCCACTATGCCGGATTCTTCGACCCCGGCTTCGGCTACGGCGCCAAGGGCGAGATTCCAGGGACTAAAGCCGTTCTCGAAGTACGCGCCCACGACATGCCCATTTTGCTGGAGGACGGCCAGTTCGTCGGCAAGCTGCTCTACTACCGCATGGCGGCCACACCGCAAGTTGTCTACGGCCAGGACATCGGTTCCTCGTACCAGCGTCAGGAGCTAACGCCGAGCAAACAATTCAAGCTTCCCGAGGAGCACCACGAGAACTCGACCGAGCGCAACGTCTCTGACTGGGGACCGCGTTCCAGGCGGGAAATGGCCATGCTCGAGCAGCACTGAGCATGCTCGGGCGGGCAGTCCAACACATGTAACAGGTAACTTGGTTTCACGATGATTTGCGGCTAAAATGACCCCGTCTGCATCTGAATAGCAGCACAGGCGCTATCCGCTACGCGGAGGTGCACTGGAGGACACAATGAGCATCACCGCCTCTCGTCCGGGTGACGATTCCAAAGTCACCATCACCTCCATACAAGAAAAGAAACAGCAGGGCAGGCCGATCACCTGTCTCACCGCCTACGACTATGCGACTTCGCGCCTCGTCGATCAGGCCGGCATCGACATGATCCTTGTGGGCGATTCGCTCGCCATGGTCGTTCTCGGTTATGAGAACACGCTACCAATCACGGTCGAGGAAATGCTGCACCACACGCGCGCAGTCCGCCGCGGCGTGAAGCGTGCGCTGGTAATTGCAGACATGCCGTTCGCCTCCTACCAGGTAGACGAAAAACTGGCCGTCAAGAACGCGGCGAAGTTCCTGAAAGACGGCGGGGCAGAAGCGGTGAAGATCGAAGGCGGCGAGAAGCGCGTGAGTCTCATTCATCGACTCCTCGATGCCGAAGTTCCCATTATGGGACACATCGGCCTCACCCCTCAGTCGGTCCACATGATGGGCGGCTACCGCGTGCAGGGCAAAACACTGAAAGCCGTTGAACGCCTGGTGAAAGACGCTGTGGCTCTCGATCGCGCTGGCGTATTCTCGATTGTGCTGGAAGGCATTCCCCGCGAAGTGGCACGCATTATCACCGAAGAAGTCGAGTGCCCGACAATCGGCATCGGCGCCGGCCCGGACTGCGACGGCCAGGTGCTCGTAATTCACGACATCCTGAATCTGACCGACCGTCAGCCGGCAAAGTTCGTTCGCCAGTACGCCGACGCAGCAGCGCTCATCAGCAAAGCCGTTTCCGAATTCAAAGTGGATGTAGAGGCGAAGACGTTTCCATCCGATGGCGAGTCGTATCACCTGCCCAAGGAAACGCAAGAAGCGCTCGAAACACTTCGAGCACGCAAAAGAGTAATGGTCAGATAGCTGCGTACGCGAAAACCTGACGGAAGAGGTTTTGATTCTTGCCAAATATGGGACTGCCGACTCTCTTCGTCGGCTTCGTGCTGGCCTGTGCGATTTACTTGAGGATCCGAGTTGCAGAAAAATCTCGATGGTTGCGAACTGTTGTTTCTCTCGCAATTGCGTGCTTGAGCCTGGTCTTTCTGTTTACATTCATGCAATGGGCGTCTTGGTACAAATAGCCGCGTCCTTCAAGGTGTCGGCTCCGGTGCTCTTCCTGGTTTTCTTGGCGACACTCTTCTTTCCCCAAAGCAGCACTTGTCAGCAGACGATTACCGTAGCGCAGCTCTCCGACCTTCATCTAGGCCTCGAGTCTCACCCGGGCACTAAAGAACGTCTCGAACAGGCAATCGACCTAATCCGTTCCCGCCACGTAGACGCCGTAATCGTCAGCGGCGATATCGGCGACAAATATGAACAATCCTGGACCAAAGCGCGACAGATGCTCGCCGCGCTGAAAGTTCCGGTGTACTACGTTCCCGGCAATCACGATGACAGCGCATCAACGGCCGAGCGTTACAACAAGGTCTTCGGCAAGGACTACTACACCTTCGACGTAAAAGGCATTCACTTCATCGCACTCGACTCGCAGTTGCTGGGCAATTTCAGCAACGTTCAATCGCCCGTTCCGCTGCAAGTTCCCAAAGAGGACCAACTTGCGGCGAAGCAGATGCTGGCATGGCTGAACGGCTTGCATCTTCACGGCACGGTGATCCCGTTTCAGCACGTCCCGCCGGATCGTCCGTCGCCGCAAACCTCTCCCGATGACAAGCCGTACTGGGTCCTGCATGATCCTTGGCGCACAGGAGAGCTCGATGCCCTGCGCAAGCTCGGAGTCAAGGACATACTTGCCGGCCATTGGCACCAAGCCACGATCTACAACGTAGATGGGTTCACGATTCACGTCGCCCCAGCGACAAGCTGGTCGACAAAGAGCCCGCTCGGGTTTGCGATTCATCGCATTACAAAAGAGGGCAAAGTAAATACGGAGTTCGTTTACTTCGAGCAACAGCCAACGTCAGTACCGTCGCCGGTAGGCAGTCGGTCTCTCAAATGAAGCTGGTAACCACGGTAGACGAAGCGCGCGCATCTGTCCGCGAGGCCAAACGCCAAGGCAAGCGCGTTGGCCTCGTTCCTACCATGGGCGCGCTCCACGCCGGACACATCTCGCTCGTCCGCGCAGCCAAAGCACGATGCGACTTTGTCGCTGCATCGATCTTCGTAAATCCGACGCAATTCGGTCCGAAGGAGGATTATTCGAAATACCCGCGCACGCTCGAAGCCGATCGCCGGAAGCTCGAAGCTGAAGGCGTGGATCTGGTCTTTGTTCCGGCAGTCGAAGAGGTGTACCCGTCAGGAGCGACAACGTTTGTGAACGTCGACGATATAAGTGAACGTCTCGACGGACGCTCGCGTCCAGGTCACTTCCGGGGAGTGGCAACGGTAGTCGCAAAACTCTTTCACGCCCTCGAGCCTGACATCGCCTTCTTCGGCCAGAAGGATGCAGCTCAAGTAGCGATAATCCGCCGCATGGTGCGCGATCTGATGTTCCCGGTGGAGATTGTTGTCGCACCTATTGTTCGCGAAGCAGACGGCCTCGCACTCTCGT
>CAYZHX010000009.1:0-49255 GCA_964476905.1 uncultured Terriglobales bacterium
GGTTTGGGCAAAGCTTGAAACGTTCTTCGTCGTGTTTCCGCGGTTAAATCCCACCGATTCCGAAGGTTGGAGAAGCTCTGCTATACTGAGAACGACCTCGCCACAAGTGTGCGGAAGTGGTGAAATTGGCAGACACACCATCTTGAGGGGGTGGCGCCGAAAGGCATGGGGGTTCAAGTCCCCCCTTCCGCACCATAAGATTTTTGTCCCGCCTTGGCAGCATCCGGTCTTTCCAGCCCTTTGAAGCTGATGGACTTACGCCTGCCAACGCCCGAAAGGTAATTCGCTCGCAATGATGTATCTGATTCTGGCTATCCACATTATCGTTTGCTTCTTCATCGTGATTGTCGTCCTGCTACAGAGCGGCCAGAGTGGCGACGTTGCCGCAGCCTTCGGAGGCATGGGATCACAGACTGCCTTTGGCCCACGCTCCTCAGCCAACGTTCTGACTAATGCAACGACTTGGTCGGCAGTGATCTTCATGGTGACGTCGATTGTGCTGTCGGTGATGATGAGTCATCGCCATTCCGGCTCCGTGCTGGAGAACACGAAGCCAACGAAGCAGACAACGGCTCCCGCGCAGCCAGGTGCGCAGTCCAAGGGCTCAAACAGCGAGCCTCAACCAGTCACTCGGTAGCCGCGTACCGCCCGCGGTAGCGGATCGGTAAGACGACAGGTCCAATCTTGATTCACGAGATCTTCCCCGTCGGCCTTCTCGGCTGTAACTGCTCGGTCATTGGCGACGAGAGCACACGCGAAGCGCTGGTCATCGATCCTGGCGATGAGATAGATAGAATCCTCACCGTCCTCAATAATCATCAACTCAAGCTCAAACAGATCATCATCACTCACGCGCACATCGATCACGTTGGTGGCGCGATGAAGTTGAAGCAGGTTACCGGCGCTCCAATCCTGCTAAATAAGAACGATTACACGCTGCTGAAAATGCTGGATGTGCAGGCTGCATGGATAGGTGCTAAATCGCCAGGAGCTGTCGAGATTGATCAGAGCCTCGGAGACCACGACTCAATTCAATGTGGCACCCTTCAGGCTCTGGCGATGCACACGCCGGGACATACAGAAGGAAGCATCTGCATCTACTTTCCCACTCAGCAAAAGCTTATAGCCGGCGACACGCTTTTCGCAGGAAGCATTGGAAGAACGGACTTACCCGGTGGCTCCTTCAATAAGATCATCACTTCCCTGCATGATCGTGTGCTCGCTCTGCCGGATGAAACCGTTGTCGTTCCCGGCCATGGCTCGCTCACGACGATTGGCCAAGAGCGGCAGAGCAATCCGTTTCTCGTGAAACGCTAAACAGGATCAGCACTGATTTTGTTGAGAATTGCTCGCAGGCCATCCTGAAACACAGCATTAGGCGTAATCAGGCTGAGCACCAAATATCCGTCGCTCTGGAATTCGTAGAAGTGGCCGGGGTGAACAACAACTCCGTCGTCCGCGATGAGTTGGATCGCAAGTTCCTCATCAGACTGGTGCGCGGGCACCCGGAGCACAACGTACCATCCTCCCTCAACTCGCAACCGCTGTACCTGGAGCGCAGCGTGCAATTGCTGATCGAGAAATTCCAAGTTGGAACGAACTCTTCGCGTAAGCTGTGGTTGAATTCCTTTCCTCTGCTCCAGCAACGTTGGAACTGCATGCTGCACAGGAGCATTTTGGGAGAGATAAGTGTCGGCGATCACCTCGAGGCGTTCGTGCGCTTTTCGACGCAGCTCATCGGGACCGCTTAAGACCATCCAGGCGACTTTCATCTGCGGCAAGCAGCAGATTTTCGAGAGTCCACCAAGAGCAAAGGCAAGGCACTCACTCGAGAAGGCCAAGCTCACTTCCGCCGCGGATTCGACTTCGTAATCGAGGAAGACCTCATCGGAAATGAGCGCTAGATTCCGTTCGGCGCAGAGTGTTTCCAGCTGCAGAAGCTCCCGTTTGTGCAAAAAGGAACCGGTCGGATTATTGGGGTTAACCACTAAGATCGCCCGAGTACGCTGGGTGACCGCACTTCGCAATCCGCCAATATCGACGTGCCAGCCGTGATCGTAGAACAGGTCATATCGGCGAAGCTTCACATCCTGGATATCGGCGAGAAAGTCGAAAAGCGGATAACTGGGACGCGGAACCAGGACCTCATCACCAGGATCACAGAGCAAGCGAAAGAGATACGAGTACGCTTCACTGGTGCTCGTGGTGAGAAGAATCTGCTCGGCAGAAATCTGACGTTGGCCTCGCAGCGCCTTTCCGTTGTAGTAATCAGCCACACCCTGACGGGCGGACAGCAAGCCTTGCGGTTGGGGATCGTATTTTAGCGACTCAGGGCGAGAGAGCGATGCCAGTATGGTGGCAGAATCAAAATCGAATCCGCACTCCGTCGGATTCGACACCGTTAAGTCCAACAGTTTTGTGCCGTGCGCGCGGACCTGGTTTAGCGCCAAGGAAAAACGATTCTGAGAAAGCGTCCATTCCGTTCTGCGCGCGAACATGTATCTTCACTCTAGCAGTCGCTCTAAACAACAAAAGCGAGTCAGGACTCCACCCGACTCGCTCTGTAATGCGATGGAAACCTATCTGCTGAGCTGCACTGGCTTGGTTAGCTTAAAGCTGAGTGCGTACTCGGCTGGGATTTCGATTTCCTTGTTTCCGGTAAATGCTGTGCCCGCGGTACCGGCTCCAGCACCGGCAAGCGCTCCGATTGCGGCGCCTTTTCCGCCGCCGGCGAGACCACCGATCAGTGCTCCGAGACCAGCGCCTCCGCCGATCATCGTTGCCGAGCGCTTACCTTTTCCTTTTTCCGTACGAGCCACGGCAGCAGTATCAACCGGGACATTCTGTCCATTGATTTCAACCGAAGTAAGCCGCAGTCCGAGCATCGCTCCACCTTTGAAACGACCAAGCGGATGTGCCGTCGTCACGGTCCCAGTTGCCTTTGCTCCATCTGGAATGGCGACCGACCCGCCGATGTCGACTGGACGAGCAACAGTGGCGGTGAACGTCTCACCAGCCTGGCTCGTCTTCGAACTGAGCGCCTGACCGGTGCGGACGGTAATTACCGTGCCCGCGGGAATCGTAACCGCAGCAGGTTGCGCAGCGGCGCGCGTCTTCAGTGTCGGAGAAGGTGCTGCCGCGCTGTTAGCAGTCTGCGATGCGCTGGAAGTCTCTCCTGCAGAACCAGGCGTCGAAGTAGCGGATGGCTGATTCGCCGGAGCAGGTTCGTTGCTGGCGTTATTTTTATTTCCGCAGGCGCTGGCGAACATCATCAACGCCGCAATAAGAGGCAGTGTGAGCTTCTTAACGTGGGGGATCACTAGGTTCTCCTCGACGGGAACGAGAAATGATCACGCACCCAAAGAATGCGTGACAAAACGTCGCGAATGAAGCTATCACATATTGAGCGACGCAGAGGCGCGGAGCGTCAGCGAAGTTAACCAGCCACTTCTTCGAGCTGTTTTGTATCGACGTCGAAATTCGAATAAACGTGCTGCACGTCGTCGTGATCTTCGAGCGCCTCGAGCAGGCGAATCATCGTGTTGGCAGCCTGCCCTTCGAGCTTGATGTAGTTCTGCGGAATCATCGAGACCTCGGCCACAGATGTCTCGAGTCCCGCTCCCTTTACTGCGTTCAGCACATTCTCAAAGGCCGAAGGATCAGTGACGATCTCCCAATCGTTGCCATCGTCGCGCAAATCGTCGCCGCCGTTTTCGAGCACGAGCGACATTAGATCGTCTTCCTTCGCCGCGGATTTGGGAACAACGATGTAGCCTTTCTTGTGGAACATCCAAGCAACTGAACCCGATTCGCCCAGGTTCCCGCCGTTCTTGGTAAACGTGTGACGAATCTCACTTACTGTGCGATTGCGATTATCAGTGGTCACATCAACAAGCAAAGCCACCCCGCCCGGTCCGTAGCCCTCAAACATGATCTCTTCGTATGTAACGCCGGGCAATTCGCCTGTACCACGCTGGATGGCACGCTTAATGTTGTCCGCGGGCATGTTCTCGGCCTTGGCTGCAGCAACGGCTGTGCGCAGACGGGGATTTCCCTCAGGGTCTCCACCACTCTTGGCGGCCATTGTGATTTCCTTTATTAGCCGAGTGAAAATCTTGCCGCGCTTGGCGTCCAGCGCGCCCTTCTTGTGCTTAATTGTGGCCCATTTTGAGTGGCCAGACATGTGACAACCTCAAACCTTGGATTAGCGCAGAGCAGCGCAAAAATGCCCGCATCCGCATGAGAACAAACGAGAAGTATAGCATGCGGGTGGCGCACGTTTGCCCCACTTCCCTATCAACCTCTCATTACTCGCACCGTCGCGAGGCGACGGACCGCTCACAATCTTTGGCCTTGCGGCGGGGAATCTGCTTTCGCCTGCGCTGAGGACTCCCTTCGCTCGACCGCTTGCCGGGGCTTTCGAAACGCATAGATAATCGCGAGCAGCGGCGGCGCAAGCAGCACGCCCCAGAACGGAATGATAAAGCCGAGAACGATTGGGGCGAGAATCGATGCCCAGATTGGTACTCGATTGCTGCGTTTCATCAAGTACGGTTGAAGCACCAGTCCATCGACCACGGCAATTACTGCATACAGAATGAAGACATACAGCAAATGCATCAGGGCATCGGACTGGCTTGCGAACAACGTCGTTAACGCCGGCCCAATGACCGCGACCAGCGGGCCAAAATTGGGAATGAATTGACAAGCTCCGCCGATGACGGCCCATACCGGCGCAAGTGGCACACGGAGAATTAAGAGACCGATCAACCACATCGCTGCTACCGCCGCCGCATCCTGCAGGGTTGCGATGAACCAGTTCTTCAGCGCGGAGGCGCTCGTCTGCACATGTGAACGGAAATCCATTTCAGTTTGCTCAATATTAGATGCTGAACACTGTTATCCGTCGGTTTTCGGAAAACTCTGCGAAAACGCATTTCGCGTCCCACGCTTGCTAACCGCGTTAGCGAGTTTCTCTTGAACAATTCTCGTTTGCGCTTGAGAATGTAGCCCATTCGTTCTACTAAAACGATTGAGTGAATCACACATGAGACTCGCCCGGGCTACCCTGTTTGTCGTTCTCGCTTCTTTAGTTCCCTCGCTTCAGGCGCAGTGGACGCCACACAATCCCGTGAACTCAGTACAACAGCGGCCAGACGGTCTTGTTTTAACGATGGGGACTGGTACGTTACGAATTCAGATCTGCTCCGATTCAATCGTCCATGTGCTCTATTCACCCACAAAGGAGTTCCCTTCCGAACCGCAGTATGTGGTTCTAAGAAGCACGTGGCCTGCGATTGATTGGAAACCTGAAGATGATGGCGACAAGATCCAGCTCTCGACTGCTCGCCTGCGAATCATAGTAGATCGAACAGATGGTTCGATCGCTTACAGCGCCTCCGATGGCAAGCCGCTTATGACCGAAGCGAATCGAATGATGCGGCCTGTGCAGGTGAACGATGAGAAAACCTATCATGCGGAGTCGTTGATCACCATGTACGGCTCCCAAGAGGGCCTGTACGGGTTGGGACAGCATCAGGCCGGTGTGTGGAATTATCGTGGCGAGTCAGTCGATGTTTCACAGGAGAACACCAACATCGCTGTTCCCTTCATGGTCTCTTCGCGCGGCTATGGACTGTTTTGGAACAACGATTCACGCACGCGCTTCAACGATCGCTTTCTTCATTACCTCTATGTAAGCTCCGAAGTCGCCGACGTAATCGACTACTACTTTTTCTACGGACCTGAGCTAGACAAAGTAATCGCCGATTATCGCCAACTCACCGGAGAGGCTCCGATGTTCGGCAAATGGGCGTATGGATTCTGGCAATGCAAGAACCGCTACAAAACTCAGGATGAGCTGCTCGGCATAGCGCGCAAATATCGCGAGCTGAAGATTCCCGTCGACAATATCGTGCAGGACTGGTTCTGGTGGGTGCGGAAAGGCGAGTTCGTCTTCAACAACAATTATCCCGATCCAAAGGCGATGATCGACGAACTCCATCGCGAGAACTTCCACCTGATGATCTCAGTGTGGCCGTTCTTTGAGCCAGGCTCGTCCGAATACGACTACATGGAAAAACAGGGCTGGTTCATCGATAAATTCAAATTTGCCAAGCCGCCGTTTCACACGAATGGGATGGCGGTCTATGACGCCTCGAATCCTGCTGCACGCAAGTACTACTGGAGCTTGCTCGACAAAGGCTTATTCAAGCTCGGAGTAGACGCATGGTGGATGGACACCACCGAACCTGAAACCGAAGGTCAGGAAGAAAACATTCAACTCGGACACAAGCTGGCCATCGGGAGCGGCGACCGCTATGTGAATCTATTTCCCTTGATGACGACGTCCGCAGTCTATCAAGGACAACGGCGAACTTCGTCGGCCAAGCGCGTCTTCATCCTGTCACGGTCGGGATTCGCGGGCTCGCAGCGGAATGCCGTTACAGCGTGGTCTGGCGACATAAACTCCACATTCCTTAGTTTCAAGCGCCAGATCCCGGCCGGATTGAACTTTTCCCTTTCTGGAATTCCTTATTGGACCACCGACATTGGCGGATTTGTTGATGGAAATCCAGAGGACCCCGCATATCGCGAACTCTTCATCCGTTGGTTCCAATACGGAACGTTCTGTCCGATCTTTCGCGTGCACGGTACTCGTACGACGAACCAGAACGAGCTTTGGTCGTATGGTCCGGAAGCGCAGCAGATTCTCGGCAACTTCGACAGCCTTCGTTACCGACTCTTGCCCTACATCTACTCCCTTGCATGGCAAGTGACGCATAACAGCTATACGATCATGCGTCCATTGGTAATGGACTTTCCTTCAGATCAGCGAGCCGTCAACGTCGGCGATCAGTTCATGTTTGGACCGGCGATGATGGTCAATCCTGTGACGGAACCGGGAGCGACCAAGCGTCATCTCTATCTGCCAAAGGTTAAGTGGTATGACTTTTGGACTGGAGCCACTCAGGATGGCGGCGAGGCGATCGACAGCCCTGCCCCTCTAGACAAGCTTCCGCTGTACGTGCGTGCCGGTTCGATTCTGCCAATGGGCCCCGAAGTGCACTATGCAGCGGAAAAGCCCGCCGATCCGATTGAAATTCGAATCTATCCAGGAGCAGACGGCGACTTCACCATCTACGAAGATGAAAATGACAATTACGATTACGAAAAGGGCGAGTACGCGCTCATTCCACTGCACTGGAATGATTCAGCGGGAACTCTGACCATAGGAGATCGGACGGGCACCTTCCCTGGAATGATGACCACACGATCATTTCAAGTCGTTGTTGTCAGAGAGGCACACGGTACCGGCGAGGCACCAACCTCATCCCCAGATAAAACGGTCGAATACTCGGGCAAGCAGGTCGTTGTTTCGCTGCGCTGATCTGCTAATAAGAAGGGCTACTTCGCAACGGCTACTCGCTCGCCGTGGAGATGCTGCAAAACTCGAACCGAGGTCTGTCCACCCTGCCGATAGGCAATGCCATCTGCAGCCGCTCGTGCAGCGGCCATTGTGGTGAGAGCAGGAATACGCTGTGTCACTGCAGCGCGGCGGATGGCTTGTTCGTCGAACCAGGGGTCTTGCCCTTGTGGCGTGTTGATGATCAGCTGAATGCGTTCGCCTTTGATCAAATCAACGACGTTCGGGCGACCTTCCTTCACCTTGTAGACGCGTTCGACGGGTAGGCCAGCTTGCTCCAGAATGTTCGCGGTGCCGTGCGTCGCGACGATGTTGAAGCCGAGTTCGACAAACCGCTTTCCCAATTCGGCGAGCCCGTCTTTATCGCGATCAGCGATGCTGATAAACACGGTTCCGCTCGTGGGCAGGCTCTGGCCAGCTGAAAGCTGCGCCTTGGCGAATGCCTCTCCGAAGCTGTCGCCCACACCCATAACTTCACCGGTCGATTTCATTTCGGGACCAAGGACCGTATCGACTCCAGGAAATTTATTCCACGGGAATACTGGGCTCTTGACGAAATAGCACTCGCCTGTTTCCAGATCCGTGCCCCGCTCCACATTTTCAGGAAGGAACTCGCGGAGCTTACGGCCCGTCATCAATCGCGCGGCAATCTTTGCCAGCGGAACGCCGGTTGCCTTCGAGACATAAGGTACCGTGCGGGAGGCACGTGGGTTCACCTCGAGTACGTAAACCTTATCGCGCTGGATGGCGAATTGAATGTTCATCAAGCCCACGACTTTGAGAGCGCGAGCAAGCTTAAAGGTGTACTCGCGCATGATGTCGAGCAAGTGAGGCGCGATCTCCACGGCAGGCAGCACGCACGACGAGTCGCCCGAGTGGATGCCGGCTTCTTCGATATGCTGCATGATGCCGGCAACGACCACGTCATCGCCATCCGAAAGCGCATCTACGTCCACTTCGACTGCAGCTTCAAGGAAGTGGTCGATCAATACCGGTCGCTCCTGGGAATACTCGACCGCTTCTTTCATATAGCGGATCACAGAAGCATCGTCGTAAGCGATGACCATTGCGCGTCCGCCGAGGACGTAAGACGGGCGTACCAAAACGGGATATCCGACTGAGTTTGCGCCTTTGACGGCTTCATCGACACTGGTCGCAATGGCTCCAGGCGGCTGTGGGATTCCTAGTTCCTCGATCAGCTTCCCAAACCGCTTGCGATCTTCTGCCAGATCAATCGACTCGGGCGACGTTCCAATGATCGGCACACCAGCAGCTTTGAGCGGCAATGACAGATTCAGCGGAGTCTGTCCGCCGAACTGGACGATCATCGCCACGGGAGCGCCACCCGATGCTTCATGCTCGTACACCGCGAGCACGTCTTCCAGAGTGAGCGGCTCGAAATAGAGACGATCACTCGTGTCATAGTCGGTTGAGACGGTTTCCGGATTGCAGTTGATCATGATGGTCTCGTAACCGTCTTCGCGCAGCGCGAACGACGCATGACAGCAGCAGTAATCGAACTCAATTCCTTGCCCGATGCGATTAGGTCCGCTGCCAAGGATGATCACCTTCTTCTTGGCCGTCGGTGGCGCCTCGTCCTCTTCTTCGTATGCGGAATAGAGATAAGGCGTGTAACTCTCAAATTCGGCGGCGCAGGTGTCGACCAACTTGAATACTGGTTTGAGACCGTTTTTCGCGCGCACGTGGCGGACTTTTTCCGCTGCTCCTTTGCTGTCGCCGATGTTCCACAAATCCGCGAGCCGCGCATCCGAGATGCCCATGCGCTTCGCCTCGCGAATAAGCTGCGGGGGAACGGAATCAATCGGATGCTTCTCGATCTCTTTCTGCATGTCGGAGATGTCTTTCATCTGCTGAAGGAACCACGGATCGATTGCTGTGACGCGGGTCAATTCCTTAACTGTGTGTCCTTCGCGCAGCGCATAACGCAAATACATCAAGCGCTCAGGATGTGGCGTCACCAGCCGCTGCATCAGCCGCCGTGGCTCAATGTCTTCGGCACTTGCACGCTTGCCGGTATCAAGCGAGCGAACGCCTTTCATCAGCGCTTCTTTGAATGTACGGCCAATAGCCATCGCCTCGCCGACCGACTTCATTTGCGGCCCAAGACCTTCTTCGGCTCCAGGAAACTTCTCAAACTGCCATTTGGGAATCTTGACGACCACGTAGTCGATGGTCGGCTCAAAACAGGCGGGAGTCTTACGTGTGATGTCGTTTGGAATCTCGTCGAGTGTGTAGCCGACAGCAAGACGCGCAGCGATCTTGGCAATTGGGAATCCGGTCGCCTTCGAAGCCAGCGCCGAAGAACGCGAGACGCGCGGATTCATTTCGATTACGACCATGCGACCGTTTGTCGGATGAACTCCGAACTGGATATTCGATCCGCCGGTCTCGACGCCGATTTCGCGAATTACGCGAATGGCGGCGTCACGCATGCACTGGTATTCGCGGTCGGTGAGCGTCTGCGCTGGCGCGACGGTGATCGAGTCCCCAGTGTGCACGCCCATGGGGTCGAAGTTCTCGATGGAGCAGACGATGATGACGTTATCTTTAAGATCACGCATCACCTCAAGCTCGTACTCTTTCCAACCAAGAACCGATTCTTCGATCAGAACCTCGTGAACCGGAGAGAGATCGAGACCGCGAGCGAGAATCTCCATCAGCTCTTCGCGGTTATAAGCAATGCCGCCGCCGGACCCGCCGAGCGTGAACGAGGGACGAATAATTACTGGGAAACCAATTTTGCCGGCAAATTCAATACCGTCGCGAAGGTTGTTGACCAACGCCGATTTGGGAACATCGAGCCCGATGCGCGTCATCGCGTCTTTGAAGAGCAGACGATCCTCGGCCATCTTGATCGCCCGCAACTGCGCTCCGATCAGCTCAACGCCATATTTGTCGAGCACACCCGAGTCAGCGAGTTCAACAGCGAGATTCAATGCAGTTTGGCCGCCGACCGTAGGAAGCAAAGCGAACTTCCCGCCGATCTTCATCTCCGACTCGAGACGAATGACTTCCTCAAGGTATTCGCGAGTGAGTGGCTCGATGTAAGTGCGGTCGGCCAGCTCGGGATCGGTCATGATCGTCGCAGGATTCGAGTTCGCGAGCACAACTTCGTAGCCTTCGGCTTTGAGAGCTTTGCAGGCTTGCGTTCCGGAGTAATCAAACTCAGCAGATTGACCGATAACTATCGGGCCAGAGCCTATGACCAGGATCTTCGAGATGTCATTGCGGCGAGGCATTTTGGTTGCTAGCTCTTCCACTCCTGCATCATTTTCACAAAATCTCCGAATAGATAATGCGAATCGTGCGGACCAGGCGATGCTTCGGGATGGTATTGCACGGTGAACAGTGGCATCGTCCGGTGCTTCAAGCCTTCCAATGTGCCGTCGTTCAAGTCGAAGTGAGTCATCTCGACTTCACTTTGGTTGAGCGAGTCGGGATCGACGGCGAAGTTGTGATTGTGGGCCGTAATCTCAATCTTTCCCGAGCGCTCCTGGCGTACCGGGTGATTGCCACCGTGGTGTCCGAACTTCAGCTTGTACGTTTTTCCGCCCAGAGCGAGTCCCACTAGCTGATGTCCGAGGCAGATGCCGAAAATCGGAGTCTTGCCCATGAGCTTACGAATGTTCTCTTGCGCGTAGGTCACGGGCTCGGGATCACCAGGACCATTCGACAGAAACACTCCATCCGGCTTTAGCGCGAGCACATCTTCTGCGCTCGTTTCGGCCGGAACAACTGTTACGTTGCATCCCTGATCGACCAGCATGCGCAGGATGTTTTGTTTGATGCCATAGTCGTAGGCGACAACATGCAGCGCGTTCTCAGGATCGAGTTCTTTCGTCGGCTGAGCGGGGTACGTCATTATCGGACCCTGGTTCCAGGAATATCGCTGCTTGGTGCTGACAACGCGCGCAAGATCGGTTCCATCCATTTTGGGAATGGAGCGAGCTTTGGCGACGAGCTTCTCCGTGTCCGACTCGATGAGAGAGATCACACCGCGCATCACTCCATGCGTGCGCAGATGACGGACCAGCGCGCGTGAATCGATATCGGCGATTACGGGGATGTTGAACCGTTCGAGGTATTCGTCTGCAGCCTGCTGCGAGCGCCAGTTTGAGCTGATGGGAGAGAACTCGCGCACGACGAGGCCTTCAATGAAGGGTCGAACGGCTTCGTTGTCTTCTGGATTGGTGCCGTAGTTGCCGATTTGCGGGTTGGTGAGTACTACGATCTGCCCGGCGTAGGAAGGATCGGTGAAGATTTCCTGGTAGCCGGTGAGAGAGGTATTAAAAACGACTTCCCCGTAGCACTCTGCTTTCGCTCCGTAGCCTTTGCCTCGGAAGATGCGGCCATCTTCCAGCGCAAGGATTGCTTGCACCTGTTTCTCCGGGGGTGGATTTTACAGATTCTATCACGCACTTAGCCTTGTGAGCTGCTAAGCTCCTGAGCTTCTAAACATTTCGTGATCGCCAAGGGTGAATGAAGAGAACATCTGCGGCTTAGCGGCTTAGAAGCTAAACCGCTTAGAAGCTGCTAGCGCAGAATGCCTAATTTATCCACAGGCCAATAAACGAAGACGGCTTTGCCGTAAATGTAGCTCTGATCCACCGCTCCAAAATCGCGGCTGTCTTTCGAAAGGGAGCGATGGTCGCCAAGCAAGAAGTAAGAGTGCGGCGGTACTGTGGTCTGCGCCATGGAGTGATAGTCGAAATATTCACCCGGGACATAGGGTTCTCTAACGGGGCTCCCATTCACAAAGACTTGGCCGTCGACGATCCGGACACGATCACCCGAAATTCCGATGACGCGTTTTATGTAGCTCTGAGATGGGTCGAAGGGATAGTGGAATACAACGATATCGCCACGTTCGATCGGCTCGAGCTTGTAGACGAATTTGTTGATGAAGATGCGTTCCTGGTCCTGTAGGCCGGGCAGCATACTGGTACCTTCCACCCGCACCGGTTGATAAAGAAAGAGGATAAAGAACGCGGACAGGCCCAAGGCTATCAAGAGATCGCGGCCCCAGCTCGCCAGCAGGCGCTGCCGACGAGATTGTTGAGCTGGAGGCTGGTTCGTCGCTGGCGCACTCATTGAATTACATGAGATCGGAATCAGGCATCTGAGTTTCGAAAAGCCGCCTTTATTACGATCTACTCCTATTATAGCGACGCAATCAGTAGCCCTTTTGTTTGTTCACCTCTCCTAAGAGCGGCTTACCACTCGCGTACCGCCGGAGATTCTCGCAGATACGGATGAAGTGGCGCTCCCAGAGCTTCTCTGTAAGAGCCGCCGTGTGCGGAGTGATGAACAGGTTTTCGACGTCCCATAGCGCGGAATCGGCTGGCAGCGGTTCAGTCAGAAAGACATCCAGAGCTGCGGCTCTTATTTTTCGTTCCCGCAGAGCCCGCCGAAGTGCATCCTCATTGACCAGCGCGCCGCGGCTCACGTTCAGGAAGCAGGCATCGTTGCGCATCTTCTCGAATGTACCGTCATGAAAAAGAGCCTGCGTTCTCGGAGTTAGCGGCGCAGCCAGAAGAACGTAATCAGATTGCGCCAGAACATCATGAAGTTGCGCAGGTCCGAAAACCTGGTCAGCTCCTTCCGCCCCTCGCTCGGGGTGCTCGCGAACGGCGATCACTCGCATGCCTAGCGCCTTCGCAAGCCGAACACTCTCGCGCCCGATAGCACCGAGGCCAATCACGCCCAAAGTTGCTCCCGCGACTTCTCGCGGGCGGGCAAAGCTGCGCCACAGATCCTGCTGTCCCCAGCGATGCTTCTGCTGGAGTTCGGTCGCCCATGGCAGCCCTTTTGCAAGCGCGAGAACGAGTGCAATGGCGTGTTCGGCAACAACTGGCCCATGAATCTCGGTGGAGTTGGTCACGCGAACATCGCTCGCGACTAATTCGGGAAACATGAGCTGATGCACGGCAGCCGTCGTGGCGTGAATCCATCGCAGCTTCTTAGCTTCCTTGAATTGCTCCGCACGGAGCTGCCACCCCACAAGGACTTCGGCATCGACAATTTCCTTCGCCAGGTTGTCGAGGTCGGTGAGCTGAAGGAATTGTTGCGCGGGAAACGCCTGCTGCAGGCGCGCGCCGAGCCACTCCGGCGCGTTCCATAGTTCAAAGCGATGATGAATGGCCAACAGGACTTTCAACGGGAGCTTAAGCTAGGCGATTTTCAATGAACCCATCATCATATTCTCGGGGACTTTATCCCACAGCAACTTCGCTCGCGGTCAGCTCGTGTTTAAACTTTCGAGCACGAGGGCCAATGTATTGGCTCACACATTGTCCTTTGCCAGCGAGAATGTACTTGTATGTGACTAATCCTTCCAGTCCTACTGGACCTCGCGCGTGCAGCTTGCCTGTGGCGATGCCTACTTCAGCCCCAAAGCCATATCGGTATCCATCGGAGAAGCGCGTCGAAACGTTGTGGAACACTCCGGCCGAATCAACCTCGCTCAGGAACTTTTCGGCCGTTTGTTGATCATCGGTAATGATTGAATCCGTATGATGCGATCCGAAATGGTTGATGTGCGCAATTGCCTCGTCGCAGCTTTCGATTACGCGCACGGCTACCGTGAGAGATCCGTACTCGGTGTGCCACTGACCCTGTTCCACGAGATCGATTCCATCGGCACAAATGTGGCGTGTCTGTTCGCAGCCTCGGACTCTCACTCCACCGAGTTGAAGCAGCTCTATCAATCTGGGGAGAAAGTCATTAGCAATGCTGCGATGGATCAGTATGGTTTCGACTGCATTGCATGTTGCAGGTGCCTGGATTTTGCTGTCGAGGATGACTGAAGTGGCCAGATTGAGATCAGCGGCATCGTCAACATAGATGTGGCAGACACCGTCGGCGTGTCCGAGCACAGGAATCCGCGTGTTTGCGGAAATAAATCGAACAAGTTCTGAACTTCCACGAGGCACTACGAGATCGATGTATTGATCCAGTTTTAGAAGCTCGTGCAGCTCTTCCCTGCTCTTCACATTCGTAAGCACAGCAGGCGAAATGTCTGAGCGTTCGTACGTTGTTTTGAAAATCTGCAGAAGTACTTCAGTCGTTTCAGCGATCTCGATGCCGGCCTTGATCATGAGCGCATTGCCGGATTTGAACGCAAGAGCTGACAGCTGCGCAACGGCGTCGGGGCGCGCTTCAACTACCGCGGCGATAACTCCAAAAGGGCATGACACTCTTCTAAGCTCCAGTCCATCGTCCAATTCGGAGTGGAGAAGAATTTTGCCGACAGGATCGTCGACGCCGCTTACAGCATTCACGCTGCGCGCCATCTGCAAAAGCTTTTCTTCCGTCAGAGTCATTCGCGCCAGAACAGACGACGGCATTCCGCTTTGGTTCGACTGACTCTTAGCGGCAACTACATCCTTACGGTTGGCTTCGAAAATGGTGTCGGCAGAGTTTTCGATTTCTGCGGCAATCTTTTCCAAGACCTGCCGTTTCGTTTGGGAATCGAGGCCGGCAAGTTGGCGCGAGGCCTGTTTGGCCGCGGCCGATTCACTCTGTAAATCTCTGTCGATCATTGCGCCTCCCCTGAAGCGACTAGCGTTCCGATCTGGTCGCCGCTCAAAATTCTTTCAAGAACGTTCGGAGTGCGACCGTTGGCGATGACCGCAACCGTGCGGCGCTCTCGAGTAGCGTGAATTGCGGCTGTCACTTTGGCTCGGACGCCTCCACGCCCCGTTCCGCCACAGGATCGTTCGTGCTCTGCCACGTGCTCGCCCTGGATTTCCGAAATCAATTCCGCCTCGGGATGCTGCGGATGGAGATCGTAAACTCCATCAACGTCGGTTAGAAGAACAAGCAAGTCGGCATGAAGATCTCGGGCAACTAACGAAGCGAGCATGTCGTTTTCAGAGAAGAGGCGCATCGAATCTTTCCCAATTGCTGAATCGCCAACTGCATCGTTTTCGTTGAGGATGGGAACTGCGCCGGCTTCGATCAAATGACGCAGGGTATGAATCAGCTTCCGATTGCGGGAGGGTGTCGCGAAATCTTCCGTTGTGACGAGGAGCTGTGCCACTTGGATTCCGTGTTCGCCGAAAGCTCGCTGATACAACGAAGTCAGCACACTCTGCCCGGCTGCTGCGCAAACCGAGATCAGCTCGCGCGAGACGCCGAGTGCCCTCGCGCCAATCCCCACCGCGCCCGATGAGACCAGCACAACATGCCGTCCGCGTGAGCGCAAGACAGCAATCGACTCCACCAGTTGGCGCAAGACCTCCGCTGCAACGGAACCATCCGATGCGGTCAATACCTTTGTGCCTACTTTGATCACGATCTCGTCCGCATCAGCCAATTTATGTCGAATCGTCATTTCACACTCCGCCGAACAAAGCAAAAGGCCCACAGTCTCTGCGACCGTGGGCCTTTGGGATAATTGCGTTCTATCTATTCACAAAGTCATTTCCCAAAGCGGTCGCGGCGTACCGGTGACGGGCACGGGTTCGGCGACGGCGTTGAGAAGTACTGACTCATAAATGAAGATTTTCCGGAATAGTGAGGAATTTGTCAACCACAATCGAGTGGCACGGAGACGAATGACGATTCCCAGTTCAGGACCCGCCGACAACCGTCACTCCGTCGGGATTCACGCGAAACGGCAGCACCCGTCCACCGTTCTTGCGGATTGCGTCTGCCACTGCATCGTGGCTGCCTTCCCGTACAAATAGTACGAAGCAGCCGCCACCCCCGGCTCCACAAACCTTCGCTGCCACAGCGCCTTTTCGCCTGGCGGCAGCGATGAGTTTGTCGATGAGCGGCGTCGTGATTCCCGGAGCATTCGTGCGACGAAGCTTCCATTCTTCTCCGAGTAGTCGTCCCACTTCAGGCCAGTCACCCGATTCGAGCGAGGCATGCATGGCACGAGCAATCTCGCCGATCTGCTGGAAGTTGCGGAAGACACGCTTGTCGCCATTGATGTGAGCCTTGAAGACTTCCCAGTTGTTGATGCCGGAATGGCGAGGAGCGCCTGTGTACACCAGCACGAACCGTGATTCGATATCTTCCCGCGCTGCTGAAATCGACTGTCGATGAATTCCGTCAACATCGAGATGAATCGCGTTCACTCCGCCATAGAGGGCTGGATAGTAGTCCTGGCATCCGGTCGGAACCTTGATCAGTTGAGCTTCGACGTTTTGAGCGATCTGCCGAACCTGCTCGCGGCCGAGTAAGCGTCCGGTGTACCGCGCGAGCGCCGCTACGGTCGCAACCATCAACGCGGACGATCCCGAAATTCCCGCTCCGGCAGGGGATTCCGAATTGGTCTCGATCGTAAACCCGCGATCGTTCGGCGGACCGGCGGGCATGAAGAAGTGAATCAGATGGGCAGCCAACTGATGCTGAATCTTCTTCGCTTGGCAGAATTCATCGAAGTTGCGGAAGTGATCTTCGCGCCCGGTATCAATAGATTTGAGGTGAATCGAAGAGTCACGACCGGGAATCACTTGGCATCGAGTAAGGATATTGACAGCGAAGTTAACGGTCACAGCTCCGGGATGGAAGAGATACAGCGGCCAAAGATCGAGCGTGCTTCCGGCGAGATCGACTCGACACGAAGCGTGGGCAACGATGTTGCCAGTTGCAGATTGGTGCTGAGAAGAGTTTGACGATTTCGGCATCAGCTCTCGGTGAAGAACTGAGCGATGTTGCGGAATTTATCGTAGCGCGTAGCGAGCAGTCGATCGCAGGGCATAGCCTTCACCTCGCGCAGATAGCGCTGAAGGGCTTCGTCGAGCAGAGCAGCGGCGGCATCGGGATCATCATGGGCACCCCCACTTGGTTCCGGAATGATACCGTCAATGCATTTCAGTTCTTGCAGATCCTCAGCGGTGATCCTCATCGCCTGCGCCGCGGCCTCTTTCTTTGTTGCGTCGCGCCACATGATCGATGCGCACCCTTCGGGAGAAATCACTGAATAGATCGCGTTCTCCATCATGAGCACACGATCGGCAACGGCAATCGCCAAGGCTCCTCCGCTGCCCCCCTCGCCTGTAACAATGGCGATCGAGGGCACTCGCAGACGGGCCATTTCTCGCAAATTCACAGCAATAGCTTCGCCCTGACCGCGCTCCTCCGCTCCCAATCCGGGAAATGCCCCAGGAATGTCAATGAGGCTGATGACCGGGCGATGGAACTTTTCGGCGAGTTTCATGGCTCGAAGCGCCTTCCGGTATCCTTCCGGATTCGCCATACCAAAGTTCCGCTGTACTCGCTGTTTGGCGTCTCTGCCCTTTTGCGTGCCGAGCAAAAGGACTTCTTCGCCGTGAAATCGTGCCATGCCACACAGCAACGCTGGATCGTCTGAAAAGCGGCGGTCACCGTGGATTTCGGTCCAATCAGAGAAGATACGCTCCACGTAATCCAGAAAATATGGGCGCTGCGGATGACGGGCCAGCTCGGTCTTCTGCCATGCGGAACTGACGGTTTCGAGCTGATTTCGAAGCGCTTCTACCTGCCGGTGGAGCTCGTAAAGCTGCTGCTTCGTTTTGATGTCAGCGCCGGGAACAGATTCCAGATGGGAAATCTGCCGTTCGATATTTTCGATATCTCTTCTGGCTTTAGCAGCTGCGTCCATGAATGGGGGATATGCGGCGCTGACGGCAGAAGCGATCAGTCAACGACCTGAACGCTGCCACGCCCACAGAGTTCTTCTGCTCGTGAAATAAAGACCCGGTCAGCTTGAACATTATAGCCGTCGGCTTCCATGACCACCATGAAATCGCCAGGCCGTTCCAAATTGAACAAGACCTTTGCCTCGCCTTTGCGCTCGCGAAAGAGGATGTGGAGCGCATCGACTGTCTCAGGACGGGCAACATCCAACGGCAAACGAATGCGAACAGAGCGCGGCAGCTTCGGCTTAGCTTCATCGAGCGACTGAATGGTGGAGATCGCAAGCTTGGGATTGGCGCCTTCTTCCACCCGTACCGATCCTTGGACCAAGACGGGAACTTCCATCTTCAGCTTCTCTGCCAGACGTCGATATGCTTCCGGAAAGACAATTACCTCGACGGAGCCGGCCATGTCTTCCAGCACGGCCTGGGCATACAAATCCCCCTTGCGCGATTTCACTACACGCACGCCGGTGATGATCCCCGCAGCCTTAATCTCGTCTTTGCCTGTGCCCTGCTTCATGGCGTAGATGGCCGGGGTATCGAGCGCATTGAAGTCAACCAGCTTGTCTCGGTATTTCTCCATAGGGTGCCCAGTGATGAAGAATCCGAGGATTTCTTTTTCCGCGGCGAGACGCTGATGCTCATCCCAATCTGGAACATCGGGGAGGCGATCTTCTTGCTCCGGCATCTCCGACTGGAACACGCCGAAAAGACCGTGTTGTCCCAATTCGGCATCGCGTTGGGCTTTTTGTCCGCGCTCGATCGCTTTATCGAGTCCGGCCATCAGTTGTGCACGTGCGCCGAACGCGTCCATTGCGCCGCTTTTGATCAGCGATTCGAGTACCCGCTTATTAAGAAGCCGGAGATCTACCTTCTCGCAGAATTCGAATAGCGACGAGAACTTCCGAAGTTCCCTGCGCGCCTGCAGGACGGAATCAATTGCTGTGCGACCGACGTTCTTTACTGCCGAGAGTCCAAAACGAATCGCATTACCATGCGGCGTGAAGTTCGCGTCGCTGAAATTGATGTCGGGCGGCTCAACCGGAATGCCCATTTCGCGGCACTCGTTGATGTACTTCACGACTTCGTCCGTGCTCCCTGCTTGCGACGTGAGCAGCGCCGCCATAAATTCAACCGGGTAGTGCGTCTTCAGATATGCCGTCTGAAACGCAAGCAGCGCGTACGCGGCCGAGTGGGACTTATTGAAGCCGTAGCCTGCAAACTGCTCCATCAGATCGAAAATCTTGACGATCTTCTTCTCCGGGAAGCCACGCTCGACTGCGCCCTTTACGAAGCGATCGCGTTGCTTCGCCATCTCCTCCGGATTCTTCTTGCCCATAGCACGACGCAGCAGGTCGGCTTCGCCGAGGGAATAGCCCGCAAGGCGGTTTGCAATCTGCATGACCTGCTCTTGATAGACGATCACGCCCAGGGTTTCTTTGAGAATCTCTTCCAATTCGGGAAGCTCGTATTCGACCTTTCGCCGGCCGTGCTTCCGCTCGATGAAATCGTCAATCATGCCGCCCTGGATCGGCCCAGGACGATAAAGGGCATTGAGTGCCGTGAGATCTTCGACTGTCGTAGGCTGATAACGGCGCAGAACATCGCGCATGCCTTGCGATTCAAACTGGAAAACACCTGAGGTTAAACCGGTGTGAAAAACCTTCTCGTATGTGACTGAGTCCGTCAGGGGCAGCGCGAGAAGATCAAGCTTTTCACTGCGAGATTGCTCAATCAGGCGGAGAGCGTCATCGAGAATCGTGAGGGTAGTCAGCCCAAGAAAATCCATCTTGAGCAACCCGATCTTCTCGACTGCCTTCATGTCGAAAGCAGTCACGATTTCGTCGTTCTTCGTCTTGTGCAGCGGGACAAGTTCGGTGAGAGGCTGCGGAGCGATCACTACGCCCGCAGCGTGAACACCCGAGTTGCGCACCAGGCCCTCGAGCTTCTTCGCAATGTCGATCAATTCGCGAACCTGAGGCTCGTTGTCGTACGCCTGCTGGAGTTGCGGAGAATCCTTCAGGGCCTGCTCGATATCGATGTTCAGCGTCGTTGGAACCATTTTGGCAATGCGATCCACATCGCCATAAGGGATATCCATCGCACGACCTACGTCTTTGATCGCCGCCTTCGCCGCCATGGTGCCGAAAGTGATGATCTGCGCAACCTGCTCGCGTCCATACTTGCGCGTGACATAGTCGATGACTTCTCCGCGACGGTTCATGCAGAAGTCGACGTCAATATCAGGCATGGAGACGCGTTCCGGATTCAGGAATCGCTCGAAGAGAAGTTCGTTCTGCAACGGATCGATGTCCGTGATACCCATTGCATACGACACGAGCGAACCGGCTGCCGATCCACGTCCCGGACCTACCGGAATGCCATTCTCTTTTGCATAACGGATGAAGTCCCACACGATGAGAAAGTAACCCGAGAACTTCATCTGCTTAATGCAGTCAATCTCGCGCGAGAGCCGCTGCTCGTACTCGGCGATTGTCTTTCGTAGCTCGCCTTTGCGTTCGAAGGCGCGAATACTTTCTAGCCGCTTTGCAAAACCCTGACGGCAAACCTGTTCGAAATAGCTGTCGAGATCTTCCCCTTCCGGGACATCGAAGCGCGGGAACGGATTCTGCACTTTCCCGATCTTCACATTGCAGCGCTCGGCGATGGCCATTGTGCGCTTCAGCACGTCAGGAATCTCGCCGAACAAGCGATGCATTTCGTCTGCGGACTTTACGAAGAACTGATCACTATCGAACTTGAAGCGCTTCTCGTCGCGAATAGAAGACGCGGTCTGAACGCAGAGAAGGACCTCGTGCGCATAGGAATCTTCTCCACAGATGTAGTGGCTGTCGTTGGTCGCAACGAGAGGAATTCCGAGTTCTTTTTCCAGCCGCAGCAGATCGGGACGAATCTGCCTTTCCAGCGCGAGTCCCTGGTCCTGGATCTCGAGGAAGAAGTTTCCTTCTCCGAAGATGTCACGGTAAGTTGCCGCAGTCTCGCGCGCACTTTCGTACTTGCCGGCCATCAGGTTCGCGCAAAGCTCACCTGCCAGACACCCAGACAGGCCGATGAGTCCCTTCGCGTGCTGAGCCAAGAACTTCTTGCTCACACGTGGCTTGTAATACATGCCGTGGAGTGAAGCTTCCGAGGTGATCTTTACCAGATTGCGATAGCCCTCATCGGTTTCAGCCAGGACCAAAAGATGGTTGTATTCATCGCCTTCTGGGGCAGCGCGATGGTCATCTTTCTTGCAGATATAGAGCTCGCAGCCGATGATCGGCTTAATTCCCACATTCTTGGCCGCGTTGTGGAAGGCAACTGCACCAAAGATGTTGCCATGATCGGTCATGGCAACGGAGGTCTGGCCCAATTTGGCTACACGCGTGACCAGCTTGTCTACATCGCAGGCACCGTCCAGAAGCGAGTAATCAGTATGAAGATGAAGGTGGGTAAACTCGGGCATTCTGGCGGCTCGTTGGTTCAATTTTAATCGGAAAACGGCTCAAACCTGGCTTGCGAATATCAGAGGTCGTAAGTGGAAAAGTCGGTAATAATCCGGGGATTACCTTCAATTTGACAGTCTCAGGCGTGGCAGGCACAATCTCCGCTCTCCCCAAACATTTCCCGAAGTCACCTAGAGGAGCATGCTATGGGTTTGCTGTTCGGGGTCGGCATCATTTGGTGCGTCGCAATGTTTGTCGCGATAGCACTGTGCCGCGCTGCGAGCTCGCAGGACGTGCGCGAGCAGGTCGGAGACTAAGTTAAGTTCACGGTCGAGCTGGCAATCGGTTAAGGATTCTTGCCTGAGTTCTTTGCTGCGGCTTCAACTTCGTCTTTGAAGTTCTTAAAGAGCGGCGGATTTTTGCCGACGAGTCCATCGTGCTGCGTAGCCACCCAGAGGCGCGCCGCTTCCCTGCCGTCATTGGATTGATATACGGCTAAGTAGTCATCAGCCGGGCCCACCTCCGCGCCGAACACCGGGCCGATGCTCGTTGACGTCCGCCGACCCGTGGTCGGATCAATGCCACCAGTGCCGACGCGAACTCCGCCCGTGCCAGAAGCTAACCTGCCACTGCGCACGGCAATCAGCATGTCTGCCCACGTTGGATCGATGGTGATCGTATATCTCTTCCATTTGTTCAGGGCGTCGTAGATATTTGCGATCGCCTGTCGATCGTCAGGCTGAACCTTTGGAGATGCAAAGGAGCGGAAATCCGTTTCCGCAATGAACCCCTCGGCCGTTTCATATCCCAGCGCGACGTATCTCGCCTGCAGTACCAAAGCGGGAATGCTAGGAGCCTTCGCGTAGCCCTGGAGAGCCAGCAACAGACTGAAAAGGAGGATCACGCCCGAACTCTTCCGCATCATTCAACACCTCCGACGCTGAAGGATTTTAATGCAGTTGCCGCTACCCAGATACCAAACCCTCCAGGATAAAGAAGTCTCGGAACCTATCCAATCGCGGACAACTACACTACGAACGACCGAACTCTCCAGGTTTTCCCTTGCCCCAATCTCGCTGCTGCAGGCAATTTGGCAGCGAATTTTTCGCCTCGCGCCACCATTTCTGCAGATTCTGCCCATATTCGACAGATTTTGCTCGGCAGCCGGGAAAGTCGCAATGGATTATCCCATTCTGGTTTGGTTGTTGTTTTAGTCCCAGCCGACTGCCGCTTTGCCATTGACACGATAAAGAGTACGGTCGTACTCTTAAATCATGCGGTACTCGGCCGAACACAAAGCGCAGAACCACGACAACATTGTTTCCTTTGCCGCTCGCTCTTTCCGTGAACATGGCGCTGACAGCAGCGGCATCGGGACAGTGATGAAAAAGGCAGGCCTCACGAAAGGAGGCTTCTACCGGCACTTTAGGAGCAAGGACGACCTCTTCGTCGAAGCCGTGGCGCGCGCACTCGAGGAAACGGGAAGCGGCATGGTGGCGGCTGCAAAGTCCGCGCCCGAAGGACAGGCGCTGCGGACGATCATCGAGCGCTATCTCAGTGTGGGCCACGCGAATTCGCCAGGAAGCGGCTGCGTGCGCGCCACCCTCGGTCCGGAACTCGCGCGCAAACCGGTAGCCGTGCGCAGAAAGATCGAGGTGCTGCTGGAAGCGTATCGCGAGCGGTTCCTGCCCTTCATGCCGGGTCAGACGCGGGAAGAGAGAATGACGAAGACCAGGTTGTTGTTCCCCAGCATGGCCGGAGTGCTGATGATGGCCCGGGTTGCTTCCAGCCCTGAACGGCGTGAGCAGATCTTGATGGAGGCGAGGAAGTTTTTCATAAAGTCCTTCGCCGCAGAATAATTTTTTTGTCCGTATAGAGTACGATCGTACTCTATATGGTAAACGGCAAACCCGAACCCGAAAGGCGAGGCAGCTTTTTCTGTAGATCGATTTAGGGAAGGGCGCGCATTGATGCGTGCCGTAAGTCGGCATAGATCTTTTGCTTCAGCGGCTTCAGCCGCGGCTGAAGCCGCTGAAAAAGAAAAGATCTAAGTCTGCAAGTGACGGCACGGGCGAATCCGTGGCCTTCCCAGTCCCCAAAACGAAACCAACAACACCAACCAAACAGAAAGGCTAAGGGATGAAACTCATGATTTCTCTTCTCACTGCAATGCTGCCGATCGCGTCCGTTGCGCAGACTCCGTCCGCAACCGCCTCGGGCGTGCCCAGCGTGGCTATACCGAAAACTACCGCGGTAATGGTGATTCAGACTGCCAAGCACGGCGTGAACCCTCAACAGATCATGGCCGTAATACCTGACGAGATTCAGGCGACGGTGCAACTTTATCTCCAGGGAAAAATCCGCGAGTGGTATTCGCGCGGCGATGGCAAAGGTATCGTCTTCCTGCTGGAAGCCAAAAGTGAGGACGAGGCGCGAACCATTATGGAAACGCTGCCGCTCGCCAAGGAACGGTTGATGGATGAGCAGTACATTCCCGTCGGACCGTTAATGCCGCTACGGGCATTAGTCGGGCCCGGATTGCAGCAATAACTACGTAGCAATAACGGATCGCAGCAGTAACGCTCGTCGTCTCCGCGGCTCTGCTTATGTTCGCGCTTAGCTAGCAGCTTAGGAGCTGAGGAGCTTAGCCGCTTCATTTTAAGAAGGAGGAATTCGTCATGTCACAATTCGCGTTTTTCACCAGCATCGCATTCAGCCTCATCGCGTGGTCAATCGTCGCCGCCCGATACATCTGGCCGAAGATCCGCAACCGGGATCGGGCCGAAGCCTTGCGCCCTCTGCTCATCCTGCACAGCTTCCGCTTCATGGGATTGGCATTTCTTGTGCCAGGAGTTGTCTCGCCTGACCTGCCGTCCAGCTTCGCGCGCGCTGCAGCCTACGGCGACCTCGTTGCAGCGATACTCGCCTTGCTCGCGCTGATATCGCTACCCAGCATGGCCGGCGTTGCGATCGCATGGATCTTTAATCTCTGGGGTGCAGCCGATCTCTTTAACGCTTTTTACCAGGCCAATCATGCCGGACTCGCGGCTGGACAGTTGGGAGCCACCTACGTCATTCCGACTCTCATCGTGCCCCTGCTGCTGGTCACGCACGCACTCGCTTTCCGCGTTCTTCTGCAGCATCAAAGGGTGCCTGCAGTGCAGGAAAGTCGGCGGTTGGCATAACTTCCTCCGGCGAGCGGATGCGAGGCCGCTGCAACGGTTAGCACCATGCGGTCGTGATCAGATCCCCGGCGGATGCCGGCATCTGCTGGGGTGAGGACACATTCCCTACGGGGAACGGGTCATTCATGTGGTGGCCAGTCGGATTTTCATGTTCGACTAGACACTCGTGGACGCGTTTGGGCCGATCGGCCGGTCCTTGCGTTTCCCCACTCGCCCGGGACGGTCAGAACGGAGAACTGAATGGATGAGGTTGAACTCCTCGAACGTGTGTATGCCCTGTTCAATTTCCGCGACATCGAAAGCGTGCTCGCGGCCATGCATCCCGACGTCGTCTGGGCAAATGGAATGGAAGGCGGCCACATCCACGGACGCGATGAAGTTGGCCGTTATTGGAAACGTCAATGGGCGCTTATGGATCCGCAGGTGGAACCGCTCGAGATCTCGCCCACGCGGAAAGGGGAGGTCGTCGTCAAAGTTCATCAGCTCGTGCGAGATCTTGAGGGCAATCTCCTGGCCGATAGATTCGTGATCCACGTCTTCCACATACGAGACGGTCTGATCCAGCGTTTCGACATTCGCGACGCGTAGCAGTTTCCGGACAAATCGGGGAAAGCCTGATCTGCACCAATCTTTCTGATGGTAGTGGCCGGTACTGGTTCGCGGTCATGTTCCTACGACAGGGGCACAGCCATGTCCAAGTGTGCGGCTCGGCGCGCGGAGCGCCCATGAAGTGAGGGCCAAGCCAGCCATGCCCGCGCGGCACCATCGCTCGCATGTCCGTGCAGAGCGTGCGATGCAGCCGCCCCGACAGCTCAAAAACAATTCCTCCCTACGCCCATTCTTTGAGTCGGAGGAAACCGGGCACAACCAGCTCAGAGGGTTAGCAAAGTGTCGATATATGTGTCGTCGGTTAGCGATGGCACAACAAATCATCTGTCAGCTTGCCGAAGAGCAGGAGCGCTCGCACAGGCATCGACTACAAACACTTGACCACGCCCATTGAGCGCGTTGGAAGAACTTCACCAAGTACCTGCGCCGGCCGGCACACGTAAGCATGACATTCATGTGAAACTCTTACCTGGAAGTCTTAGGTGGAAGCGGCGCTGAGGGAGTCAGGAGATGCCGCATAGAGACTACTATCCTGGGCAGCTATGGCCGCGCCACCACGGAAAGACGGGAAGTCGAGATCGCCGTCTGGGCCGACGCTACGACGCATGATCACAATGGCAGCGGTCCTGAGCAAAATTCGCAAATCCAGGGCAACACTCGCATGATCGACGTACCACAGATCCAGAGCGAAGCGTTGATCCCAGCTCAATGTGTTGCGACCGTTGATCTGGGCGAGACCGGTAATACCTGGCTTCACGTCGTGACGACGCGCCTGCTCTGCTGAGTAGAGCTTGAGATATTCTACGAGCAGAGGTCGTGGTCCCACGAGCGTCATTTCCCCTTTCAACACATTGAAGAGCTGCGGTAACTCATCAAGACTGGCTTTGCGCAAAAATCGTCCCAAAGGCGTGATGCGCTGTTTGTCAGGCAGCCGCCGTCCGTGGGAATCGACGCCTTCTGTCATGGTCCTGAATTTATACAAAACAAACGTACGTGCGCGCAGACCTGGGCGAACAGCGCGATGAAGTATCGGTGAGCCCATGCAGAGGCGGACAAGCCCAGCCACAACGGCCATCGGCAAACCCAAAATGCTCAATCCGAGGATCGCACCAACTAGGTCTATGGCTCTCTTAATTGCTGGATACATGCGCCGACGCTTCCATTGATTCAGCTTGCTTGTTCTTTCGCGGCGGAGGCGTAGAGCATTCTGATTCGACAACCTCGAGCAGAGTTCTGCAAACATAATCGATCTGATCTTCGGTTGCAGAGGAGAACATGGGTAAAGCTATACATGTATTCGAGGCTCGCTCCGTTTCAGGCAGGCGATACTCGTAGCTCTCGAACTGTTGACGGAAGTACGGCTGGAGGTGAATGGCTGGAAAATACGACTGACAGCCAATTCCGTGTGCCCGCAAGCGGCGAAGCACCTGGTCGCGGACGAGGCTGGGAGGATCGTAGTCCACCGTCAACTGAATTGGATATACAAACCAACTCCGTTGGGACTGAGACTCGTTATGTGGAAGCCGAATAAGAGGATGGCCAGCCAACCTTCTTTCGTATTGCATGCCGACTCGCATACGACCGCCGAGCAGGTGGTTCAAGCGCTCGAGCTGTGCCAGACCAAGTGCGCAGTGAATGTCGCTGAGCCGGTAATTGTACCCAAGATGATCGTGGCGTAACCAGTCCGCATCCTCAGCCCGGCCTTGGTTACGAAGGCTGCGACAAGCGGTGGCAATGGCTTCGTTATTTGTAACGATCATTCCACCTTCACCGGTAGTCATTTGTTTGTTGGGATAGAAGGCAAAGACGCCGATGTCCCCGAAGGTTCCCACATGCTGGCCTTTGTATTCGGCACCCAGCCCCTCGCAGGCATCTTCAATTACATGCAAGTTGTAGCGAGTCGCGATCTCCATGATCGCTTCCATATCACACGGTAGCCCAAACACGTGAACTGGGAGGATTGCGCGCACTCTTAATCCCGTGCGGACATCTCTGAGTACACCGCTGAATGGATCGTTGACACACCATTGCTCGATGAAGCGACGGATTTGCAGAGGATCAAGGTTCAGGGTACTACGATCGATATCCACAAACACAGGTACGGCTTTTTCGAATAGCAGGCAATTCGAAGACGCGACAAAGCTGAACGAAGTTGTGATGACCTCATCTCCAACTCCGATGTTCAAGGCGCGTACTGCTAAGTGCAAAGCCGATGTTCCGCTATTCACTGCGACGGCATGCTTTGCTCCGACCTTGACCGCAAAGTTGTGCTCAAACTCTGGTAATCGTGGACCAAGGCTGAGTAGCCCAGAGCGCAATACCCTGCTCACGTATTCGACCTCGACATCACTGATGTCGGGGCAACACAGTGGAACATTCATGCGGCTGCCTCCCCCAATTCTGGCTGCTGATAGACGGGTACTGTAACCTGCGCTTGCGCAGCTGATCCCACCTGTTCGCTGAGGAAAAGAGAATACTTGAAGCGGCCGAAGAACAGCTTAAATCTTTTTCTTGCTCTGGTTGCCGCAAAGTCGGGAAGAGGTTGTGCAAACCCGCTAGCAAACCAACGTAGTCAGTCTTCATCATCAATGCTTCCAATACCTCAATTTGCTCGAGAATGTCTGGTACTCCGGCTCGATCGCCAGAAAGGGCGAGGTAAGGCTATTTTCTGATTTTTCGAGTAGCAGCAGCCTTTTGGGAAAAGCGGTGGCAATCTGTCGGCAAAGCTCCGATCCAATAGAACCGCCCTGCCCCGGTAACAGCTACTACGCGATTGCCGACGACTTCCTTCACGACAGTAAGATCCGCGATACCACCATGGGCTGTATCTCCTCGGAAGATGCAGACATGCTCCAGATTGCCAGCGCGGCACAGCAGGGACGCACCAAAACAGTCGCTACAATTTCGCTACATCGACTCAGCAGCAACAAGCAGAAGCTCGCGAGATGTAGAATCTAAATGCGCGAAAGTGGCGGAATTGGCAGACGCACCAGACTTAGGATCTGGCGGGTAAAACCGTGAGGGTTCGAGTCCCTCCTTTCGCACCAGAAAATCGGCAGTCGACTTTGGGCCCGTTTGCTGTCAGCTTTCGATTGGTTTTCGACAACGCTACTGATTACTGCTTGGGCCTTCCTGTTAGGATTGCTGGTCTCGCGATTCCAAGAAGACTTCAATCCGCAATGACAAGGACGATTCTTCTACTCTTCTGCCTTTCTGCCTTTTCGTTTTCCCAAAACGACAATTCCCGTTCCAACCCGCAGACGTCGGCCGCTAATGGCCAGCACTCTTCCAGTGAGCGTCTGTCTGGACTAAAGCGTAGTGACGGTTTCATTCCGTTCTACTGGGACGTGAAGAAAGGCGAGTTGCTCTTTGAACTTTCGCCGGAACGGCTGAGCGGAGAGTTCATCTACTTTACCGGTCTTAGCAGCGGCGTTGGATCGATCGAGATGTTTGCCGATCGCAGCAGCGTGGGCGGATCGCAGCTTTGCCGATTTCTTCGTTCGGGCCCAAAGGTTCTGATCGTTGCCGAGAACACGAGCTTTCGTGCCGTCAATGCTAGTTCCGAATTGAAGCACTCCGTAGAGCGCAGCTTTCCTACTTCGGTCATAGCCGCTCTGCCGATAGAGTCCGAGCAAGGCGACAGCCTGGTGGTGAACGGCAATCCTCTTGTTGTGCGCGATGTGAGTGGATTGTTGAACCAACTGCGGCGTCCTTCGCGGGCGATCAACGGGATGGTTCGGCAGGTTGCGAATGAGAATGCCGCGAACTGGAGGCTCGACGATCAGCGGAGCGCCGTGGATATGGAACACACGCGCGCTTTTCCGCAAAACACCGAGATCGAGAACATTCTCACGTTTGTCACCGATTCTGGAACTCGCAGCGTGAACAATCCCGAACCGGGAGTGCTCACGGTACACCAGCACATCTCGCTGCTTGCGCTTCCGCCTGCGGGATATCAGCCGCGTGTCGCAGATCCTCGCGTGGGATTCTTTGGCGAACAGTTCGACGATTTCTCTCGGACTTTCAAACAATCGCTCAGCCAGAATTTTATTGATCGTTGGCGGCTGGAGAAGAAGGACCCTAACGCGGCGATCAGCGAGCCGGTCAAGCCAATCACTTTTTATCTCGATCGCGCCATTCCCGAGCCGATGCGCTCGGCCGCGCGTCGCGGTGCGCTGTGGTGGAACCAGGCATTTGAGCAGGCCGGATTTCGCAATGCACTCGTCGTCGAAGATCTGCCGGAGGGAGCCGACCCTCTCGACGTTCGCTACCCCACGATTCAATGGACCAACCGCAATGGGCGCGGCTGGTCGGTGGGCATGGTGCAAACTGATCCGCGGACCGGCGAGATTCTTCACGCCGTGGTGCAGCTCGACTCGCATCGCATGAGGACGGTCAGCAACTACTGGAACGTGGTCACACCCGGCGCAGCTTCCGGCCGCGACGATTCCGAAATGGATCTCTTCGCTGAGCTCGACGCCGCCGATCCGCAGCTTTCGGAAGACGAAGTGATGGTCCGCCGCATTGCCCTGCTCACCTGTCACGAAATGGGACACGTCCTCGGGCTCGAGCACAACTTCGTCGCCAGCACATTCGATCGTGGCTCGGTGATGGACTACTTTGCTCCGCGCATCCACATCCGCAAAGACGGCAGCGCAGATCTGAGCGATGCCTACATGCAGGGCGTTGGAAGCTATGATAAGTTCGCCGTTGAGTGGGGATACAGCACCAGCGCTCAGCCACCTGCATCGCCCGAAGACCCTCGGGAAGTTGCGCGGCTGGATGCAATCGTGCACAAAGCGCTCAGCAAGGGCATTTTCTGGGGCAACTATGACGATCCGCGATGGAACGCGTATGACGATGGTCCTGATCCCGTGACGTGGCTGCGCGACGTGCTTCCGGTTCGCAACGCCTTGGTTGCATCCTATGGACCCTCGATGCTCCGCCAGCGCGAGCCCATTTCGAAACTCGCAGCGCGATTCGCGCTTGTATATCTCTTCCATCGTTATGCGCTCGCAGCTGCCATCAGTACGATTGGTAGCGCCAAGGTTCCACTCACCGTCGCAGGCGACGGGCAAAAGCCGCTCGAAGTCTGGAATGCGCAGAGCCAACGTGAAGCTCTCCAACTTTGTTTACAAGCTCTCCGTCCGGATCAGATGGAAGTGCCTTCCCGAATCTGGAATTCGCTGGTGCAGCATGAAAACGCCGGACCAGATCCGGAGGCGTACAACTCCAGTGCCGGCTACCTCTTCAATCCTTACGACGGAGCCCGCTCGATTGCGGAGATCGTCTACGGCGGACTGCTCGATCCGGAACGGCTCGCGCGCATGGATTCGATTCATCACTTCGACAGCACCTCGCCTTCTGCAAATGAGGCGATCTCGGCTTTGATCAAGAATGCTTTCACTCTCGTTCCGGAAGCACACGCTGATCTTTCCAACGTCGTGCAAAACGAATTGGCCGATCGATTGATGATTCTCGCAGTCGATGACGACGCAACGGCCGAAGTCCGCGCCGAAGCTTGGACAGGTGTGAATAGCGTCTACGCTCGCGTGAAGGCCGCCCAAAGTGGGAATTCTGCTGCAATTACGCGCAGGATCGAAGCGTTTATTCGCGATCCAAAGCAGAACGTGCCGAAGCTGAAGCCCTCAGGCGCGCCGGCAGGGCCGCCGATTTAATCCCCCACTAAACTCAAGGGATCAGCACGATCTTCCCGTAGCTTCCCGGCTGCAGGATCTCCTCGTGTGCGCGTGCCGCTTCAGCCAGAGAAAGCTCCTTGCCGATCACCGGACGCGCAACGCTATTTTCGAGCGATGCCACGAGCGCTGCGTGGATTCGTGTCATGTCATCCTCCGGTGTGTTCCACAGCGTCATTCCCAAAATGATGGCATCGCGCGCCATCGCGTCCCGAGGATTGATCTCAATTGTGCCGCGGTTGCCTATTACAACGATCCGCCCACGAATCGCGAGCATTGAGAGATCCTGCGCCAGATTCTTATTCGCAAGCATTTCCAAAATGACGTTCGCGCCGCGACCATCTGTAATCTTCTTCACTTCTTCAGCAACGCTACCCTTGGTGTGATCGAGCACGTGATGAGCGCCGTTATCGCGAACAAGTTCTCTTCCCTTTTCGGAACCCGCAGTGCCAATCACGATCATGCCGTGAGCGCGCGCTAACTGAACGGCCGCAAGACCGACCCCGCCGCTGGCGCCATGTACCAGAATGGTTTCGTTCGGCAGGCCATTAGCTTTCTGGAACAGAGCGCGATATGCGGTGCCGTAAGGGACACCGATCGCGGCGCCCTGCTGAAACGACACGTTCTTAGGTAAAGGATGCACCTGCGCATCGAGAGCCAAGACTTGCTCGGCGTAGCTGCCGGTGACGTTTCCTGCCACGTAAACGCGATCGCCTGCACGCGTGCGCTGCACGCCTGAACCGATGCCAATTACTCTTCCTGCGGCATCTGCTCCCGGCGTATAGGGAAGCTGTGGGTTGATGGCGTATGTACCCGTGCGCTGGTAGGTCTCAAATGGATTCACGCCAGCGGCGTGGATCTTCACGAGAACCTGTCCCGGGCCGGGTTGCAGATCGGGAATGGTCTCGATCTTCAACACCTCCGGTCCGCCGAATTGCTGAACGCGAATCGCCTTCATCGAATCTCCGCTTACTTCTTCGAAGCTGTGCGTAAGTAGCCGTCGGTTTTGTTCAGCCAGTCCTGGCGAAGCGGATAGAAGATATCGAGATCGACCGTGTCCTCCATGGCTTCGGCCCTGTGCGGAACGTTGGAGGGAATGCAAAGCACCTCGCCTTCGCGTACGACAATTTCTTTGCCTTCTATCCAGAACTTAAGTGCGCCTTCGAGAATGTAGGTCACCTGCTCATTCACATGGCTGTGCTCGGGGACGATGCAGCCCTTCTTCAGCAATACGCGCGCGAGCATGACCTCGTCGCCTGTGATGATTTGTCGATCGAGCAGTGGATTCACTTGCTCGAGTTCAACGTCCTTCCATGCAATGTATTTCGACATAGGGAGATAAGACTATCAGGCGAAACGCAACAAACAGAACCGGCGGTAGCCGGTGGGGCGGCGATGGCCGAATGGCTAGCTCCGACGAGAGCCATTTGGAGCAACCATTCACGTTAGGCGCAGCCGCAACATGCGGCTGCTCCACCGCCTACCGGCGCCGGTTCCTTTACCACTTCACCATTCTCCGCTCTTCGCTGCTTCTGCGCGCCATTTCGACGCCATGCATCACGTTCAGCATCTGCTCGTGTGCGACAGCGATCTTTGATCTTCCCAAAATGGTATCGCGGATATTTTGATAGAACAGGCGATAGTCTCCCGCTTCCGTCGCCACGCGCTCTGCGCCATTGAGCGACTGCAGCACTCCCCAGCTCTCCTGTTTCTCTTTGCCCCAGGAATCACCTCCGGGCGCTTCGCCGCGCTTGAGCACGTCTTCTTGGGGATCGATTCCGTGCTTCACATATGCCGCCTTCTCGCCGCGCACGAGGAAGCGCAGATCGGGAGCAAGAGAAATCATGCTGGCGCGAAGCAGGGCACGCATTCTTGGATAGTGCAGTAGAACATCGAAGGCGTCGTCGACCTGACCGCCTTCACGTTCGATGCGAATGTCCGCGGTTATGGCCTCTGGCGTGCCAAAGAGGAGCAGTGCCTGATCAAGCAGATGAACGCCAAGATCGAAGAAAATTCCGCTTCCCGCTTCCGGACGCTCGCGCCAGGCGTCGGGCCGCAGCTCCAGTCGATAACGATCAAAGTGCGATTCGAATAAGACGATCCGGCCGAGACGATTTTCGGCGAGCAGATTAGAAACCGTGCGGAAGTCGCCATCGAACCTGCGGTTTTGATACACGGTCAGCAATCGTTCGCGTTGGCGAGCTAGATCGACCAGCTCTTTTGCCTGCAAATAACTAGTCGTGAATGGCTTATCGACAACAACATCCTTTCCTGCAATCAGGCACTGCTTCGCCAGCGAATAATGCGAGGTATTTGGCGTAGCGACTACGACGAGCTGTATCTCAGGGATTGCGAGCAACTCCTCAACCGAACGCACCTGAGTCGCATTTGGATAGAGACGCGATGCATCGTCGCCTTTTCTTTGCACAATCGCGCGCAGATTTAGCCCAGCCACGGAAGAGATGACTGGAGCATGGAACACACGTCCCGCAAAGCCGTAGCCCACTAGTCCAACATTGATCATTTTTTCCTTAACGTCTCGTCTATCCATGTCACTCAAAGAAAACCAGCACACCGTAGTTAGCACTCCTCACAGGCTGAATCGCGTCGAAAGCCGTATCCATTACCCTCCCCCTCCCTCTTTTTGACAAAATCCGCGATTTAAAGAACTTAGGTCATGTAAATCCGGTAATTTTTCATCCTTGATCCGCAAGATGTGCCGGATCGACCAGGCCTGATACGCAACATCTTGCGGATTAGATTTGAAGTTTGTGGATTCGCGGAGCACTTAGGCGATCCTGAATCGATGGTCGACATATCGCAGCAACACGCCATTGATCAACAAACAACTACAAGTAGGAGCTTGAGAGCTTAGCGGCAGCGGCTTCGCAGCTCCTATTCCCATTATGGAACCAGAATTTGCCCATAGAGTCAAAGAAAAATAATGTGGAAATTTCTATGAAAATTCAGTGACTTACGAGTAGACGACCGACGGTATTTTGATCCGTCGTTCGTGTGCTGTGTTCTCTGAAAAGAGGAGCCAGCGATTTCGCATATGCGGCGCCAGTCGGGATGTAGCGTACACTCCACTTCGAACTCGCTTACGTATAATCGAATTTTTCCGGCATTCTTCATGATCCAGACTCTGTTCGGCAGCCTCGACGAGGAAAAAAATAAAAAGCCAGGCTTTCTCGATCGCATGAAAGAGGCAGTCTCGCGCACGCGCGAGAACCTCAGCGAGCGTATCGAGGAGATCGTCGCTTTCAACAAAGAGATCGATGCCAATACCCTGGATGACCTCGAAGCCACTCTGATTGCTGCCGACTTGGGCGCTACCACCACCAGCGACATCCTCGATGGCCTGCGGGAACGGGCGACGCACAAGCAGATCGATAACGTCGAGGAATTAAAATGTTTATTGAAAGAGCAGATCGCGTCTATCCTCAACCATTCCGCGAATGTTCCCGTGCAACAAGTTGATGGTCCAGAGGTTTTGCTGATCGTAGGAGTTAACGGTACGGGCAAGACAACGACCATCGGAAAGCTCGCGAGCCTGTTCCGCAGTCAGGGCAAGACGGTTTTAATGTGCGCGGCGGATACCTTCCGTGCTGCCGCAATCGAGCAACTTGAAATCTGGGGATCTCGAACTGGAACTGAGGTCATCAAGACGAAGCCCGGCGGAGATCCTTCGGCTGTCTTGTTCGATGGACTCAGCGCCGCCAAAGCTCGCGGAACGGATTACGTGATCGTCGATACCGCCGGCCGTCTGCATACGAAGCAGAACCTGATGGCCGAACTGGAAAAGATGAGGCGCACGGCGAAGAAAGTGATTCCCGATGCTCCACATGAAACGCTTCTCGTGATGGACGCCACGACCGGACAAAACGGCTTACAGCAAGCGCGACAGTTCACGCAATCAGCCGGCGTGACTGGAATAGTTCTTACCAAGCTCGATGGAACGGCTAAAGGCGGAGTCGTCGTGGCGATCTCGCGCGAGCTCGGGTTGCCCGTCCGTTATGTCGGCGTCGGCGAGAAAGCTGGCGACCTGATCCCATTCGATTCTCAATCTTTCGTCGATTCCCTCTTCGCATAGCTCATGGCGCACGACCACGAACAGTTCATGCGCCGTGCACTGGAGCTGGCGCAACATGGCATCGCGCTGGCTTCGCCCAATCCGTATGTAGGCGCGATTCTAGTTAACCCGGCGGGCGAAATCGTCGGCGAGGGATTTCATACGTTCGAAGAGGTGAAGCATGCGGAGGTGCTCGCGATCGAGCAAGCTGGTGAGCGATCGCGTGGCGCAACGCTGTATCTGAATCTCGAACCCTGCTCTCACACTGGACGCACCGGCCCATGTGCGGAAGCTGTGGTTCGCGCCGGCATCGCCCGCGTCTATGCCGCGATGCACGATCCCAATCCTGCCGTTTCGGGAAAAGGATTCGAACGGCTGCGCGAGGCGGGCATTGAACTTCACGTTGGATTACTCGAGGCAGAAGCACGCAAGCTGAACGAAGCCTTTGCCAAGTACATTATTCATAAGACTCCTCTTGTAACCCTCAAAGCCGGCATGACGCTGGATGGCAAAATCGCCCCGCCATTCACGCCGCCGACTAACGAGGTGGGTCTAGGCGATGCTGCAGGCGGATGGATTACTAGTGCAGAAGCTCGCGCGCATGTGCAGGAGCTCCGCCATGCGGCCGACGCGATTCTTGTCGGCGTGAACACCGTCATTGCCGATAATCCGCTGCTTACCGATCGCACTGGAAGGCCGAGGCGGCGTCCGCTACTGCGCGTGGTCAGCGACTCGAAGCTGCGCCTGCCGATGGATTCCCGATTGGTCAAGACAGTGAAGGACGATCTGATCGTCTTCTGTTCGTTCGCCGAAGAAAAGAAGAGGCGCGAACTTGAGGATCGCGGGATTCGCGTCGAGCAGGTGAAGTTGGGCGCGCTCGATGGTCGTCCCGACGTCGCTGCAGTCATTCAGAAACTCGGTGAAATGGAGATTACCAGCTTGATCATCGAAGGCGGCGCACTGGTTAACTGGACTGCGCTCGCGGCAGGTGTCGTCGATAAAGTGTTTCTGTTTTACGCGCCGAAGATTCTGGCCGGCACAGGCTCTGTCCCGTTTGCCAGCGGCCCAGGGTTCCCGCGGATCAGCGAAGCCGCGCGCGTGCATTCGATCTCGCTGCATCGGTTCGGGGAAGATTTTGCTGTAGAGGGATATATTAGGGATCCATACGAATACCGGCGGTAAAAGTTGTATCGCGTGGACAAGTCCGAGCTTTGCGATACTGCGGCTCTCGTACGAGCAGCCGCAAACAAGCGGCTGCCCTACCACCTACCGGCGCCGGTTCTGTCGGTTTTCCTAGGATCTGATTTTCTTCGACTATGTTCACAGGCCTGATCCAACAAACGGGAATGATTGAGTCGTTGACTAGCAGCAGCGGCACGATGCGCCTCCGTGTTTCCGCTCCGGAACTTGCCTCCAAGCTGAAGGCAGGCGACAGCGTTGCGGTAAGTGGAGTCTGCCTTACCGCACTCAAACCCACTGCCGATTCGTTCGAAGCCGACCTCGCTCAAGAAACGATCGCCCGCACTTCCCTCTCTCGTCTGGCAGCCGGACGCCTTGTCAATTTGGAACTACCTACTCCAGCCGGAACGCCGCTTGGTGGACATATCGTTCAGGGACACGTGGATGGAACAGGCCGGCTCGTTTCATTTCGGCCCACTAGCAATGGCAGTGAAGATCGCTGGCTCGAGATTGACATTCCCGAGTCACTCACTCGCTATGTCGTCGAGAAAGGCTCGATTACCATTGAGGGCATTAGCCTGACGGTGGCAAAAATTTCCGGCTCGCGGGTGACCATTGCAATCATTCCTCATACGTATGCCGCGACGAATCTGCACACGTTGTCACCTGGAGAGCCAATGAATATTGAGGTTGATGTGCTGGCGCGTTATGCGGAGAAGCAGCGGGGCGAGGGACGGCGGTGGACGGTTGAGGAGTTGGTAGCGAGAGGATTTTAGCGGGACGCTGCCACTCGACAGTGGGTACCCCGATGTTTCCCGGCCGCGTTCTCAATTGATTATGGGTTAAGGTGACACACCCGGAGCTGGCCACCCGGCGATCTCCAGCACCGCCTACCGGCGCCGGCTATGTTTTCTGCCAGCCAGCAACGCGAGTTCGCGCCACTTCCAGTGGCAGTCGACATCTATGAAGCCGATCTCGCGTAACCACTGAAGTTGCGTTTCGACGTCGAGCAGTTTGTTTGAGGGATCCTCCTGCTCGGGTGGCGTGTCGAGAGTACGGAGGAATTCGTGATGTAGAGCAGCCGTCGCGGACGAGACGTGCTCGAGATTGCAGAAGACTCCACTCAGAGTGAGTATCTCGAAGATCTCGTGATAAAGGCTTTGCTTGCGCGCGTGCGCCAGATGATGGATCGCGAAGCTGGAGATCACGCAATCAAAGCTTCCCATTTCGGGCAGCGGTTTTTCGAGATCGTGGGCAACGACGCTCACGTCCGCCGCTGATTGGAAGCGCTCGCGCAATGTGGCCAACATCGTCGGAGAAAAATCGAGAGCAACGAATTGCGCTTGCGGTCTCGCGGCCTTAACTAGCGCAAGCAGCCGTCCTCCCCCGCTTCCCAAATCGAGAATGCGCGAGGCATTTACGGGAACAAAGTCCAAGAGAGTGGTTTCGCCTTCCACGCGATGGGGGATGGTGTCGGCGCGGCGAAGATATTCGAGCGCATGCTCGGCCGAGGGCCAGAGGTTAACGTCGGATGAGAGACTCATTTGGAATGATTCTCGCACGTGAATGACACGATGGAAGAGAGCACAGGTTTTAGATTATGAACGCTCGCTAGGGACGCTGAAGCGCATCTGTTGCGCGAAGCATCACCCGCGATGCTCCAGCTTGAAATGCACTTGCGTGGCTCTTACCAAAAAGCTGGCGTTCAGGGCCAAGAGCCTGGAAAGAGCATTTCCGTTTGAGAAATTCCGGGAGATCCTTCGCGCAAAAGAAGCGCTTCAGGATGACAGGTCTTAGATCGTGATGAATTCTCCTGAGCGGAGGCACGGTATAGTTCGTGCAAAATGCGCCCGACGCAGTCGCACCCTCCGTTTAAAATAGGTTGCGACTCACGGTTGTTTTCGCATTGCGGTCACGCCACCTCGGCCCATGAATCCTAATCAGAATGCGCTTGCGGCGCTGAAACGTTACTGGGGTTACGACTCTTTTCGTCCGCTGCAAGAGCGCATCGTTCACAGCCTGCTCTCTGGTCGCGACACTTGCGTAGTGATGCCCACCGGCGGCGGCAAGTCACTCTGCTACCAGTTGCCAGCCGCGATGCTGGAAGGCCGTACGGTGATCGTGATTTCTCCGCTGATCGCGCTCATGCAGGATCAGCTTACGCACCTTTCACAGATGGGCATTCCCGCAGGTGTTTTGAACAGCGCCATGAGTGCTGGCGATCAATCGGAAATTGCGATCAAAGCAGTTCGAGGCGAGTTCCGTCTGCTGTACCTCTCGCCCGAGCGACTTGCGCGCAAAGACACCATTGATTGGCTTAAGCAAGTTCCGGTTTCGTACTTTGCGATCGACGAAGCGCATTGCATCTCGGAATGGGGACATGAGTTTCGTCCGGAGTACCGCCAGCTCAGCGCGCTGCGTCAACACTTTCCCGACTGCCCGATTGCTGCGTTCACGGCAAGCGCCACGCGACAGGTGCGCCACGACATTATTCATCAGCTTCGGCTACGCAATCCTGATAAATACATCGCGAGCTTTCATCGACGCAATCTGCGCTACATAGTCAAGGAATGTGACTCGTGGGCGCAACCGGATCTGCTTCTGCGGGCAATGAGTAAATATCACGGCAGCAACGTGATTGTGTATGCGCCGACGATCAGGCGCGTCGAAGAGACAGTGGACTTCCTGGAGTCGCGAGGCATTCCTGCCATTGGTTACCACGGTCAGATGGATGCGGAGACTCGCCGCACGAATCAGGAGCGATGGACTTCGGATGAAGTGCGCATCATTGTCGGAACGATCGCTTTCGGACTCGGCATCAATAAGGCCGCTGTTCGCGCGGTGATCCATCTGTCGCTGCCGAAATCGATCGAGCAGTACTACCAGGAAGCAGGACGCGCGGGACGCGATGGGGAGCCGGCGGATTGCCTGCTGCTCTGGCAGAAGCGTGATATAGGCCTATTGACGTACTTCATCGATCAGATGGCCGATCCTGCGGAGAAAGAGCGGTCCTGGCAACGCTATCACCAGGTTAGGCGATTCGTAGAGAGCAGCATCTGCCGCCATCTGCAGGTCTGTTTCCATTTTGGAGAGACGCCCAAGTGGACGACGTGCGGCGCCTGCGATGTGTGCGGCTCACAGCCTGACTGGCTTTCGCTCCCAGTTCAGGGGCCGGTGCGCAAACGCAAGCGCGCTACGGCATTCTCGGCCGTCAGCAACGGCTCACCTCAATCGCTGTCTGCACCCGAGCCTCCGCTGTCCGACACGGATTACGAGCTCAAGGAATACTTGCGTGAATGGCGAAGAAGCATCTCCCGCGAGCTGGGGCTCGCTGCGTTTATCGTGATGCACGACAGCACGATCGATGCGCTCTGCCGAATTCAGCCTACTAACCTAATTGACATGAAGCGCGTTCCCGGAATGGGCGAGCGAAAGATCCAGTCGTACGGTGCGCAGATCCTCAAAACCATACAGCAGTTCCGCGCTGGAGCGCGCGCTACTGGGAACGCTTCCGGATCTACCAAGAAGACCTCGAAACCAGCCGAGGAAACAAGGCAACTTCTTGCCCAGGGCCGTACGCTGCAGGAAATTGCAGGAATTCGGGGCCGTCAGCTTGGGAGTGTCGTAGCGTTGGTGGCCGACATGGTCGAAGGCGGTGAGTTGGATTTCCAACAACAATGGGTCGGCAGTGACAAGGTTGAAGCTATCGAAGCAGCCTGCGCGTCCGTGGGTGGTGACCGATTGCGTACGATCAAGGATGCCTTGCCGCCCGAGGTTACCTTCGATGAGATCCGGCTGGTGTTAGCCAAGCGCCGAGCCGAGCAAGCGCGAGCATAAGAAGTTCACCACTGAGGGTACGAGGAAACCAATTCTTTCCTCTACGGTCCGCAGAGTCCTCTGTGGGAAGCCCTGGTTCGGTACTACAGTCCACGCGGCACCAGCACGAAGCTTTCAATTGCAATCGCCGCGGCTCGTCTGTCGCGGGAGGGATCCAGACGGAAGATCAGGCGGATCTGATTGAACCGATCGAGGCGAGAGTGCAGAGGCACCCTGAAACCCTCTGTTTCGGTTCGGGAATTGGCAAAATTCAGTAAACCTGAACTCTGCTCCAGGCGTTCTACACCGAGCGATAGCGTGGGAACTCCCCACGTGCGAGTGTCGGCGAGCACGAGTTCCACCGAAATCGTTTGGGGATTCTGATCCGCATCGCGCATTGCCAGTTCGATCTTGTCGAGATAGCGCGTGTCGATCGGTTCATCCAAAGTTTGCACTGCTTCCATTTGAAGCGGTTTTCGATTTGAGGAATGCACGCCTACATTCGCCGGATCTCCCTCCGCCCTTATCGAATCAAAAGGCGGACGAATGAATGGATCCTGGAAGAACCAGTATGAGCCGGTGAACAGAATGTGCAAAGGATTCCTGAGAGCTGGAGCTTTTGCACTAAAAACAAGCTGAGGAATTTTCTTCGAAGTGACCTGCGGCAGCCGCTTCGGCGTGAGAATCACTCCGATGTAGCCATCGCTGCGGATTGGTGTCTGCTGCAGGCGGACGGAATGATTCCGCACGATTGCTCCGCCAGCCTTGCGCACGAAGAGGCTTCGCAGCAAAGCCGCGAACGAAGCATCTCCCTGTGAGGACGCGATGAACGGCAGAAGCCCTATCAATACCATTGCTGTTGCGCAACCGGCACTAACGAGGAGACGCGTTCCATCGCGGGAAAGGATGCGATGCTGCCTGTCCGTAGTACCATCCTGGGGAAGTTGTGTTGCGAGTACGGCCGCGCCCGCGACGAAGAGAAGTAACGCGATCTCGCGTTCAGCAATCCAGTTTGCCAATCCAGCTGCTTGCAGCACCGCAGCGGCCACAATCGCGAGACCAAGCGATTTGGAGAGCCTGCTTAATGCCTGGAGCTCAGTGAAGTTGCCGAATCCCGGCTGCTCCTGCTTGGCTGGAATACTTGGCGATCTCTCATTGTTGTTCGCGGCGCCAAGAGCTGAAAATCCGGCAATGACCATTGCTGCCGCGATCATCCCGGCCCACGCTGAGCGTTCGAGCAACAAGATCATTAATGGCGCGGTCCACACTGCGATCATCGTGAACAGAACGAGATTGCGGCGAGTCTTTGAGTCTGCAAAATGTATGCCCGGGCCATACCCTGCGACTGCAGCTGAGAATGCCGCCAGCAGAACAATTACGACGTACTCGATAGCGACGATGATGGGTGGCAGCCACCGAAGCTGCTGAAGAGACGGAGGGGTAATCCAATTTCGGAGAATCACATACCGAGTTGGACACGCGATGAAAGCGGTAATAAGGCCGGCCAGAACAGAGTAAGTGAGCGCTCGGCGTGAGCGGATCGAAAATGGAACTTCAATAAATGTTTTTGTCGGACGCGGCTCTCCCCGGTTCGCGCCGCGCGGAATGTTCAGGAGGGACACGATGGGGGAGCATCAGCAAGTAGCTGATACGTGCTCTAGACACCTCAAGTTTAGTCCCGGTTCCATTCTTTTCGAGGGAAAAGCGCAGGAGCAAAGGTTAGGTGGTCAGAAACGGGAGTGGTGATGCAGTGGCGAAGGCTTTCATTCGAAAGCCCTCGCCTACAACAATCAATTCGAACTAGCCGACGCGGCTCCCAGCGTGTCTGTACCCGCGACCGATGGCGACGATGCTGGTGTGGCGCTTTGATAAGTGGGAGTTGGATGGTTGTAAAGTCCGAATAACAAGTGGTACCGAACCTTCAGCACTTCGCAAAGCATTTGGAATGAAGCGCTCACAAGATTGAGCCGGCTGCGGTCGTCGTGGATCGCTTCCACACCTACCTCCTTGACGACGAAGCAGAAGCGATCGGCGAGCATGAGCACTTCTGGATCGAAGCCCCAACGCTCGATGCGTTGGCGGGAGAAAATCATCCGGGCAGCCCTACGCTTTAGAGCCTTGAAGCCGCACTGGGTATCTTCGAAGCGCAGTCCGAGAACGGAACGTACCACCATTTGGAATCCCGCGCTGCAGATCCGGCGATACCAGGGAGCTGCCACCCGTTCTCCTCCGGCGATAATTCCTCGCGAACCAATCGCAATGTCGGCGCCTTCGTGAATGGCGGCCAGCAGTTTGTGAGACTCCTGAATTGGCACAGAGAGATCGGCGTCGCAGAGCAAGATGACCTCGCCCAGAGCAGCTTCGACTCCGCGACGCAGGCTGAACCCTTTGCCGCGGTTAATGTGGTTCTGCAGGAGCCGCAGGTATGGGAGCTGTTGCACATGTCGCATCACCAGACGCGCAGTGCCGTCGCTTGAACCATCATCGACGACGATAATCTCTGCGTTCCATTCTTCGTTCTTGATAAATGCAGCCAGTTTGTCGAGGGTAGCGTCGAGCCGTTTCTCTTCGTTGTAAGCGGGGATGACGATACTAAGCGAATACATGGTTCACCTTGGGTTCAGTGGGTCCATCGCTTCTGTCGCCCGGTGAAATCGAGACGGCCAGACTTCAACAGTCCGCGCCGGCTTTCTCCTTGAGGCTTTGTTTCGCCGCTTCAATGCAATGTATTTCGCGAATGACTGGAGATATTGATCTACAACTTTCTCCATCGTCATGCGCACCGCTACCGAGAAATTCTGCTCCGCCATTTCTTGCTGCAGAGTCGGATTCTCGAGTAGATCAGCCAGGACCTGTGCCAGGCTGTCGGTATTACCGTTTTCGTAAAACAACATGGCCAGCTCTTCGGTCTGAGCCATGTCGCGGAAATCGGGGATGTCTGAGCCAATGATTGGCACAGCAAACTCGCAGGCCTGATGCGCTACTCCGCTCGGTCCGCCTGCAGAGGTATAAGGAAGCACGAGAACTGTCGCCGAAGAGAAAAGATTCCCAATTTCATCTTCTGGAACGTAACCCTGGAATTCGATGCGCGAGCAGTCCTTCCAACGCTCGCGCAGAGACTCGACGTATCCCGGGCACATCGGGTGATTCGATCCTGCAATTACAAGTTTGGCGTTTGGAAAACGATCGGCGATTTGCGCGAAGGCTTCAATCAGGATCTCAGGCCGCTTGTACGTTCCCCATTTACCAAATGCCAGAATCCGATGCTCGGGATTGCCGCGCTTACTGATGTCGGGAAACTTGGGGGCGGCGGAAAAAATTCCGTGTTTCCGCAGATGCACATACTGGCCGCCATAGTTCTCCAGCAGCAGCTTCCGATACGAAGGTAGAAGAACCGTTACCGATCCGGAGAACAGGATGAGCCTGGTCGCAATGGCTCCGCAGAACCGATACAGCCGCGGGAATCGCGTTCCCTTCGAGAGATCCAGCGCCTCAATCACATGATGCAGAGTGATGTGCGTGTAAAAACCAAACAGACGTAGAAGGAATGCAGTACAAATCCCAAGAAACGCTGGCAGCGGTTTGTCACCAAAGCTGGAAAAAACTAGATTGAACCAGACGACGTCCGGCTTGTGCTTCCTTGCTGCGCGCAGCAGCGCCAGCGGAGTGGAGATCGAATTGAATCTCCAGCAGCGATCGACGTCGAAGTCGGGGAGCTCCGGTGCGGGCTGATCCAGATGGTCGGCCAGCACCGTAAGGCTGATCAGGTCATGCTTCTTGAGTTCTTTGGCTAAATGGAAACCGTACTCGTTGAGTCTCTCTGTACTGGGTGGGAATGCGGTGACTAAACAAACCTTCATAGGGCCCATCCGCCTTTAACTTCAGGAGCGGCTTACGTGTTTACAGATGAGACACTCTGCCAAGATGTTGGCAGCAGCTCAGAAAAAAATTTACGTATTGTTTATCGCGCCATCAGGCGCCACACTTGCGATCTGCAAGTGAATTATGTTGGTGTTTCCTCCACAGCGATAATTCCTCTGACATTAACCATTCGGATAACATGCTGAGAACGAGAGACGCACATCCTCGTGCGTCCCTCGTCCACGGTTTTCAGAATCGAATCGTTGGCCCGAAGGAGACTTTGAGGTTGTGCTGCGCACCGCGGTCGAAATAAATTGCGTCGCCAGCATCCACGCGCAAACCGATAGGTCCGAGGAAGAACTCCAGTCCTCCGCCGGGATAGAAGACGCCGTTCAGGTCAGTATTCTGGAGACTCGTTGGGAACGCACCGAAGGTAACCGGTCCGGGAGTTACCCCGAAGCGTACGAAACCGCCCTTAGCAAAGAGAAACGCTCGCACGGGCGAGTTGGTGCCCAACTGGAACTTCGGTCCGAACGCGAAATGTGTGGCACGCAGGTCGGAGCGGAATAACTGCGTATTGCCCCCGATCTGACTTACGCTCTGAGTGTTGCTCTGCGAGAAATCGTATGAGCCCTCGGCCTCAAGCGCCACGTTGGGGTGTACGTTCAGTCCAACGCGGCCGCCCACACCGTAGAGATTAAGGCTGCTGGCAGACGCGCGGAACAATTCACCATATACACCAATTTCTCCGTGATCCTGCGCACGCAATACTGGAGCGCAAACAAACGCCCCTACAGCAATCAACATGACTGCTAAACGTGTTTTCATAGAACCTTCCCCCCATTACAAATCTGACGTTTTCTCCACGCTTTTTGGGCGCGCAACTTCGTTGACACATCCCAACCAGGGTTAAGTGAAGAGACGCTAAATGAGACGAGCAGTGCACGCCGCAGGTTGGCAGCGAGTGAGAGTAGCTATTCATGCAAGAAGCAGCGCGTTGTGCGGCATCACTGGACGACGATCCAGAAAACCTTCTGACGGCCCGAAGTAATCAGAATTAATCAAGGGGTCGCAGATGCACGGAAAGCTCGATATCAGAAAGGCAGTCGCCGCTTCTCCGGGCGCGGATATCTATCAGGTGCGCTACGAAGATCTGGCTGGCGAATCATTTACTGCCAGCATGAACAAAGAAGATTTACACGAGCTTCTGTATGACAAGCTGTCGCTCGACCTCCCGGACGGTGAACTAGACCGGGCCTTTGACAGCGTTGTTCAGGACGGTTACGTCAGCTTTCCTGAACTCGAAATGCGAGAAGAAGAACTCGCGGGCGTAGGCTTGAGGTATCTGGGGCCAGAGGGATGATCAGCTGCTAACGGCCTGAGACGACAGCTTGCGCGCTAGATCGGCTGCAATCTGGCGCCCGTGAAATCGTCCATTCTCAATGAAGATCTCGCTGGTCCGCGCCCCGGCGACGATTACGCCCGCCAGATAAATTCCAGGAACATTTGATTCTAGAGTCTCGGTGTTGCAATAGGGACGGCAGTCGTTGCCACTTATGTGCACGCCGAGGCCGCGCAGGAAGTCGTAATCCGGATGGTAGCCCGTAAGGGCAAAGACAAAGTCGTTCACGATCTCAAAGCTTCTCCCGGCAGTCTCCAAGAGAACACTTCGTTCGCGAATCTCACGAACAATTGTGTTGAAATGCGCCGTCACCTCGCCGTTGCGAATCCGATTTTCAATGTCAGGGAGAATCCAGTACTTCACGTTCTTGTGCATCGACGGGCCCCGATGAACGAGGGTGACGCGAGCTCCATGTCGCCAGAGCTCCAATGCCGCAATGGCAGCTGAGTTCTTGCCGCCGATCACAAGCACGTCGGTGTCGTAATACGGATGCGGCTCGTGGTAGTAGTGCGCGACCTTGCTCAGGTTCTCACCGGGAATGTCCATGTAGTTCGGCAGATCGTAATAACCAGTCGCGACCACGAGTTTCTGGGCCGTGTATACGCGCGCGACGTCGAACTGATCCTGCGTGTGGACTCGGAAATTTCCATCTGTTCCGTGGACGCCTTCTACGCGTTCGTATTGGCGAATATCCAATGCATAGTGATCGGCAACTTTGCGGTAGTATTCCAGCGCCTCGCTCCGATTCGGCTTCTGATTTGGACTGCTGAAAGGAATGTCGCCGATTTCCAGAAGCTCCGGAGTGGTGAAGAACGTCATGTTCGCGGGATAGTGAAACAAAGAGTTCACGAGGCAGCCTTTGTCCACCAGCACGGCCCTAAGACCCACTCGCTGAGCCTCAATTGCGCAAGCCATTCCTGTAGGACCCGCTCCAATCACCAGGACATCGAACATTTCGCTGTTTTCTGAAGTCATCTCGGCAATTCCAACAATATAGATGAAGTAGCTGCCGAAGCGATGCGACTAGCGATATAGCGCAATCAGAACACGGTAGGTACTCATGCCATTATTCCCCGTTTGCGATGGACAGGCGCCAATTGAATATCCGCCGCTTGGCATCTCGAGAACGCGCTTCGTCAGCGCGCTGGGAAGGTCAGTTGCTCTTGGAGTTGTGAAATTGAAGCTGTAAGCCTGCATGTTACGTCGAGGAAGCGCCGCCATCGCGGCACCGCCGGAGGCGTCGCCGGAACACGCCATCCGGCGAAGCTGAGGCGACGTAACGGCCTCCATTGCAGGCAAACCTTGTTTCTTGCGCAGTGACGCGATCTCCTTCACGAGCGCCTGTTCGAAGTCTTCCGACGAGAGTCGTGAAACGCCGGTCGCGAAATCTTCAGTCGCCCACAACTGGTTGCCGCCCCTCACGATGCCAACTCCCATTTGGTTATAGCGAGGGTTGAGCAGGTTCGCCCGATGGCCCGGTGAATGCATCCAGCCTGATTGCAGAGTTTCAGCATCATCGCCAAAACCTACGTTCTCGGCAGCGGCGCTGAAGCGAGCTCCTTGAAGCGAAAGTCTTTCAGTGAACTTTGCTTCGTCCGGTAGCTGATGAGTTAAGTTCTTCTGCTTGGCCATCTCGTCGGAATGCAATCGAGCGGCGATAGCCAGCCGATTGTCCCAAATGAGCGGGGGCGCGTTGACTTTGGCCCGCTCCTGATTCGTCCACTCAAAGATCTGGCGTTCCATTTCGGTTGTGCTGGTGATCTCTTGGGCCGAAATCAACGATGAGGTCCAAATGCAGCAAGCGAAGAACAGAAACGGCAAGCGAGTCATCATCTCTTGATTATGAGACAGGGTCTCTAGATTCCCTCTTAAGAACTGGCCTGCATCATGCGATCCAGCTCTCCGATCAGACGCTCGGGTGAGTAGTGCCCCAACATGACGTTGCCATGATCGGTCGCGATGTTAACCACGTTCTTGCCGCCCCAAATGTACGCTGTGCCGGTTGGGGTGAGGCGAATGCCATATCCAAGACCTTTCCATGGTTCGGTGCGGTAGGAGTGGATGCTCGACCGCGGAATGAAGCGTAGCGGGAGAAGAAACCCTTTCACCTGTACTCCGTCGCTGCGCACGATGTATTTGAAGCCGTCCAGCACTGCAATTCCAATCCATGCCATTACGGCAATCAGGAAGACACCCAGCAGTCGCGTGAGGCCGGGCAGCTCAGCGGCGAGCCAAACACCTACGGCTAATCCGGGAAGAATGAATAGAAGTTGCGCCGGTGATCGGTGATGCTCTTCCGCAAGTAGGACTCCATCTGAGGACGGTTGCATCTTCAGACGAGGCATCTGCGCCAACGCCAGCGATGCGAATACGAGCGCCAGGATGGGAAAAACTCCAGGCATTGGCCAGATCTGCGACATGGATCGGCCATACGCTGCATGATCAAGCACCTGCCACAACACAACAAACAACACACCGATCGTGAAGTAATGGATGAGCGTGACGAGAGCCGTAAGTGAGCGCAGGCGAAACGAGCGAAGCAACACAAAGCTCATCACGACAAGAGCGACGAGCAGAAACACTGTCGAGAAGCCAAGAAACATCTCTGGCGATTGCCATCCATTCGGGCGTCCATTGAAATCGAAATGCACGGCGATGCGCGAGGGCAGATCGCTCCGGACCGCGGAGAAGTGGAGAGCCAACGCGGGAATCGTTGCCCATGGCAAGATAATGAGAACCTTTTCCAGCCACCGTGATCCAGAATTATCCATCGAACGTTTCTCCCATGCAGATACTGTCATCATTCACGTCGCCCGATGGATGCCGATGTACCTGGAAAGTCAATGCGGTCCGGGAGACCTTCGGTTCCCTGAAGGCTGGCAAACCGCAGATCCCCCGCGCAGGAAAACCATTCCTCGTTCCAATCGCTTCGCGGCTGCGCGAGTGAGACAATTTCTATGCGAATGACCGGTCAAGCCGCTGTAACAAGCCGAAGACCGCTAGCCGAGAGCCCGCCGCTTTTGTTCAGGCCGATGCGCTCCGATTCTTGATCTCCGCCAACAGGCGCTCGATCTCTTCCTCGCGCTCAAGGGTCGCGAATCGATCTTCGAGCGAGTCCCCGATCACCTCACGATGCGCATGGTTGATAGCTTCGCCACGGGCGATCTTCTGCTTCATGCGATCGAACGTATCCACGTGCTTGCCCTCGTTGGCTGCCGATTGCGCCGTCCGCGCTTTCCCCACCACACGTATGCGACGCGCCTGCGCCACCAGCATGTCCGACTTCGCCTGCGCTTCTTCGAGCTTCTGCTCTAGCCGACGCAGCGCGTTCTTGAGGTTCTCGACTTCGATCTTCTGATCGGCGACCTGCTGCTCGAAGTTCGTGGCGTTCTGCTTGCACGCGAGTGATCGCTCCAGTGCGGCTCGTGCCAGATCGTCCTGCTTTTTGGAGACGGCCAGCTCAGCCTTGCGTTTCCATTCTTCTGTCTTCTCTTGGTTTTCTTTCTGCTTTTTCTCCAGCAGATGTTGATCGGCGATGGCGATTGCCACTTGTGTCTTCACCTGCAGAAGCTGGTTTTGCATGTCGAGGATGACCTGCTTGATCATCTTCTCGGGATCTTCTGCTTTATCCACCAGGTCATTGATGTTGGCCCGGATCAACGTTGAAACTCTTTCCAGTAATGCCATGACTCAAGCTCCTTTCGCGCTTGCCTTGCAAATCTGTTTTGAATGATTCCGCTAACTCGGAATTCCGGAGATCATTCAACCGGCGGCACGCTTGCGCTCGCGTCCGGCCATGACCGCACCCAGAGCCGCACCAATCGCGGTCCAGATCGCGAGATGACCATTCAGCAGCCCGATGACGACTCCGCTCAACAGCACCGCGACGAATGCTCCCTTCCAAGTGTTCA
>CAYZHX010000010.1:0-48910 GCA_964476905.1 uncultured Terriglobales bacterium
CTCGTGCACGTGAGCATGAACTACGCTCCGCCGCTCGGACGTCTTGGGCGCTTGCTTGCGCCAGTCACCGACCACCTCGAGAGCAAGATTGAAGAAGCATTGCGGGATTTCAAGCGTTCGCTGGAAGAGGGCGGGGCCTCGAGCCGCGAGCGCTCCGCCGCCGATATCGCTGTCGACCGTTGGCAAGGACGTGCGCCAGCCAGCGCGGGATGGGATCAGCCCGATGCGCAGCGCGCTACTGGAACACAAGGCACGCGGCGAAGAAATCCCGCCGGTACTCCGGGCACGCATGTTGAGGACGCTGGCGCAGTGCGAGCTCCGGGAGCTGTCGATTACACCCGTCCGCCGGAAAATCGCTGATCACTTCGGGGCTTCATCCTCCTGCGGGAAAGACTTCATCGTGATTTCTCGTGACTTAGCTGCTACCCGTCCTGCTTCATCTTGGTCGAACTGCTTTAATGTTCCGCGAATAATCCAGTAGCCTTCTTTGTCGGGAGTCTTGGCGTCTCCGCGGTTCACGTCGCCGGAAAATTCATACCATGTGCCATGGATCGGTTTGGTTGTGAAATCCATATGACTTCCTGCGAGCGAGGCTTTGTTGAAGAACTGATCGAGGAAGACATCGCGGTCGCTATCGCGCTCCCCGTAGCGCGACACAAAACCCGACAGCTTTCCGTTCTCCACCGTAATCTGCACAAACTCGCCTTCGCGCAGGAAGCTGTACATCCCGGAGATCTCATCGGGGACGGTTGCTTTCATGGCAGGAGCTTGATCAGGTGATTTGCTCTTCTTGTGACTTGCCTTTTGCCCGTAAGAATCAAGACATGCACCTGTGATTACGAACAGCAAACACGAGAGCAGGCTCACACTGGCGGGGATGGGTCGGATGGAGATGATTTTCCTCATGGTTTGAGAGTGGTCTCGACTGTTTACCAAGGTATAATCCAGCTACTCGGTAAGCAACGGTTTTTCCATGCCCGTCCCCGGCAGTGCACAGCAGCAATCGTCGATCTCCAAAGCTGCGAGCGCGCGCCAACCCCGTCTAAATTGGGAGCTGTCCCCATGGCTCCCAGAATTTCGCGAGAATCTTTCTTCCCTGCGGCGTCGTAAAGAATCGACGCCTGGCGGATTCCGTCCCGGAATCTTCTGGAAAGATGTCTTCGTTGATCAGGAGCTGAATTGGAAAGCGATCACCCGCTCCTATGCCGGCCACCTGCTCTTTGCGGGGCTCGTTTACGTACTTTCGATGCCGTACTACGCGAATCACTTCACCCTCGTTCATTCGCACGATCAGATTACCTATATCAACCCCGATGATGACATTCTTGTTTCGGAGCCGGCGGTCGAACAGCCGGCGCAAAAGAAGCTAGCCCCGCTGATCAGCCGGAGTTCGAGGGCGCGTTTTGCTTCGCAGAGCGACGCGGCTAAGCGCGTCGCTGAGGCCATAGCAGTCCCAAAATGGGCGGATAATACTACGCGCACAATTGTCGCCCCGACCGCTCCCAAGATTTACGCTGCAGCTCCGATGCCGGACATCGTGCTGGTTACACCGGTGCCGCAGGCGCCGCCGGTCGCTTCAGTTGCGTCGAGCGCACCGAAGCTCGTCTCGCCGGTTCTGGAGATAACTCCCGTAGCTCCGCCGCCGGACGCGAGCCAGGCAAAGCTGAATCTCCCGACACTGCCTCAAGCCGCTCCGATTGCTCCACCAGTGGACACGCATGGGGCCCGCAGCTTGGCGAAGCTAGACATTGGGCCAGCACCGCAAGCAGTAAACGCGGAGCCGAAGCTCACGGTTACTGCAAGAAACAGGGTTCCCAGTTTCGGAAACGTTGAACCGGTTGCTCCGGCACCCGACCTGAAGGATGTGGGCACGACTCAGCTGTCGAAGTCTGTTCCCGCTGCGGCACAGCCGGTCGCTCCGCCTCCGGACGCGCAGGCTCTGGCGCAAGCATCGGGATTGAGTGGCAGTCTGCCAGCAGCAGCGGAGCCGATCGCGCCAGCGCCGGATATCAGCGGCGCGAGGACGGCCACTTCCGCGGCGGGCTCACTGATTTCGATCAATTTGAATCCAGTTGCAGGACCGCCGCGAATCCCCGATGGGACGCGGCGCGGAGCATTCGCGGGAAATCCCGATGCTGACAACGGCACTGGAATACCCGAGCGCAAAATCGGCGGCAATGGACCGGGAGGCGATTCGCCTGTAACTACGAAAGACGAACTCGGCATCATCGCTGCTGCTGTTCCCCATGGAATCGCGGGCGGTGTTCCTACAGCGGCCTCTCCCATGACAAGCAGTGTTCTCCGCAATTCCCTGCTTGCGATGGCGAGGCATCCCGGGTTGAGCCTGCCACCTCCACGAGTTACTCCCAGCGATGGCCCACCCAATGCTGTGGACGAAAAGATCTTCCGCGGACGCAAGTACTACACCATGGCGCTGAATAAGCCCAACCTGACCTCAGCTGGGGGTAGCTGGATCTTTCGCTTTGCCGAACGTGGCGTTAGCGGCGGCTCCGGCGACGTCACCGCGCCTGTCCCATTGCGGGAAGTCGACGCGGCGTATCCGGCCGAGCTCATGCGCGAGAACGTTCAAGGCGTCGTCATTTTGTACGCGATCATTCGCGCGGACGGCACGGTTGCCGAAGTAAAGGTTCTCGAAGGCTTCGACGACCGCCTTGATGAGAATGCCGCTCGAGCCCTCAGCTCCTGGCATTTTGCTCCCGGCACGCGCGACGGCAATCCTGTCGATCTCGAAACCGTGGTCCGCATTCCGTTCCGCAGCAAGCGCGGCTTCTAAGGAATTAGTCCGACTCGGCGGACGTTCACGCCATGTGCCGTGTCGATCACCTGCGCTACATAGTCAAATTCCACATCTGGATCGCCTTTCACGAACAAGACGCGGTCAGCGCGTGACTTATAGATCTCAATCAAGTGATTGCGAAGATCGCTCCAGGCGAGCGCCTGCTGATTGATCGATATCGAAGGAGCACCGCTCTTCTCCTGCTTGAGCTGCAACACGATGGGGCCGACGGGCTGAGCGCCCTTACCTTTCTGCTGAGGAACGTCGGTAAACAAGCCATGCGGGTCCATGGGCGTAATGATCATGAAGATAATGAGAAGAACGAGCAATACATCGATTAAAGGTGTAACGTTCATCTCCGCTGCAGGGCGACTACCCGCTCCCAAATTGAAACTCATTGTTTTCTCCGGCTGCAGAATTGGACACCGCCGCAGCGCAGAGAGTTTCAGATGAGAGTGCCTCCGCTTATCAGAAGAGTATTTCTTGAATGAGGCTAAATCGAAGCCTACTGCGCGGCGGCGTTGGCGAATGGCTTTTCAAGGAGCTGATAAATTTCCGCACTCACACACACTTCGTAATACTTGCGAGAGGTCCAATCGCTCACTATCATGCTGGCGGCATCGACGTGAGGAATGACGGCTTCTCGAATCGCAATCTTATGGAATACTCCGGCGGCAATTGGAACAGTTCCGCTGAAGAGCTTCACTTCTTCTCTCGGCCAAATCGTGGCTAGCTGGCACGCATGTTCTTTCAAACTAATTTCCTGCGCGAGCCTTTCGAAAGCCGCTGTACTGATCATTACCCCGCCGATGTTGTAGCGCACCACGAATTCATCTGGATTGCCGCTGGTGTCCTTGTCCTGCACAGTCTGCAGGCTGAAGACATTGAAGGGCGTTGTTTTACCTGCCACAAACTTACGCGCGCCTTTGCTGCAGGAGGACAGGCGATCGCTTTCGTTCAAGGCGCGCGAAATCATGATCCGCTGCGGGCCATACATCAGGTACATCGGCGGCGAGTCCTGATACGAGATTCCGATGCCGAGTTCCAGAGCGGGAAGACCCTGCTTTTGTGATTGCTCGTTATAAGCACTCACAATCCCGATGATTTCTTTTGCCAGGACGCAGGCTCGGGCTACTCCGAGACCGCTTTCGCCTTCGCGCTCGAAGAGAGCAAGGATCATTGCGTCGCCCTCAATAAAGACCGTCGAGGCATCATATTTCGGCAAAAGCTTATTAACTGGCTCGTAAAAGTTCAGGCTGAAGTACGAGGCCGGATTGAGTCCGCGCTCGAAAAGGGTGCGGGTGAGGGTTGTCGATTCGCGAATGTCGGCTTTGAGGATTACGTGCCGGAGTACCTTCTCTTCGCCGGTTTTTTGTTCGTCGGCGCCCAGGAATTCATAGAGCGTGTTGTTGATTGCCGAGAGTTCGCGGAGGCGCTCGGTGGAGATCACGTTCACTGCGTCCATAGCAGCGCTTACAGCTTCAAACCGCCGGAAATCCCGGTGGTAACGAACAAAGTCCGCAAAAAATCGAGCTGCGAGCTTGGCGCGCTCGCCTCCTCGCCATGACTCAACTTTCTTGACAGCAGCGTTGAGATTGTCAGGAGAGATCTTCCCGTGCTCCTCCAACAAGCTTTCCACACGCGATCGTTCGGTTTTGGAAATCAGTGCGTTCTTGAGTTGCTGCGGATTAATCGGCGGCGAATACTGTGCCAATAAAGGAACAGCTTCGTAGGAAGCAATCACATGATCGAAGACGTTCTCTTTCTCCAGCATCTCCAGCCAGCCATTCAGGAGCGCACGCTGCGCCTTCCCTTTCGGCAGGCTCTCAACCGGAGATCCGCCCGCGAAAAGCTCGTGTGCGTTTTCCGGCTCGTTGAGTAGAAGATCGATGCTTTCGTCGTTTTCAATCCCGTCCGGCTGAAGGGAACGCAGGAAATCGCAGGCGATCGCCTGCATGGTTTCAAAACGGTCTGGATCGCGCTCGTAATTCCCGAGCATCACGTATTGCTCGGCATTCAGATAGTCGTCGTGTCCGTCTTCTGTATAGAGGAGACGATTGAGGAAAAGATCGTAGGCCACGCTCTCTGTGTCGCCGAACAACGAACGTCGCATACGCGACAGCGACTCTTTCTCGATCTCACGAATGCTGACAAAAAGATCCTGGCCAACTTTTCTGAGTATCGCTTTCTTGCTGACCTGAAAATCAGCAAAGCGCTCTCGTAACTCGACACCTTTTGCCGCAAAGATCTGACGTGGTCCTTCGTACGACTTGAGTTTGGTGCGACAGCGTTCCAGAGCTTGCGAGAATTGCGCCAACATTTCACTGCGTTGAAACTTCACGGCAGCAAGCCGCGCAACGAGATCGACCGAGACGTTGTTATCTGCTTTTGCTCGATTCAGCGCAGACACATGAAGATCAAGCAGAGCGCGTTTGAAATCGCTGGCCTCGGGCGGCTTTTGTGCGGCAATTGAGTTTCCGATCCCAGGTCCGGCGATTCTGGAAATGGGCCTCAGGCCCGGAGCGTCCTGTTCCACCAAAGCCTCGATACGCCCATGTTTAACGATAAGGCGAAAAATGTGTTGCCGCGCTGTTTCCATGAAGCGCGAGCTGAGCGCCACGTCGTGGCGGATGTTGTCCACGCCGCGTACCAATCCATCAAGATGAATCGCGGGTTGGTACGACGAAAGCTGCACCTGGCGAGCATGAGTGGAGAGCGACCCGCGTTGTAGGAAGCCAAAGGGCATCGCGTTCGGTCCGGCAGCAAGAAGGACTCACAATCACGGACGGAGCTCGCCTTCAGGCACCTTCTGGATACAGGCCGGGATAACGAAGTTTAGTTCGCGATATCCGCAAGATAGCAGTGGGTGTTCACCTTACTTGCGTAGTTACGTTGGTATTGGGCCGAGCAGTTGGGCAGGAAGAAATACGCCGTAGTCGACAGCCCTAGCGGAGGTCGATGATGGGCAACCTCGCTCGGGTGGCAGTTAGCAGGAAATTGAACAGTTGCCCGCGACCGCGGACTAGTTTTTCGCGCTTCAACCAGCTTTGAATTCGGCAACATCTTCGCCCGCGCGAAAGATTGGGTGCTGCTGTTGAGCCGCGTCCACCATCGACAACTTGATATTGATGTCTTCGATATCCTTGCGCGACCATCCAACGCTGCTGACTTCTATCTCACCGTCGCGATTGATCAGAAAGACGGTGGGCACATTGGTTAGCTTGTACGCATTCGAGACGATGTAGCGCGACGGATCGTCGAGGGCAACTGGGAAGGTGAGCCCGTACTTTTTGACGAAATTAGCAGTGTCGTTCGGATTGTCCTGAGAGATGCCAAGGAAGCTCACCGCCTCCGTCTTGTGCACTTGCCACAACCGTTCCAAAAAAGGAAAGGCGTATTGGCACACTGGGCAACTCACTTTGAAAAACGCCAGGACTGCCGGCCCATTGTTTAGAGCTTTGGAAAGAACGAACGATTTTCCAGAAGTGCTGGTAAGCGCAAATTCAGGAGCTCGAATGCCACATGCAATTGCCATTTTCTTCCTCTCGAGCGACTGGCGAATTCGATTTCAGTCTATTTGATTCTAAGCAAGCAGCTTTAGCTTCCGCAAAATCTTGCGAGTCAAACCTGTGAGTGGGAGTGCGTCTAACTGCGACACGGGTATCCACTGCAGTTGCTCACTCTCTTCCGGATCTCCGCTCTCGAAAACCTCAACGCTCCAGTCCGTCACAGTGATTGAGTGCCTGGCCCGCATAATCGCGGATGTTGACGGAGCCGAAGCGAGCTGCGGCAGCTCCCACATTCCCGGCATGAGACTCTCTCGCTCGGATCTACGCTGCAACAGAATCATGTTACGTCGTCGACGTAGGAGGAGCAGCCCTCTTCGCCGCTGCCGCGCTTCAGGTGCAGCCCTCACCTGAATCTGCAGATTTTCCGACGCGCAATAATTGCTGATCGGACATGCTTCACACGAAGGAGCCGTTGGCGTGCAGATTGTCGCACCCAGTTCCATCATGGCCTGATTAAAGTCGCCCGCATTTGCAGGATCGAGCAGTGCTTGAGCGGCGGTCCAGAGTCGCTGGCCCGAGAGTTCCGTGTGCATCATTCTGTTCAGCACGCGTTCAACATTTCCGTCCACCACGGCGACCGGCTCGCCAAAGGCAATACTGGCAATCGCGCTGGCTGTGTAGCGCCCAATGCCGGGGAGTTGTAGAAGTTCGACTGAAGTGTTCGGCACGCGTCCATCGTGGTCTGAGTCGAGCTGTTTCGCTGCGCGGTGCAACATGCGCGCTCGACGGTAGTAACCGAGGCCACTCCACGCCGCAAGCACGTCTGGTTCTCTGGCTGCAGCAAGCTGACGAACCGTGGGAAATCGTTTCAGGAACTTCCGATAGTGCTCCAACACGGCGGCCACGCGCGTTTGTTGCAGCATGATCTCGGAAATCCAGATGTGGTATGGATTGCGCGTTTTCCGCCATGGAAGATCACGCCGGTTTGCGCGATACCACAGAAGAAGACGGTGTCGAAAACTTCGCAGCTCAGTTGCTTTGATGGGTGGGCGAGAGCTGGGCACTTTGCGATGAATTCTATGGCATCCACTGCGGATCAGGAAACTTGGGTGCGGTTCAGCTCACGTTGCCGCGCAGCACATCGGCGGTCGTGGGTACGCGTATGCCACGCGCCTGTGACTCGGCTCCTTCGTCGATGCGGTCGCCTTCTCCTGGCGCCAGGAAAAGATTCTGTTCGAGTCCATGCTGCTTTGTGTATAGATCAAAGTAGCGGCCACCAAGCGTGTAGAGCTGTTCGTGCGTTCCACGCTCGATGATCTCGCCGTTTTCGACGACTAGAATCTGATCGGCGCGACGGATGGTGCTCAGCCGATGCGCGATCACGAATGTCGTGCGGCCGCGCATGAGGAATGAGAGGCCTTCTTGAATCAGCGCCTCGGATTCGGAGTCGAGGCTCGAGGTCGCTTCATCGAGAATCAAAATCCGCGGATCAGCGAGAATGGCGCGGGCAATTGAGATGCGTTGACGTTGTCCTCCAGAAAGCTTTACGCCACGTTCGCCAACAATGGTGTCGTATCCCTTTTCGAAGCGCTCAGCGAATTCCTCCACGCGGGCGATGCGACACGAGCGCAGGATTTCCTGTTCCGTAGCCCACGGACGCGAGAAGGCCACGTTCTCCCGAATGGTCCCATCGAACAAGAACGATTCCTGCAACACGACCCCGAGTTGCGTGCGATAGGAGTCTAGACGCACCGTGCTTAGATCGATCCCATCTACGAGGATGCGTCCACTCTGCGGCTTATAGAAGGCTGCGAGCAAGCCAATGATCGTCGATTTTCCCGAGCCCGAGGGCCCCACCAGCGCCGTGACAGTTCCCGGCGAAGACCGGAACGAAATCCCGTGCAACACTTCTTTGCTCTGCTCGTAGGCAAAGCTCACGTCTTCGAATTCGACGGTGCCCGTAATTTCCGGAAGCCCGACGGTGCGCTGCGGATCGACATCTTCCGGGGATTCGTTCAACACCTCGCGCACGCGCTCCAGGCCGGCCATAGCTTCGGTGATCTGCGTTCCGATGTTCACGACTTGAAGCACAGGAGCAATGAGAAAACCCATGAACATCGTGTAACTAAAAAACTGGCCGACAGTAAGCGTATGGGCAAGGATTTTTTGCGCACCCAAATACATCACAACTGCGCTGATAACACCCAGGAGAACCGTTGATGACAAGCTCATCACGGAAGTGGCGGTGAGCGTGCGCAAGACGTTGCTGAGGAGTCTGCCTACGCCTTCGGAGAACACTCCGTGTTCACGTTCTTCCGCGTGATATCCCTTAATGACTCGCACGCCGCCCAGTGACTCAGTAAGACGTCCGCTGACCTCGGCGTAAATCTTGCTGCGCTCGCGAAAAATTGGGCGAATCGTCGTGAATGCTTTTTTTAATGCAAACGCGAAAATCGCAATGCAGACGAAAGCGAACATCGTCATGGAAACACTCATGCGAATAAGGAAACCAAAAGCAAGAATGGCGGTGAGGATGCCGCCGAGAAAATCGACAAGTCCCGTCCCGATGAGGTTTCGAACACCTTCGACGTCCGACAGAATACGGGCAACCATCGTTCCAGTTTTCGTCGCGTCGTAGTAGGCGATCGGTAAACGCCCGACGTGCTCCTGGACTTCCCGACGCATGTCCGCGATCAGTCGCTGCGCAGCCTTGGAAAGCAACTGGGTAAGCGCGTAGGAAGTAATTCCCTGAAGGATCGTTGCCCCGACTACAGCGATGATGATCTGCTGAAGAACCCAAACATGCCGCTTAATGGCTACTTCATCGATCAGGAACCTGGTGGATGCAGGGAGCACAAGTCCCGCAACGCGATTCATGGCCATCAACAAAAAGCCGATTGCCATCAGCCCCTTGCGCGGGCGGATCAGCGACCAGATTTCCGGCAGCGCTCCCCTGATTTGCTTCATCGCCGGAGGCTTTGGCTTTACCTGAACTGCAGCGGTGGCCATTCGCATAGGGTACAGGGGAAAGGACGCCATGAACAGCTAGCCAATGGCGCAGGTTGGCCTTACGATTCCTTGTTGCTCAAATTCAGCCTTTTCTATTAAAACGTATCAATACTAAGGAATTTACGATTCTTGCTGCCGCGAATGCGGTGTTGCGAGCCAAAGAGCATCCGAATGAGCGTGTCTAAGCTGGGTGTCTTAGCTGTCTTGATCTTGGGATTCTCGTCAACCTCATTTTCTGCCGACCCCTCGTCCCCCACAACGTCTTCCCGAATAGGCCTAGAGAAGAACTGGCATATTCAATCGGGATGCAAGTTGAACGTAGGCGGTGACGCGCTCTCTCGCCCGGGCTACAACGATCAGAGCTGGCTGGCTAGCACGGTTCCTCATACTGTGTTAGGGGCGCAAGTTGATGCGAGATTGTTTCCTGACCCGTTCTACGCGATGAATCTACGCGCTATTCCGGGAACGACGTATCCCCTCGGCAAGATCTTCACCAATTTGCCAATGGATGATGACAGCCCGTACAACTGCTCCTGGTGGTATCGAAGCGAGTTTCGCCTGCCTCCCGAACTTAAGGGCAAGAACGTGTGGCTGCACTTCGATGGCATCAACTATCGGGCCAATATTTGGGTGGGCGGTCAGCAGATTGCGAAATCCGACGATGTAGCCGGGGCCTATCGCGCATACACGTTCAATATTAAAGACGTAGCGCGAGCGGGAGCGGAGAACGCGGTAGCGGTGGAAGTATCAGCTCAGACTGATACCGATCTGGGAATCAATTTCGTTGATTGGAATCCCATGCCGGCGGACAAGCTCATGGGTTTATGGCGTCCCGTGTACATCACGTCGAGCGGCCCGGTTTCTGTTAGGTACCCGGCCGTGGCTACTCATTTCGCAGACGACACACTCGAGACGGCCGAGCTCACGGTAACAGGCGAGTTGCAAAATGGAACTGAGCAGGAAGTCAGCGGCACACTTGAAGCGATACTGGAGGGCATTGGCACGGTCGAGCAGAAGGTCACGCTTGCTCCCAACGAACACAAGAGCGTTGTCTTCGATCCTGCACAGTATCCGGAGTTACACGTCAAAAGTCCGAAGCTGTGGTGGCCGTACCCGCATGGACCGCAGAACCTTTATACGGTCGAGATGCGTTTCCGAACTGGCGAGAGCATTTCCGATTCAACCACTGCCAAGTTCGGCATTCGCGAGATTACGGCAGACAAGAATCAGAACGGGTACGAACTGTTCCGTATCAATCACAAGAACATTCTAATTCGCGGTGGCGGATGGTCACCCGACATGTTCTTGCGCGTCAACCCAGAACGCATGGAAAACGAGCTACGCTATGTTCGCGATCTGCGGCTCAACACAATTCGTCTCGAAGGCAAGCTGGAGACCGACGAGTTCTTCGACCTAGCAGACCGATATGGAATTCTGATCATGGCGGGTTGGTGCTGCTGCGACCACTGGGAGCACTGGGACAAGTGGCAGCCTGCCGATCACGAAATCTCGAAGGCATCACTCGCCAGCCAGATTCAACGTCTGCGCAGTCACCCTAGCATGTTGGTGTGGCTGAATGGGAGCGATAACCCGCCGCCTGCAGATGTCGAAACGGATTACATCTCTGTACTTCAGGAGTATCACTGGCCGAATCCTTTTCTTTCTTCCGCAAGCGCAACTCCGACGACAGTTACAGGACCTAGTGGCGTGAAAATGTCGGGGCCCTACGACTATGTGCCTCCTTCTTATTGGTTAGTCGATCCAGGCCACTGGGGCGGGGCTTACGGCTTCAACACGGAAACCAGCCCCGGCCCCGCGCCGCCCCTGCTCAGTTCGCTGCAGAAGTTCATTCCCAAGGCGAACCTTTGGCCGCATGACGACGTCTGGAACTTTCACGCAGGCTTAGGTGAATTCAAGCAAACGAATCTCTTCGACAATGCCATGTCCGTCACCTATGGGCCGCCGACTTCACTGTTGGATTATGAGGAGAAAGGTCAAGCGATGGCCTACGATGGCGAGCGTGCAATGTTCGAGGCCTATGCCCGGAACAAGTACAACTCGACCGGCATCATCCAGTGGATGCTGAACAACGCGTGGCCGTCGGTGATCTGGCACCTCTACGACTACTATCTCCTGCCCGCTGGCGGATATTTCGGCGCGAAGAAGGCCAACGAATATCTGCATGCTCAGTATTCGTACGATGACCATTCAGCGGTCGTTGTGAACAACCTGTATCAGCCGCAGAAGGCACTCAAGCTGCGCGCCCGCGTCTTCGACCTGAATTCAAAGGAAAGATTCTCTGATACGAAGGACGTCGATCTCGATGCAGACAGCGTAGCTCGCGTGCTCACCGTTCCCGATATGGGAGAGTTGAACTCGCCCTATTTCGTGCGCCTCGACCTCACCGATTCTGCTGGAAAAAACATCAGCACGAACTTTTACTGGATTCCGCAGCAATTGGCTGAATTCGATTGGGAGAAGAGCACTTTCTTCACTACCCCCGCCAAGTACTCGGATATGACTGCGCTGGCCTCGCTCCCCGCCACCAATGTCGAATGGAATGCGCAGACGGAGCACCGGGGCGAGGAAGACATCGTTCATGTCAGCCTGCGCAATCCAGGTAAAAGCATAGCCTTCCTTGTCCGCGCCGATTTAACCCGTGGTCGAACGGGAGATGATGTTGCTCCCGTGCTTTGGGACGACAACTATGTTTCCCTGTTGCCAGGCGAATCTCGAACGATTTCTGCGACCATTCGCACGCACGATCTGGCCGGAACCGTACCGACCGTGAAAGTCAGTGGATGGAATGTGAAGCCGGCCACGCCATAACGTTCTCATGAGCAACAGCCCCGCCACCGCACCGACCGCAACGAGCGCTCCGCATCTGCGGCGCGTTCTCACTCTCTGGGACCTTATCTTCTACGGCATCGTTCTCATCCAGCCCATCGCTCCGGTGCCGCTTTATGGCGTCGCACAGAAGCTCTCGAACGGGCATTTTGCAACCATCATCCTGATCGCGATGTTCGCAATGATGATCACCGCCGTCAGCTATGGGCGGATGGCCGCGCTCTATCCGACCGCGGGGTCGGCGTATACCTATGTTGGACGCGGGTTGAATCCTCACTTGGGATTTCTGGCCGGCTGGGCGATGTTCCTCGACTATCTGCTCCAGCCGCTGATCAACACCGTCTGGATTTCAACCGCGCTGCACGAACGGTATGTGAAATCGGTGCCATTCTTCGCCTGGGCGGCGATCGTTGCGGGCATCATTACCATTTTGAATCTGCGCGGGATTCGCTCTTCGGCCCGGGCGAACAAAGTCCTGTTATTTCTTATGTTCTTAGTTGTTGGGTTCTTCATCGTGCTGGCCATCAAGTTCCTGTTTCGGGAGCAAGGGCTCGCAGGCATGTTCTCGACCCGCCCGTTTTACGATCCGACCACATTCGATTCGCATCGCGTCTGGAGCGCGACGTCGTTTGCTGCTCTTACGTACATCGGCTTCGATGGAGTCACAACCCTTGCCGAAGACGTAGAGAATCCTAAGCGCAACGTTCTGCTCGCGACTGTCCTGGTGTGTGTGTTTACCGGCATTTTTGGGGGGCTGCTGGTGTACCTCGCCCAGATGGTTTGGCCGGATTGGCACACATTTTCAAATTTGGAAACGGCATTCATGGATGTTTGTCACCGCGTCGGCGGCGTGGTGCTCTTCAATGCTATGGGCGCGATTCTTGTCTTGGCAGCCTTTGGCAGCGGCTTGACCGGAGGGCTCGGCGCGGCGCGCCTGCTGTTCGGCATGGGACGTGACAATGTACTTCCTCGCCGGGTCTTTGGACACTTAAGCTCGGGAAGCAGCACGCCCACATATAACATCCTGATCATCGGCGGACTGACGTTCCTCGGTGCTGTCGTGCTTAACTCCATCGGAAACGCCTATGAGCACGCAGGAGAGCTTCTCAACTTCGGCGCATTTCTCGCCTTCATGGGCGTAAACTTCGCCACGTTCTGGCAGTTCGCTGTGCAACGGCGAGCCGGCGAGCGACGACTGCTGGCTGACATCGTGCTGCCCCTTGGCGGCTTTGTTTTTTGCGGGCTGATCTGGTGGAACCTGAACACGCTGGCGAAAGTAGTCGGCGGTATCTGGTTCATAATTGGACTGATCTATGTCGGCATTACGACGCGAGGATTTCGCCAGGCTCCCGCGATGATTGATTTCAGCGAATCGTAGCTCAAGGAAAGTTCGCGCAAGTTCGCTAAGCCGTTTCATTCAGGAATTCGCCAAACCGGCATCCAAGCCCGCAATTTACAATTTAGAACTTCATAAGGAGCGGGCGCCGTGAAATATCGCAAGCTGGGGCGTACGGGCTTTGAAGTAAGTGAGATCGGACATGGTCTCTGGGGAATGAGCGGCTGGAGCGGGTCTGAAGACCATCAATCGCTCGAAGCTCTGCAGCTTTCCACCGATCTGGGGTGCACCTTCTTCGATACCGCATGGGCCTATGGCGAAGGACACAGCGATGAGTTGCTCGGCAAGATCCTCAAACAAAATTCGGGAAAGCGACTCTATGTCGCTTCGAAGGTACCGCCGAAGAACCGGAAATGGCCAGCTTCGAGCGAATACGCATACGAAGAGGTGTTTCCTCGTCAACACGTCCTTGATCATGCGGAGCAGATTCGAAAAGCTCTTTGTGTTGACACGATCGACCTGCTGCAGTTTCACGTTTGGGACGACAGCTGGACCGACAATCCGGAGTTTCGCGCCACGGTCGAAGAGCTCGAGAGCAAAAAGCTGGTTTCCCATTTTGGATTAAGCCTCAATCGTTGGGAGCCGGAGAACGGTTTAAAAGCACTGCAGACGGGGCTCATTGATTCCGTGCAGGTGATTTACAACATCTTCGATCAGGCTCCGGAGGACGAACTCTTTCCCGCCTGCCGGGAGCTGAACATAGGAGTCATTGCTCGGGTACCGCTCGATGAAGGAAGTCTCGGTGGCAAGATGACACTGCAAACCAGGTTCCCAGCGAACGACTGGCGCTCCAGCTACTTTGGCCCGGAGAACTTGCCTGCCACAATCGAACGCGTCGAGCGCTTGAAACAATTGCTGCCGCCGGGAATGACGCTTCCCGAAATGGCATTTCGCTTTATTCTCTCGCATCCAGTGGTGAGCACTACCATCCCCGGAATGCGAAAGCCGGAGCATGTGCGCCAAAATATCAGTTACAGCGACAAGGGCCCGCTTTCGCGGGACCTGCTGCAGGAATTGCGCCAGCATCGATGGGACCGGCGGCCGAAGAAGTGGGCGGCATAAAGATTGGGTAGAATTCGCATCCACCCCGCCCCTCTGGCTTGGTTTTGAATAGAATTTCAGAATGGGCCAAATGGTACGCCTCCAAACATCCATGCGCGCAGTTGCGCTGTTGCTGCTATGCGTGGGATTCGCAATTGCGCAAAGCTCACGGCCGCAACATGCGCATCTCTCGCTGATCGCTGCTCCGTCCGATGCTTCGAGGTCGCAATGGATCGGGCTTCGCTTCCAACTTGATCCCGGTTGGCACATTTACTGGATGAATCCCGGCGATTCAGGTGAACCGCCGAAGGTCACGTGGCACTTGCCTTCTGGCTTTGAGGCGGGAGTCCTGCAATTCCCTGCTCCACATCGCATCGCCGACCATGGCCTGACAGACTACGGATACGAAGGCGATGCGGTGTTGCTATCGAAGCTCACGATTCCGGCGGAGGAAACGTCAAACAAGCCGGAGATTGCAGCGGACGTCAGGTATCTCGTATGCCGCGAAGTCTGCGTTCCCGCAAACGATCACGTGTCGCTGAATCTCGCCGATCAGAACGCCGGCAACACAAGCCTGTTCCAGGCGGCGCAGGCGCGATTGCCCGAAAGCTTGCCTCACGGCGTACATGCGCGAGCAGTAGCGGGTACGCAAGCGTTCCTGCTCTCCGTCGGACCCATTTCCAGACTGGGACAAATCACCGACTTCATTCCGTCCGAGGTACAGGTGATCGACAATGCGGCTGCACCTGAGATCGCGAAATCGGGAGTGACGGCGACAGTACGCCTTAAGAAATCAGAGCAGCTCGATCACTCTATTGGAGAGCTGAAGGGCCTGCTTGTTACGAACGACAAGGCCTACAATGTCGTTGTGCCGGTCACGGCAACTAAGGGTTCTCGGAAGACCTCGGCTCCAAAGCACAGTTAAAGGAGTGCACCTGCTATGAAGAGAACGCGCATTTTCCTTCCCGTTTTAGCACTGTTCGCCCTCTCTGCGTTTGCGGTAAAGGTAGGGGATCCGGCGCCGGATTTTACTGGAACCGACAGCCACGGGCAAACGCATAAGCTGTCCGACTATCGCGGAAAGTTCGTAGTGCTGGAATGGCACAACAATGGCTGCCCATTCACCAAGAAACACTATGAGAGCGGCAACATGCAGCGTCTGCAAAAAGAGTGGACCGATAAAGGCGTTATCTGGCTTACCGTGATCTCATCTTCGCCGGGCTCACAGGGCTACGTCACGGCCGATCAGGAAAATGAATACCTGCAGAAGATGCATGCGGTTCCGACGGCGGCGCTGCTCGATCCGAAGGGAGATATCGGCCATCTATATAGCGCGAAGACTACGCCGCACATGTTCGTGATCAACCCGCAGGGACAAATCATTTACAACGGCGCGATTGACGATAAAGCCACCACCAACACTTCTGATGTGAGCGGCGCGACCAATTACGTGTCGGACGCACTGCAGGAAGCGATGTCTGGCAAGGCCGTAGCTGTTGCGAACACGCGTCCGTATGGATGCTCAGTTAAGTACGCGGATTAGGAATCACGCTCTTCTGACGAAAACGGCACTCGCTCTTGAAGCGAGTGCCGTTTTTACTTTTGGCAAAACAGCAGCCCGCTGCTCTCAACAGGGAGCATTGAAAGGTTCCCTTTCGTAACGCCTGAAGTCGCCCTTCCTATTTATTGCCTCTACATTAATCGGCAATATTTGCAGAGCACGTTTCCCCCAGCAGATCCAAGTAAAACCATAAGGATTCTACAAACGATATGCTTACGCGCAGTTCTGTTTTGGCACTGATCTTGACGGTTGGGGTTTCGGCTTGCCTCGCGCAGTCGAATCCGTCGACATTGTCGTTGCGAATCCCTGACAAGGGTTTTAGCTCGTACACCAACTTGTCGCAAAGCTATGACTCATCTGCGAACTGGACGAGCACAATCGATTCCACGATCGCCTATAGCTTCAATAAGGCGTTCGGGATCTCCGTGGGAGCGCCATTTTACCTGGCTTACAATCAGCCGCTCTTCACCTCCAGCACCACGACGCAGACGTTGACTTCAACCACCCAAACTGCTCCTATCTCGGGATATAACGCGATGGGCGACATGCGCATCGGCCTGCGCTTCGCGACGCCGACTCCCGTCTTGAAGTATGTTGTAACCGTTACGGGCACTGCGCCCACCGGAGACACGTCTCTTGGCCTCAGCACCGGACGATTCACCGGCGATTTCAATAACCATTTCGAAGTCGATCTCGGTCGCGTCTCGCCGCTGCTTGAGTTGGGACTGGCAAACACAAGTGCTTTGGTGACGGCAGTGAAGCGCCCTTACACCACGCTCGGTATGCTGTCGCACTACAAGGCGGGGTTAGGAATTCCCTTAGGCAAGGTGCTCAATTTCGAGATCGCAGGATACGAAAACCTGCCGCTCGGCCTGCAAAAGCTGTATAGCGAGTTCAATCGCGGGCAAGGCTCGATTCCCAGCACCAACGGCAAGGGAAAATCTCAGCCGATCTATCAGCAGGCAGCTGCGATCATCGGCAAGGGCTTCACTGAAGATAACGGCTTTAGCACAGGCCTGAGTGCTGATCTCGGTCGCCGCGTAGACATGGGATTCACCTACGACCGCAGCGCTCGTCAGAAGCTCGACACCGTGGAATTCAGCATCGGATTCCGCATCGGACGCACACCTGCACACTGATAAGGACCTGGTCGAGAAAAGCGCAACCATTGAAGAATTGCGGCTCGAAAGAACGCCTTTCGAGCCGCTTTCATTTTTCGAATCTATTGGGAGGTACAAACCTCTCCCAGATAGTCGCCGCTAGTGGTCCCTTCCACAGGATTAAAGTCTCCACGCAAACGGATCTGTCCTGTCGCATTTGCCATCGAGCCTGTGCCTCCGGTGAAGGTAATCAGAGAGGCGAAACCGCCCTTTCCGGGAGGCAGATCAATGGTTCCCGTATCGGTTCCAAAGAGCTGATCGCCATTTTTCAGCGAAACAATACTGTGGCCGGTGAAGAACATGATCGTCGGAACTTCCGGCTCGCCATTGGGAATGATCTTGTCCATGGTGAACCTGTAGGTGCCCTGAACACCTCCCCATACTCGTCCCGCCGTGCAAAGTGGCCCCGAGCAGGTATCCGCGGGTTGCACGCTTGCTTCGAAGCTTCCAACCACCGGTTTACATTGCTGAGCGGCATTGGCAACGCCCGCACAGCAGATCGCTAGCATTGTGAGAATCGCTGGCCGAAACGAGTTCATAGCTTTCCCTCCGGCCTAGCAAAGTGCAAGCTTAAGACCATTTGCCTCACACAACGGAAATCTCTCAAGTCAAGCGTTTTGAACAAGCAGTGATGGGATGGAAGTGCCCGTATCTAACCGTTTGGTTAGTCAGAGTTCCTGAACTGAACGAAGCTGTTTTCCGAATTTAATTTCCTGCGACGAAAGCACATTTCATTGCGCCAGAAAAATCAGCAGTTTAGCTCCTGCTGATGGTTTGGCCGTGTACCTGCAATGTTCTCTGACGGCAGAGGTTCCCTCGTGAACCGGTCGAAGAATAGAGCTGAGCCGGTCACACCGTTCCGCCACGCGGGGAGTTACGAAAATGGCGAAAATCATTGAGTTCCACGTTCCGCCGACTCACAAGAGCCTGGAGCACTGGGTACCGCCTCGACTTCGGGGACGAATGATCGACTTTCAGGCGCGATCCGAGTATCTGCAGCGGATGTTCGAGGAACGCCTGCGCGTAGTGTCGACCCTGTCGCGCAACGCTGGATAGCTCGTGGCTAATCCGTCATCCCAACCTGGTTCAGGATGAAGGCGTAATCGAATGCCGCTTCATGGAGGCGGTCGTAACGCCCGGAAGCGCCTCCGTGTCCGGCTCCCATGTTGGTCTTAAGGATTAGCGTTTTGTGATCGGCACGAGTGGCTCGCATTTTGGCCACGTATTTCGCCGGCTCCCAATACATCACCTGGCTATCGTTGAAGGAGGTCTTCGCCAGAATGTTCGGGTAGACCTTGTTCTCGATATTGTCGTAAGGCGAGTACGTGATCATGTAGTCGAACGCAGGCTTTTCCTTCGGATTGCCCCACTCCTCGAACTCGGTCACGGTGAGTGGAAGCGACTCGTCGAGCATCGTGTTCATCACGTCGACAAACGGCACCTTCGCGATCACTGCTCTGAATAGATCCGGACGCATGTTCGTGACGGCTCCCATTAGCAGACCACCTGCACTAGCGCCTTCAATGACCAGCTTGTCTTTGGAACCGTAGCCCTTGCTCACGAGGTACTCGGCACAATCGATGAAGTCGGTAAATGTGTTCTTCTTCCGCATCATGCGACCGTCATCGTGCCAGGTCTTGCCCATTTCGCCGCCGCCGCGGGGATGGGCGACGGCGTAGACAACACCGCGGTCAACGAGACTGAAGATGTTCGAGTTAAAGCTGATGTCGACTGAGATTCCGTATGAACCGTAGGCATACAGATACAGAGCGCCGGTGCCGTCAAGCTTCTTCCCTTTGAGATAGACAATTGAAATCGGAATCTTTGTGCCATCCGTTGCTGGAGCAAAAATCTGCTCGACCTGATACCGGCTCGGATCGAAACCACCAGGCACTTCTTTCTGTTTAAGCAATGTTGCGCCGCCCTTCGCCATGTCATATTCGAAGATCGATTGCGGCGTGACAAACGACTGATAGCTGTAGCGGAACTTCGCGGTGTCGTATTCGCGATTCACATATGCCGACGCCAGATAGGCTTGTTCCGGAAAGGGAATGCGATGTGAATCACCGCTGGCCAGATCGGTGACGGAGATCTGGGGCAGTCCATGCTCGCGCTCGTAAGTGACGTAATAGTTGCGGAAGAAGTCGGTATCGTCGAGCATCACGCTGGCGCGATGCGGGATGACCTCCTGCCAATTCGTACGGCCCGGAGCGTTCACTGGCGCCTTCACCAGCCTGAAGTTTCGGCCCGCGTCGTTGACGCGGATGTAAAAGAACTCGCCGTTATGATCCGGGTAGTACTCGATGTCTTGTCGCCGCGGCTCGATCAGCTTCCACTGTGCCTGCGGCTGATCGGCTGCTATGTACCGCGCCTCGGTCGTGGTGTGGCTTCCCGAAACGAGAAACAGATATGCTTTGCTGCGCGTCCTGAAGACATCGATGCTGAAACGCGCATCTTTTTCCTCGTAAAGCAGATCATCTTGGCCCGTGGTGCCGACCGTGTGTCGATATAAGCGGTACTGCCGCTTGGCTGAATCTTCAACCGTGTAGAAGAGCGTTTTGTTGTCGCTTGCCCATGCCACCGAGCCGGTCTTCTCAATATGATCAGAGAGCAGCTGGCCCGTACGCAGATCCTTTACTGCAAGCTTGTATTGGCGGAAGCCGGTGTCATCGGTCGAGTAGGCAAGCAGGTTGCCGTCGTCGCTTACCTGATAGGCAGCAACAGCCATGAAGCTCTTGCCCTTCGCGAGTTCGTTTAAGTCGAGAACAACCTGTTCGGGAGCCTCCATGCTGCCCTTACGACGGCAGCGGATCGGATATTGCTTTCCCGCCTCGGTCCGCGAGTAGTAGAAGTACTCGCCGTACTTATATGGGACTTCGACGTCGGTCTCCTTGACGCGGCCAAGCATCTCGTCATAGAGCTTCTTCTGCAGCGCCTCGGTCGGCTTCATCACTGCTTCTGTGTAGGCGTTTTCCGCCTCGAGATACGCCTTTACCTCGGGATTGCTCTTATCCCGCAGCCAAGAGTAGTTGTCGATCAACCTACGGCCATTGATTTCAGTTATTTTCGGAATTTTCTTTGCGACTGGAGCAGTGGGAACGGCCGATGGAGCGTCGGCGGCTTCAAGCGGAAACGTTGAGTAGGCCACCACTAAGACTACAAGAAGGTGAGCAATCGCGAGGAGCTGCTTGATGTGGTTTTCCGGCATAGAGGTAAGTCGTTGCGTGCGGGCAGTATAGGCCCACACTGCGCCCCAGTGGGAGATTTCTGGGTACATCCCACAGCTTTTCTGACAAGGCGCAACTCGTTTGCTGACCAGAGTAGCCACAAATAAATGTGCTTCGCGCTTCCGCCGTTCTCCTGAAACGGGGCTATAATTCGGGCAAATAGGGGCAATTACTCCTTCCAATGAAGCCCCATGCGGTCCGACCCGGCCAGAACGCTCCGGGCAACGAATTCGCGAACCAGATCGAACCCGGTCGAGGTGAATATGTCTGGACTATCGCCGATGATCATGTTGCTCATCCTGTGGGGCGGAATCACCCTGGTTTTGGTGGTTCTTCTCATCTACCGCAGCACACTCAGCATGCACGAAGACGATCAGCTCTTCTTGAGCGAAGGTGAGACGCAGCTCGCTCAGGAGCAGCTTGAGTTGCAGAAGAGGATGCACAAGCTGCAGCCGATTGTGCGTGCCTGCGGCGCATTGTCGATCGCGCTGCTCGTGGTGCTGGCAGGATACGGTATTTACGACATGTACCGAAGCTTCTGAGCTTCTGACCAGCAAAACTCACAAGAACTGCTTCGGGAGCAGTACGTCTACCTGCAGCTCTCCTCAATCGGCCGCTGCATCCGTGTGGCAACGGGCGGTGCGCTCTACCTTTCTTAGTTAGCAGTATTTGCGCATCCTGAATGTCGGGAGGAGAGTTATGCAACGAATTCTTACGCTATTCTCGGCCTGCCTTGTAAGCGCCGCGATGGCATTTGGACAAGCGACAGCGACGGACCAGGCGCCCGCGAGCGGAACTCAGCCGAACAGCAATACCGTAAACGCGACGCCAAACAGCAATGGCACCTCGCCCTCAGCCCAACGTGGAGCTGCGGGCCAAACCCCATCAACTCCAAACCAAGCACTGCCTGGCAATTCCAATCCAGCGAACGCGGCGTCGAAAGAAGGCAGCGCCAACGGACAGGCGGTAAATCCAAATCAGAGCGCCAGCCCAGCTGCAGGCAATCCAGGCGATAACAGCGACAACAACGGAATGGCGAAGGACGACACCGGCAACAATCCGGCGAAGGGCCGCTCGAATACGATTACCAATCCGGGAACAGCCGGTACAACGCAGTGGTTCTGGATCGCCCTTGGAATCGTCATTGGATTGTTTCTGATTGGGATTCTCGTGAGCCGCACGCGCGTACGCGGCAACATCGACAGAACGGATCCCGCACTGCGAGCGACCGATACTCGCACTCGCGAGGAGCAAAAGCGAGATGACAGGATTCGCAGAGTTGGATAGCGGTGCTTAGACAGTCACAACCGCGAGTGGGAGGGAGATTTCAATTTGAAATCCTCCTCCTCTCAAGTTGCCGGCTCGGATTTTGCCGTTGTGGAGTTTGATCGATCGCTCTGCAATCGCGAGTCCCAGTCCCACGCCGCCCGTCCTCCGCTCGCGCGAAGTGTCGACGCGATAGAAAGGCTTAAACAGATTGTCGAGTTCTGATTCGGGAACTCCGGGGCCATGGTCCTCGACCACGATTCTCACGTCGCTACTCTCGCATTTCGTGCTGATTCGCACTGAGGTTCCGGGTTCGGTATAGCGAATCGCATTCCGCACGACGTTCTCGAATGCACTGCGCAGCAGCTCCTGATTGCCTTCGACGGCACACTCCTGCATGCGCTCGAGCGCTATGGAGCAGCCACGCGATTGAGCTTCGATCTCCACATCCGCCGCAATCTCGGCCAACAGATCCGGAAGCTGGACCATGCTGGTCTGCGGCATCGATTCGCCTGCCTCAAGACGCGATAATGTGAGCAGCATTCCGACCAGCCCGCTTAATCGCTCCGCCTCGCGCTCGATGCGATCGAGAGTGGGAGAGAGAGCGTTGTGACCTTCGCCGTGGGCCAGATCCAGGGCTAGTTTGAGACGCGTAAGGGGCGAGCGCAGCTCGTGCGAAACATCGCTAATGAGACGCTGCTGCGCTCCGATGAGCAACTCGAGACGTTCAGCCATGTAGTCGAAGTCTTTGACTAGCTGGCCGACTTCGTCGAGCTGAGGCGAGCCTTTGCTGGCTCGCGCTTTAAGGTCGCCAGCGGCGATCCGTTGTGCCGCAGCACGCAGTCGCGTAATCGGGCGCGTGAGATAACGGGCGAGCAGAGCGCAGATCAGACCGGAAATGATAATGGCCAGCGTAAGCCGTTTCAAAATAGGACCGCGTCCAAGAGGCGGCTCGATGCGGCGCAGCTCGAAGACTGCAAAATAGCTCGCGGATTTGCCTTCCAGCAGACCGGTAATACCGAAGCGCTGCTTATCGATGGTTCTGAAGTCAACTGTGCCTGGCTGAGGCAAAGGTTCGAGGGTCATTTTGCGATGGCGGGAATCGCAAAGTACCTCCCCTTTTCCATCGAGAAGATCGAGAGGCATGCGTCCTGGTTCCACGGAACGTTGTCCGGCCACCAGCGCAGGACATCCGCCGCTTTCATACGCGCGAATCAGAAGTTCGGCATTGGAGAGAATTGCGGGGCTGAGACCGCGATGCACCGCGGCGCGAAGCTGATCTTCGGTCGGACGCTGTGTCGTGGCAATGAAGACCCCAAAGATCAGCACTGTGCAGAGCCAGAATGAAGCAAAGATCTTGAAAAAGAGGCTGCGCATATTACCGAAGCTGCTTCTCCTTTACCGGAACTCTCGCCATGGAAACATACATGTACCCGGTATTGCGAATGGTCTTGATGCGCTCACGGCCGGTGGGCAAATTTCCCAGCTTCTTGCGCAACTTGCTGATATGAACGTCGATGCTGCGATCAAATGGACTCAGCTCGCGTCCCAAAACGGTCGAGGCGATGTCATCACGACTCACGACGTTGCCAGCGGACCGCAGCAGCATTTCGAGTAAATTGAATTCGACTGTCGTGACCTCCAGCACTTTGCCATTCAGCGTAATCGTACGCGTCCCAGGATCGAGCTCTACATCGCCAACGCTTACAGGATGCTTCGGAGAATTCGTACTGCGAGAGTTGCGGCGTCCGATAGCGCGAATGCGAGCCAGAAGCTCGCGCGCATTGAATGGTTTCGGAAGATAATCATCCGCTCCAATCTCCAGGCCGACAATGCGATCAAGCTCGTCGCCGCGGGCGGTCAACAGCAGAACGGGAATGTCGGAGGTCGTGCGCAGTTCGCGCAGTAAGTCGAAACCGTTCATGCCAGGAAGCATGACGTCGAGCACAATGAGGTCGTAGCTACCCGTGCGCGCCCGCTCCAGACCGCGGATACCGTGCTGCACGCTCTCCACTTCGAATGCTTCTTTGTGGAGGTATTCCGACAGCATCTCGCAGAGCTCAGCGTCGTCGTCGATGATCAAAATTCTTTCCAACATGTTGCGCTGTGAGAATTGTGTCATGTTTCGTTTGGCAGCCGGAAGAGTTTACCTTTCTTTACATCGAAGTGGCATGTTTTAAGCTTCATTCCCGCGGAAAAGGCGTCTTATAGGCATGACGGAAGCGGCATCCGAATGCCGACTCCGGCTGGGCGATGCCGAGGATGAGCTCAACGCTTCATGGTGTCTCTCCTGGTCGTCCTCGGCGACGTGGGCGGAGATGACTGCCTGATCATCTCCGCTCGTTTTATTCCAACCTGCGCGGAGGCGCCAGTTGCATTCTGGCATTTGGGAACGACTCGCCGACGCTCTGCTCTGGCTCCAACTGTGTTGGGTCATCGCCGGCTTCCTGCTGATGATCTATCTCGCGATTAAAATCATGCCTCGTTCTGAGGAACCGGAGAGTTCCCAAATCGGGCAGCGCGTTAAAGCCTCCCGCACGGAGCTTGTCGTATTGGGCGGATATCGGTTCGAAGTTACGCAAGACTCATCGAGCACCCGTCCCAAGGTCATCGAACTTTATCCCGACCGCCTCGACCACAACCGCCGAGTCAGGTAATCTCGCGCCAAAGCACAACATTTCCGGCCGAAGATGTGTCTCAGTGGTAAATGGCGGTGTGCGCTGCGAAGGCGCCGAATCGCGCTATTCTGGTCGAGTTCGGAGGTTACGTGAGAAAACTTGCATTGCTGTTCATGTGCTCATGCTTTGCTCTTGCTGTTTCTGCCCATGCGCAACAATTCGATGGCCAGTTCGGAATCAGCGGAATACATTCGCAGTCGGCGTCGAACTTTGACATCACCAACGTAAATAACGCGGCACAATCCCTGAGTGGCGGCGTGTATCCGAGCTTCGGAGCCGACTTCACACTCGTCCACAATCTTGGCGTCGGCGGCAACGTCTCGTGGAGGGCGACAAAAGGTCTTTATCAAGGATTCATCGACTATCGGCCGATTTTCTGGGACATAAATGCCGTATACGCCCGCAAGATAACGCGCGTCGGTTTCGCGCTCCAAGCAGGCATTGGCGGCCAGAGCACGCGCTTTTACCAGGACACCTGCGTGAGTATCAATCCCACAACGGGCGGATGCCAGAACTTCGTCAGCAGCAATCATTTTCTTACTCACCTCGGCGGAGCACTGCGCTTGTACGCAACTCACTCGGTCTACATCGCTCCTGAAATCCACTATTACTACGTTAAGAACAACCTCGAGTTCACATCTCCCAACGTGGTCCGTTATAGCTTGGCTCTCGGGTACACGTTCGGGAAATAGTTCTCCTGATAAGCAACCGACCTGAAGTTCTGTATCTCAGAGCTTCAGGTTTTTTTGTGTTGCGCAGCGACAGATCGCCTGCCAATAGGTGATAGGCGCCCGCGTGCTTTGCGTCTGCCCACACGTTAGTCCAGGGCTCACGCCATGCTCTTTGCCGCCCTGGCCCAAATGGCACCGAGACGACGAGGCTCTCCAGGCGTTAGCAGCAAATAGAAGAAAATTTCCAAGCTCCAGAATGGAACTCCGCAAGATTTTTTCGCGTACCTACTAACGACAGACGCCCCAAGCCGTCTATAGATCCGAGAGGAGATAGGAAAATGTTCGATGCAAAGTACAACTCTTTGGTCGACAACACGCTGTTCCGGATTGGGATCAATTGCGCCCTCTTCCTGGTATGGGTCGGTGTTGCATACGGAACGCTGGCAGCACGATAGGTTTATAAGTGGTAGTAGTTGGGCTCAGCAGTGCACCCTTACTACCGTTTTCATAACCGGTCTCAGTTGCGCTCGTAACGGGACCGGAGGAGGCTAAGCGGCCGCCAGTCATCGACGCCCTCTATGTGGTGACGAAATGTCAGGCGAAGGCAGGGCGTCTCCGCGGAACTAGGCCTTGGTCGCGAACTCGGCCTTGTTCTCGGCGGATTTGGAAGCGGCGCCGTAGCGAGTCTCAACGTACTCATCCAGAATGTGGATGAACTCCTTGACGATGTGATCGCCGCGCAGAGTAGTCATCAATCTTCCATCGACAAACACAGGAGCTTTGGGTTCTTCGAAGGTTCCCGGCAACGAGATGCCGATGTTGGCGTGTTTCGATTCGCCCGGCCCGTTCACAACGCAGCCCATCACCGCGAGCTTCATCTCTTCGACACCCGGATACTTCTGCTTCCAGGCAGGCATGCTGGTGCGCAGATAACTCTGAATCTGTTCCGCCATTTCCTGGAAGAACGTGGACGTCGTCCGCCCGCATCCGGGGCAAGCAGTCACCTGCGGGGCAAAGCTGCGAATTCCCAGCGACTGCAGAATCTGCTGCGCGACCAGAACTTCTTCTGTGCGATCTCCGCCTGGGGCGGGAGTCAGGGAGACACGAATGGTGTCACCTATACCCTGCATGAGAAGCGGAGCGAGAGCGGCAGCGCTCGCAACGATGCCCTTCATTCCCATTCCGGCTTCCGTCAATCCGAGATGCAATGCGTACGAGCAGCGCGACGCAAGACTGCGATAAACGTCAAGCAGATCCTGTACGCCACTAACTTTTGCACTGATGATGATCTGATCTGCACGCAACCCGTATTTCTCGGCCATAGCCGCCGAATTCAGGGCACTCACCACCATCGCTTCCATCGTCACATCGCGGGCATCGAGCGGATCCGGACGGCGTGAGTTCTCATCCATCATGCGTGTAAGCAACTGCTGGTCAAGCGATCCCCAGTTCACTCCAATGCGCACTGGCTTTTGGTTCTCGACGGCAACTTCGATCATCGTGCGAAAGTTCTCGTCATCTTTTTTGCCGATACTAACGTTGCCGGGGTTGATGCGGTACTTCGCCAGACTGCGCGCGCAGCCAGGATATTTCTTCAGCAGAAGGTGGCCGTTATAGTGGAAATCCCCGATCACCGGAACGTGAACACCGATGCTCTCAAGGCCCTCGACGATATGCGCCACTGCCTGCGCCGCAGCGTCGTTGTTCACGGTTACACGGACCAATTCGGAACCGGCGCGAGCCAGTGCAGCGACTTGTTTAATAGTGCCCTGAACGTCAGCTGTGTCGGTGTTGGTCATCGACTGCACCACGACCGGAGCATCTCCGCCTACCCGCACGTTACCGATCAGAACTGCCGGAGTCTTCCTGCGTTGAATCTGTGACATGGAAACCTTAAGTTTAGCAAACCCGCGCCTGAAGCCGCTCCGACCAACTCGATCAGCTAATCTCCATGCTTTGTTCCTGGAGTCTGCGAGGCGCGAGCGAAACGCAGTTGCAGGCCGAGCAGGTAAGACCGGCCCGGCATGCGCACGCCTTGAATTTCCGCGTAGCCAGCGTTGGTGAGGTTACTGATCTGCGCGTATGGCCGCGCCCAATGAAAATCACGCGTGAGCGCCATTTCAACCAGAGGATAAGGATCGGTCTGATACCGCTGGGTCACGCCAGCGCGAAAGCGAAAAGCGATGCCGCGCGGCAGGCTCCCAAGCCAGTTCGCAGTCCCCTGGCTGATTGGATAATTGAATACGTACTGCGATTCCAGGCCGGCAAGACTTTGCTGTGCTCCGTACAAACCGGTATACGCAAGAGCGAGAGACTGCGAGTTAGTCAGTCGCGCGCGGATCACTCCTTCAAAGCCGGTGAAATTGATGTTCTGAATGTTCACCGCCTGCCAGATAGATGCGCTGTTGGCTCGCACGTAGTCGATGACTTCATGCTCACGGCGTTGAAATACTGTTGCGCTGGTTGCCCAACGTAATCCGGAGGTCCATTCCACTCCGCCTTCGAATCCCATAGCGGTTTCGGGACGCAGGTTCGGATTCCCGAGGTTTGCGGGATCGTGATAATACAGATCCGTGTAAGACGGCAAACGGAAGGCACGGCTGATCGAAGCCTTCAGTCTCAAATTGGAACGAATGGCAAAGCCGGTGGTCAGCTCAGGAGTGAACTGCTTGAGCGATCCGCTGAAAAATTCCTCGCGCACACCGCCAGAAAACGACCAGCGGCGCAATGCGCGCGCGTCGAAATCTACATAGCCGGCGCCGCGTGTGCGCGAATGACTGCCCAAATTGTTGCTGTCGATCGCGTCTTCGAAGATCTCGGTGCCGTAATACACCCGGTTATTTTCGCTGATCTTGTGGCGAGCGCGAATTGCGCCCTGCCAGCTCTGAGTGATGTGATTGTTCTCGTAAACCTCAGGATGGTCGCGCAGCAGGATGAACTCATCAGTATGGCGGCGATAAGAAAACACGAGCTGGGCAGACGATGCGATCTGCTGTGAAGCCGCAAGAAACCATCCCTTGGTGCGCTCCCAGGAATTGAAGTTGCCATAGAACTGATTTGCGCCGAATGGACGATCGCTCAGTCCGAGTAAAAAATCACCATGCCCTAAGGCCGATTCAAATCGTGTTTCAGAAGAAGCAGCGAAGTTGCGGTAGTCGCGATCAGGCATGAAGCCAGATGAAAAATCTCGCGTAAAGGCAAGCTGCTCAGACCAATTTGTTCCAAGCAGTGCTGCCGATCCATTCTGGGAATTGCTGCCGTAATTCCCGGCTGCCGCTCCTACGCGGACTTCGCTCTGCAGGGGAGGAGCAGTGATGAAATTCACGGCTCCGCCAACTGCATCCGCTCCGTAAAGAGTCGATCCACTGCCATGCAGCACTTCGATTCTTTCCACGGATTCGAACGGAATGGGAAGATCCAGATTGTGATGACCGGATTGGGCGTCGTTTATACGAATACCGTCCACGAGGACAAGCGTTTGGCCAAAGGAACTACCGCGAATGGAAAGGTCCGCCTGCGTTCCCGGCGCACGCTGCTGCAGATCGACAGAAGGATCCAAACGGAGTGCATCAGCCCAATTACGGAAGAGCAAAGGCGATTCGCCTGTGTCGATTACCTCGAGGGTGCGATCAGATGCTTGCAGCGGGGCAGGTTCGTAGGTGCCCGTGACGATGACTGTCTCCTGCTGCGCCTGCGGCTTTGCGGCTGGAGTAGTGTCTTGTTGTGCAAAGGTTGTGCCTGCACAAACGGCGAGAGCAAACAACGTTCGTCTTGCTTTCACGCTGATGGACTTTCATGAATGAGAAGCTTCAATCGGGTTTACGCCGCGCCAGTAGCAGCGGGCACCTGCGCGCCTGCGGCTTCGTTTCCGATCACCTGAGCTGCGAAGCGTTCCATCTCCTCGTATTGCGGACTGAACTGCAGGAGCAGAAGATCGACTCCCGCATCCTCGAATTCGGCAATGCGTTCGCGGACCTGCTCCGGCGTTCCTACCAGGCCTGAGCGAAGACCGCGATTTGAGACCGAGTAGTCTTCGAGCGAGACGCGCTGTTCTAGTTGGGTGTTCGCCAACCACTGCTGATAGTTGCCGTAGCCAGCCGCGCTCTGCTTCACGTCGGTGATACGCGCAAGCTCGCGCTGTGCTTCGGCTTCGCTATCGCGAACAATGGCATAGCCCGCCACACCATACTTCATCGGACCAAGGCCGAACTTCTCGCGGCGCTGCGCCAGATCGGCTACTTTCTCGCGTATGCGCGGTGGTGGATCGCCATGCATCACGTAGGCATCGCATTTGGAGGCGATTAGGTTCTTTGCTGCCTCGGATTCTCCACCGGCATAGATCGTCGGCCGCGGCTTCGCGACTGGCTTCGGCTGCACCACTGTGTCCTGCACCGAATAATATTTCCCAGAATAGGAAAAATGATCGTGCTTCCAGGCGGAATCGATGATGTCGAGCCACTCCGACGTACGCGCGTAGCGATCGTCGTGCTGCTCAAAGTGCACTCCGAATTTGCGGGCTTCCTCCGCCCACCAGGAGGAAACGACGTTGAGAGAAACACGACCATTGCTGATCTGATCGATATTCGCCGCCTGCTTCGCCAGTAACGCCGGAAGGTGAAACGTAGGGCGGACCGCGACCATCAACTCCAGCTCGTGCGTGACCGCAGCCAACGCAGCTGCGGTAGACCAGGCATCGAGCGCTGGCGCATCCACGCCTTTAATGTCGTTGAGATTGAGTTCGGCGATGAGCGTGAGACTGTAGCCGATTTGCTCGCTGCGTCGCGCCAGACGGCTCACATATTCCCAGGTGGGCTGCATGTCTTCGTTTTCCACGTTGCGCAACCATCCGCCAAATACTGGAAGCCAATATCCGTATCGCATTAAGCTGCTGCCTCCTTCTTGAGCGATTCCTGCGCCTCGTGTTCGAGGTAATCGACGAGTTTCACAAACGGGTCGAATCCGATGACGCGCGGGCCATCGGAGACGAAGTTCGAGAGCGCATTGATGTCGTAGTAGTACCGCTGGCCGTCGCGATCGTCGATCACGTACTCGATGCCGCCAACGTCGATGCCTGCGGCCTGCATAATGCGCTCGACATCTTCAATCACCTGCGGCGGCGGTGTGCAGCCTTCGACGCGCAGTCCCGCTTTGGGAGCCTCGACTGCGCAAGTGGCTAAATTGAGTTCAACGCCTGTAGTGGTCTTGCAGATATCGGCGGGACAGAGATCGAAGGTCTCGCCAGTGATGTGCACGTTGATCGCGTACAGGTACTTTCCGCCGACTACTTCCACTCGCGTGATATAGCCGTCGCGTGCGGGAATGAATTCCTGAATCAGAGCGGTGCTGTCGAGCCCGAGAGAAAGCTGCCCATTTCGCGCTGCCTGCGCCAGAGCTTCAGATGTATCGAATCGCACAATGCCCTTTCCGCTGCCTCCGACATTGGGCTTGAGAATAACCGGGAAGCGGAATCCCTCGGCAGCCGCTGGAGCCTCTTCGGCGTGGTTGATGACTCGCGCACGCGGATACGGCAGCCCTAGCGAATGCAGTAACGAAAGCTGTGAGGCCTTGGAAATTTCGTAACGAAACCCGCGAGAGCCATTGATGACGCGCGTGCCCAGACGCTCCAAATGCTCGAGATAACTGACCGTGTAGTGGATTCCGTGTCCGTGTCCGCGAGTGTATGCCGATGGACTCATACGGTTGAACACCAGCGAGTAGCTGCGATTGCCATTCGGCTGAATGTCAAAATGATGGTGAGTGGCATCCACGCGCTCGTAGGGAGTGCCGCGGCGGTCCAATTCGGCAAAAAGGCGGTCAAACCAATGTGGATGTTCGTAATAAATGGCAATCGGGCGTTTCAGCGCGGTCATTCCATCCTCAAGTGCGAATCCTGCAAACGGGCAAAGCTAGATGCGCAAATCAATAGAAACTGAAAACTGGGGTGTCCTCATCCTTGCCGGCTGGGACCTTCCGGCCTAATCGACCAAAAAAGATCAAAGCCGCTCATGCTTAAGCGGCTTTCCGACCTCTTCAATCTTAATCTGAACGATCGATCAGTGGCCGCTAATCTCTGCAGCAACCACACGAGTGGCGTGACGACAGCGCTGTAAGATACCGAGGGACTGATCTGGGGCGAGTTTCATTATGGGACGAAAAAATCGCTCTAAATCCCTGATTTTTATGGCTGGTGCTCAGTACGACGTGCTAAACCACTAAGATTCTGTGATTTAGGGAGAACAGCGAGGATTGCTGTTAAATCCTGTCTGGAGCCAAACTTTCGAGGTTTTGGGAAGAAGTTTGGTCATGTTCGTGCGTCGGAATGGAAGAATCACTTATATGTCGCTGTTTTTTGCGTAGAAAAGGTAAAAAGAGGCGCTTTGGGGTCCAAACCAGAATTGCACAATCCGAAGCCAGAGTAACGGCTGATCCGACGCAAGCTTTCTCGACACTCTGAGGTGATCTCAGTGGCTCTCGTATAGGCGGTTGCGAACGCTAGAGGTTCGATGGATCGTCGCTATAAATAAAACTGTTGAACCCAGTCTTAGCACTTGACGGATTGCCGCATCTCAGGTGGAATGTACAACTTATGACGAAGGCTGATCTGATCGAAGAAGTTGCCCGTATAACCGACGTCACCCGCCGCGACAGTGAAGTGATCGTTGAAACCATCTTCGACAGCATCGTCCATTCGTTGCGCGCGGGCGATAAGATTGAGATTCGCGGCTTTGGAAGCTTTCGTACGCGGCAGCGCAACTCGCGCATCGGCCGCAATCCTAAGACCGGGGATCGCGTCGATGTCCCAGCCAAGAAAATTCCCTTCTTCAAGCCCAGCAAGGAATTGAAGGATCTGGTGAATGCCCCCGGTGGAACCTCCAACGGCGCTGGTTCAGCGGCAGCGCCTTCAGCTGGAACCGGGTCCATGTAGGGCTAGGTCCGAAACTCCCTTCGTGACCTCCTCCGTAGCCTTCGTGACCTTCGTGTTCTTGGTTTTTAGCTAAGGACGCCGATAACGCCCATCATCCGCCCAGTGTACCCCGCCTCAGCTCGGTGTGAGAAGAGCAGATCAGTGCGGCAGGACGTGCATTCTTCCGCCGCCCAGATGTGATCCGAAGGGACACCTGCCTCGATAAGCTGACGCCGGTTTGCCTCGACCAGATCCAGGTGAATCTGCGGCCCGATGTTGCTGTGTCCGGGAGCCCGCGCGGTGAGGAATAAGAGAGGGTATTTCTCCTTGATTGGATCGCGATCGTAAACCTCGGAAAACAACTCCTTCGAATAAGCAAACTGCGACGTGAATTCATCGATAACCTCGTCGCCGACGGCATAGCAGCAGGAGTGAATGCACGGTCCAATCGCTGCATATAGATCCTGGGGCTCGCACCCAAACACCGCTCTCATGCTGCCGACTCCGCGCTCCACGATTCGCTTTACCGTTCCCCGCCATCCTGCGTGAAAAGCTCCTACTGCTCCACGCTGCGCGTCGGCCACCAGAACCGGCACGCAATCAGCAACCTGGATCGCAAGGAGCACGTCGGGGTGGCTGGTGATTATTCCGTCTCCTTTGAGGGCCGATTTGGGAATCGAATCTTTGCTCTTGAGGATGTGAACCAATCCGGAATGAATTTGGCGAAGGCTGATGAGCGGAGGCAGTGAGCGCTCCCGCCCTGTCAAAGCCTGAACAAAAGCGCGGCGATTACGCTCGACAAATTCGCGCTTATCCGGTGCGGTGAAACCGAGGTTAAGCTGTTTTCCGCCGTAGGCTTCGGAAGACCCGCCCACGCGAGTACTGAACCCATGAACCAGCTTCGAGAGCTGGACCAAGTTCTCCGCCCGGATCAGCTGAACTTCGCGTGTGTTGGCAGGAGTGAGTTGTTTCCGGCTAGATGCTTGGGAAATCACGCTCCATTCTAAATTGCGTGTTTGATTTCTCTCACTAGCGGCAAAATAAACGTGACCGTGCATACCTTGCGGCGAACACAATAGCCGGGTACGATTGGCGCTCGACTCTCGCGATGAAACTGAACTCATCCCTGCTCAAGAGCACCATTGTAGCCGCGCTCGGCGGACTGCTGTTCGGATTCGATACCGCAGTCATCTCTGGAACGACCCGCGGTCTTAGCGAGCAGTACCACCTCTCACCCGATTCGCTCGGCATTACCGTTGCCGCCGCTCTGGTCGGCACCCTTATTGGCGCGGCGTTGGCTGCCTTCCCAGGCGATCGCTACGGGCGCCGCGATAGCCTCCGCGTGATGGCGGTGTTGTACTTCATATCGGCACTGGGCTGCGCTTTTGCCTGGAACTGGCCGTCCCTCGTGGTATTCCGGTTCATCGGCGGATTAGGAATCGGGGGCTCATCGGTGCTCGGGCCGATGTATATCGCGGAAATCGCGCCTGCGGCTTGGCGGGGGCGACTGGTGGGATTTTTCCAATTCAACATCGTCCTCGGGATCCTGCTCGCTTATCTTTCGAATTACCTCATTGGACTTGCCGGCTTAGGCACCGCAGAGTGGCGATGGGAACTCGGTGTTTCCGCCATTCCCGCGTTTCTGTTTTTCGTAATGCTGTTTGGTATTCCTCGGAGCCCGCGATGGTTGGCTGATGTCGGCCGCGTTGAGGAAGCGCGGAAGGTACTGCAGGTTATCGGCGAAGAGAACTATGAGCAGCGCCTACGCGAGATCGTGGATTCTATTGCCGAATCAAGAGAGCTCGGGAAAGAAACCCTGTTCCAGCGGCGTTACGCCTTGCCGATCTTTCTGGCCATTTCTATCGGAGCTTTCAACCAGCTCTCAGGCATTAACGCCATCCTTTATTACTTAAACGATATCTTTGCCAGTGCCGGGTTCGGAAAAATTTCTGGCGATCTTCAGGCAGTCGCGATTGGAGCGACGAACCTGGTCTTTACCATGATCGCTATGTCGGTCATCGACAAGGTGGGCCGCAAGAAATTGCTACTGATCGGAGCCGTAGGAACGGCTCTCTGCCTTGCGGGCGTGTCAACCATCTTTGCACTTCATCAGCACAAGGATCTACTAGTCTGGCTGCTTATTGGATACATCGCTTTCTTCGCAGCTTCGCAGGGCGCGGTGATCTGGGTTTATCTTGGCGAGGTCTTTCCCAATCTGGTGCGCGCCAAAGGCCAGAGTCTGGGCAGCTTTACCCATTGGGCGATGAACGCGCTCATTTCCGGAATCTTCCCCCATATGGCAGCGCGTTCCGGCGCTTATCCATTCATGTTCTTCTGCCTGATGATGGTCGTTCAGTTCTTTGTGGTGCTTTTCGTTTATCCAGAGACCAAGGGCATTACTCTCGAAGATATGCAGAAACGGCTAGAAACACCGAAAGCAATGGCACATCCATAGCGTGAGAGGCGTCCGGCAGGGTTTTCGCTGGCGCGTTGCCGTTTCAGACAGAAATCTCTTGGCGCATGAGACTTTTGCACAGCAACACCATCTGGCCGAGAGCGCACGCTGTTGGTTCACGTCGGCTAACAGAATCTGTCACAAAGCCGCATGTTATATTTTTTCTTCTGCCATGTATGACGACTTCACAGCTATCGATCGCTGGTCCGGCGAGCCAATCCATTGCATGTATCAGGCTGTCATCGTGGCGATTGCCACTCGCCACGCCGACGCAATCGACATTAAGTTCCTTGCCGGCGGGCGCTCAGTGTGGATCTCGCTCCCGCATCTCGCCTGGGTCAGATACAAAGAGCAAACCGGCAAAGCGATCACTGATCCACTCGCGATCCAGATCGCAGGTCACTACCTCAAGAACGCGATCGAAACCGGCTACGACAACGGCCGCGAAATGTACACTCTGTCCGTGGACGAAACCCTCGACCATCTGAATGCCGTCCTGTCGGAGTTCAAGAACACTCGCCTCATTCCGATGATGCCGCGCGTCGAAGCGTGATGCGCTGCTACTAGCTTAAGAAGCATGAAGCTTGTCTTCTGCGGCACGCCACAATTCGCGGTTCCCACTCTGCAAGAACTGATTCGAGAGCACGAGATCGCCTTGGTGGTAACTCAACCCGATCGAGCTCAAGGACGCGGGCTGCAGCTTGCGCCCTCCCCAGTTAAGCGAACCGCTCAGAAGCATGCGCTCCGAATCGAGCAGCCCGAGAAAATCAAAAACAACGCTGAATTCCGTGCATTGCTGGAGAGTATTGCAGCCGACGCAATCATCGTCGTGGGTTACGGACGGATTGTTCCACCTTGGATGCTGACGCTGCCCAGATACGGAAATATCAACCTGCATGGATCGCTGTTGCCGAAATATCGCGGCGCAGCGCCGATTCAGTGGGCCATTGCCAATGGAGAACGCCTAAGCGGCGTGACAACCATGCTGCTGAACGAAGGACTGGATACCGGAGATATTCTCCTCCAGCGCGAACTCGCCATCGAATCAGACGACACTGCGATCAGTTATGGTGCTCGGCTCGCCGAAGTCGGAGCGGATTCGATGCTCGAGACATTACGAGGTCTTGAGAAAGGCACGATTACTCCACGTCCGCAGGATCACAGCCAGGCATCTCTTGCTCCTATTTTGGAAAAAGAGAATGGAAAAGCAGACTTCACACTATCCGCTGAGGTGATCTATAACCGGCTGCGCGGGTTTCAGCCTTGGCCGGGATGCTTTACCACGTTTCGCAGTAAGAAGCTCGCGATTGTTGCAGCACAACCAACGTCGGAATTCCGAAATCTCTCTTCTGGCGAAGTGTTCATTGAAGGCGATCGAATGCTAATAGGCTGCCATGAAAGTGCACTTGAGCTACTCGAGCTACAGCCCGAAGGAAAGCGCCGAATGATGGCTGGCGATTTCGTTCGGGGTTATCGCCCGCAGGCGGGGGAGAGGCTCGTTTCTTGATGCGGGGAATTGTTGCGTTACCTGGCAATCTGCAATCGAATCTGAGTGTCTGCGCGCACACGTGAGCCTGGGGCTGGAGTCTGGCTGATGATCTTTCCTGAATTAGGAATTCGAACCGGCGCTACTGCCGTACTGGGCACCGAAGCCTCGACTACGGCAATAGGCGGTGCAGGTGCAACCGACACCTGTGGTGGCGGCAGTCCCACCTTTGCGATCTTCTGTTTAGCGAAAGATAGATCCCGTCCAATGAAGTCGGGCATCACGTACTCGGGCTTTGCGAGTGGTTCCGCAATCAACACGTTCACTTTCGGTTCCGAGACTTCGGTGGCGTCGGGAGGAGGCGATTGCGCAACAATCTCGCCTGGTAGGGTTGTGGTGGAAATGGGCGAAATCGTTCCGAGTTCGAGGCCGCGCTGATGCAGGTTTAACGTCGCTGCCAGCTCAGTTTGGCCTTTGAGGTCTGGAATTGTCACCCGCTGCGGACCTAAACTTTCTGCCACCCGAATGCGCCATCCCCGCCTTACTCGAGCCCCGGCTGCGGGAAATTGAGAGATTACTGCGCCTTCGCCTACGGTTGAACTGTAAAACCTGTCCTCGATTGAAACGATGAGCCCACTGTCATTCGCGGCTGCCTCAGCCCTAACCATCGCCATGCCGCGCAAGTCGGGGACGCGTACCTCCCGTCCGTGGATTGCCAACCGCATTGCCGCCAGCGCCGAAAAGAGCGCAATGAGCAAGAGAAGGAGGGATTGGGTGAGTAGTTTTAAGAACCGCAGCATCTCAGCTCGTAGATATACAGTTAGGGAATATCAAGCCGATTTTCACCTGGCCAGAGTAGGAACAGCCTTTGTTACTGCTGTCTGAGCTTTCATCACAATCGGTGTTCGCGAGGGTTTGCCGGGAAACCTTTCCTGCGGACGTTCTGCAATCGGCGTCCGCATGAACTCTTCCCAAATTGGAAGAGCCGCCAGCGATCCGGTTTCGCCGTCGCCGAGAGATTTCTTTTCATCAAAGCCGACCCACACTCCGCACGTAATGGATGGCGAAAAGCCAATAAACCAGGCGTCAGTATAATCATTCGTAGTGCCGGTTTTGCCACCCAGCGGATGCTTCAATCTGGCGCCCGCAGCGCTTGCCGTACCGTGTTGCATCACGGTTTGCAGCATGCTGGTCATAGTGCGGGCGGTATCTACGCTAATGACGTCCTTTACTTCCGGATAGTTCTCCTCCAGTGTGTGGCCCTCATAATCGACGACTTTACGGATAAATCGCGGCATTGCGCGTACGCCGTCATTAGGAAATGTCGTGTAAGCTGATACCTGTTCTTCGAGCGTGAGTTCCGCGGCTCCCAGTGCAACAGGCAGATACGGTTCTATTCTGGAACTGATCCCGAAACGCCGAACATAAGCGATCACCTCGGGCATTCCGACTTGGGCAGCGAGCTTCACAGCTGGAATGTTGCGTGACTCCGCGAGCGCATGACGCAGCGTAATTTCGCCTTCGAATCTGTTGTCGTAGTTGTGAGGGGACCACGGTCCTGAAGCAGCCGAGAAGCTGGCGGGCGCGTCTAGAATCGTGTCATCAGGCTTGGCGCCGCGGTCGATGGCTGCTGTGTAAACATACGGCTTGAACGAGGACCCAACCTGGCGCAAAGCCTGGGTTGCGCGATCAAATTTCGACTCGTCAAAATCTCGACCACCAACCAGCGCTTTGACGTCGCCAGTTGAATTGTCAATCGCAATCAGCGCGCCTTCGACTCCCGATTCTTCTTCGAGCGCCAGCCGCAACGGAGGACCTCCCAATTCGGGTTTGGCAGGCGGAGTCTCCAGCACGCGCACATAGACGATGTCGCCGGGCTTAAATAGCCTGGCGGGATCTTTGGTCTTGGTCCATGCAATGTCTTGCGACGTGAGGCGGCCGAGGTAGCGGCCGAGCTTCACCAGAACGAATCCTGGGGCCTTGGCAATAACTAAGCCGTGAACGTAATCGCCGCCTTCAGGCGGCTGATCCCAATCCGGATTCGTATAGGTTGAGACTGTTTGTCCCAAATCGAAAACGGTGCCGTGCCCATTCTTCCACCCATGGCGATGCTCGTATGCGGCGAGCGCGTCCAGGACCGCCCGATTGGCTACCTTCTGATAATCGAGATCGAGCGATGTGTACACGCGCAATCCGCCCTCATGCACCTCTTCCGTGCCGTATTTTGATTCCAGATACCGCCGGACTTCCTCGACAAAGTACGGCGCGATCGTGCCCGGAGCATTCTGGATGTGCAGACGAACGGGAGCAGACTTCGCTTTCGCAGCCTCTTCGGCTGTGATCTTGCCATCTTCAAGAAGAGCGTTGATGACGATGTTGCGGCGATGGAGCGCACGCTCCGGATTTCGCAGCGGAGAATATATCGCCGGTCCTTTTGGAATGCCGGCAAGCAATGCGGCTTCTTCCAGCTTCAGATCCTTGGCATGCTTCCCGAAATAGAATTCGGCTCCGGCTTCGAATCCATACACGCCGTGACCAAGAAATATCTGGTTGGCGTACATCGTAAAGATTTGTTGCTTAGTGAAGTGCCGCTCGATCTGCATCGCCAGGATCGCTTCCTGAATCTTGCGACCGACGTTCTTGTCGGCCGAGAGAAAGAGATTGCGCGAGAGCTGCATGGTGAGCGTCGACGCTCCCTGCACGCGTCCGCCGGAGCGGAAGTCGCGGTACGCTGCTCCGAGCACTCGCCAGAGGTCCACGCCCCAATGCCGCTCGAAGTCCTTGTCTTCGATCGAGATCACTGCGTCGCGCAGGACTTTGGGAATGTCGTTGTAAGTGACGATCACGCGCCGCTGCAGCGCAAATGAGCCTATCTGGCGTCCTTTATCGTCGTACAGTTCCGTTGTGGCACTCGGGTGATAGCGCTCGAGCTGATCAATTTGAGGAAGATCGGTGGTATACACGAGAAACAATCCCCCGAAGGTCCCGATCATGGCGGCAACCAGCGCCATAAAAACGAATCCGACTCCGCCTGACTTGACTGCCGTCGTGATGGCAGATTCCTGGCTGGTCGCGAGATTGATTTCGATCCTCATCCGCTTACGCCGATCCAGAGTTGCTGAGCTGTTCTGCTTATTATCGCCGGATAGCGTCGAAATGAAGTACAAAACGGGCTACAAAAGAAAATGCGCCGGATCGTCTCCGGCGCACTTCAGTTGTAGAGCTCAGGAATTAGCTGCGCGTCTTCAGCAACTCAACAGCTTTGCGCAGCTGGTCATCATCCTTGGGTTGCTTCGGCTTCTCTGGTGCCGCTGGCGCGGCGTCTTCATCGTCGATCGAGAGGTCGTCCAGACTGCTCGCAACCAGAACGTTTGGAGTGATGCCTGCATGCTGCGGATCAGGATCTTCGATCACCTTGCCGCTCGGGGTGTAATATTTCGCGACTGACAGAATGAGCGCCGAACCGTCGGGAATGTCGATTACCTTCTGCACCGAACCGCTGCCGAAGGTTTTGTCTCCGACCACATCGCCGCGGTTGTTATCGAGAATAGCGGCTGCGACGATCTCTCCTGGACCTGCGGTCCCGCGGTTCACGAGCACAACGAGTGGAAGAGTGGTAATCGCCTTCTGCGGATCGGCCGTGAACGTCTGCTTGGGATATTTCTGTCCTTGTAGGTAAGTGATTACGCCGTGATTGAGGAACAAATTCGCAACAGCTGCGGCCTCATTCACATCGCCGTCAGAGACATTGCGCAGATCGAGAATCAGTTTCTTCGCGCCCTTCTTCTGCTCGTCGCGAATCTTGGCGGCAATCTCTTGCGCCTTGCCCTTTGTCAGCGCGATCGGCGTGATGTCCTCAATTCCGTCTTCCATCGCTTTGTCCGTTGTAGCCGGAATTACAACGTTGTCGCGCGTGACCGTAATCTTCTGCGGCTCAGCCTTTCCCGGACGCACGATGGCGAAGTTGATATTCGATCCCTGCTTGCCGGAGAGTTCTTCCTGAATGGTGGCAAGGGACATCTCGTGTGTACTCTTGCCCTCGATTGCCTCGATGATGTCTCCCGGCTGCACGCCAGCCTTGTCCGCTGGACCTCCTGGAATCACCGAAACCACGTCGGCATATCCGAAGCGCTTAGAGACAGTCGCGCCGACAGTGGCGTGACCTTCATTCTGGTGCGTCTTGTAGAACTTGTATTCGTCGGGATTCAGATAGCTCGAATCGGCATCGAGCGATTCAAGTAATCCATGCAGTGCGCCGCTCGTGACGGTAGAAAAGTTCGGCTCTTCTACGTACTCAGTACGAATCCGGGAAAGCACTTCGCTGTAAACGCCCAGCTGACGGTAAGCGCCGTCGTTGTTGGAGGAGGCATGAACACCAAGTCCACCAAGCACGACTACGAGAACGATGAAAAACGAGAGGGAAAGAACACCAATCTTAAGCTGCTTCGACATTTAACCTTCTTGCAAGCCGAAATTCAGCGGCTCGCACTGTTCATTATAGCTTTGGATGCTCCCAGATTTGAGCAGGTCTCATCGGCTTTTTTCCGGCAGTAGCATCGAATGTGCGAGTGTGCAAACGTTGAACGGCTCAACCAACATGCTCCTATAAGCTGCTGAATACAGGCGCATTAGCACAATATCGAGCGCTTAATCCTCACCATAGACTCCGTCCATCTCGTCCACTCTGTCCATCCTTCCCAGTTCGCGCGCTCACGCCCTCAGCTCCCGATTCGCGCCAACAGTCTCAAAGTGCCCGGCATCTTTCGTAAGAACGCAACCCTACAATCATGAAAGAAACCAGACCTTCACAATGGAAGTTCGGTGGACTCACGCCACTCGGCTTGGGCAAGCAGGTGGCCAAGAGCGTCTCAGAAGACGACCTCTCAGGACAGTCAGCAGAATTGGCCTACTACTTCTTTCTCGCGCTGTTTCCCCTGCTGATCTTTCTTATCTCCCTTTTAGGCTACTTCGCCGCGGCAGGAGCGCAGATCCGCACCGATCTTATGGCGAATCTTGCCCGGGCCGTACCCGCGTCGGCCAGCCAGTTGGTTGAGAAGACCCTGAACGAAGTAATCAAAGCTCGTGGAAGCGGCAAAGTAATCATCGGTGCCCTCGCCGCGCTGTGGTCCGCATCGAGCGGCATGAGCGCCGTTATCGAAACGCTGAACCGCGCCTATCACGTAAAAGAAACGCGTTCCTATGTCCGCCAGAAGCTGACTTCCATTGTGCTGACTGTCGGCACATCGGCGCTTGTTATCTTCGCCATCGTGCTGGTGACCTATGGCGGCAAGCTAGCGAATGTCGTTGCAGCACACGTCGGCGTCGGCGTGGGACTTGTGTATTTATGGAAGATCGTGCAATGGCCGCTCCTGTTGGCAGCCATGCTGCTGGCCTTCGCTGGTGTGTACTACTTTGGACCAAACCTGGAAGAGCCACACTGGACCTGGGTCTCCCCAGGAGCAGCCGCAGGTCTAATCATCTGGCTAGCGGCGTCGCTCGCGGTACGCCTCTACCTGCACTTTTTCAACTCCTACAGCAACACGTATGGGTCGCTGGCAGGAGTCGCGATTTTGATGCTGTGGCTCTACGTTTCCGGATTCGCCCTTCTGTTAGGGGGAGAAGTGAACTCAGCAATCGCACACGCCGAGATCGAGAAGGCCAAGCAGGAGGAACGAGACAAACAGCGAGCCCACGAATTCCAGAGAGACTTGCAGGCTGCGTAAGTGGATACCAGCCGGAACTACCAGGCTCGCACAGCGCGACGCTGCTCGAAAGCGGCGATTTCGCCGTCGTGCTTTAGAGTGAGGCCGATCTCGTCGAGTCCTTCGAGAAGGCAGGTCCGCCGGAAATCGTCGATGTCGAACTTGGCTGAGAATCCCTGATCATCCTTCACAGTTTTGTCGACCAGCGAGACATGAAGTTTGTATCCCGCCGTGCGCTTTGCGCGCTGGAGCAGGTCTTCGACTTGAGCCTCAGACAACTTGACCAGAAGAATGCCATTGTTACCGGCATTGGTATGGAAGATATCGGCAAATGTAGGTGCGATCACCACGCGAAAACCGTAATCCAACAAAGCCCATGCCGCATGCTCGCGCGACGAACCGCAACCGAAGTTCTTCTCAGCGACTAGGATCGATGCGCTTGAGTACTGGGGTTTGTTGAGGAGGAAGTCAGGTTGAGGCTTGCGTTCAGGCGTGTAACGCCAATCATAGAAGAGGAACTCACCATAGCCCGTGCGCTCGATCCGCTTCAGGAATTGCTTGGGGATGATCTGATCCGTATCGACGTTGCTACGATCGAGAGGGGCGACGACTCCGGTGTGTTCCCGAAATGGCCTCATGCCGACTGTGCCTCCTTGAACTGCCACTTGCGAACATCGGTGAAGTGTCCTGTGATCGCCGCCGCCGCCGCCATCTGAGGACTCACGAGATGAGTGCGACCGCCGCGTCCCTGCCGCCCTTCGAAATTGCGATTGCTCGTTGATGCGCAGCGCTCGCCTGGCTTCAAGATGTCAGGATTCATGCCCAAGCACATCGAGCACCCCGACTCGCGCCAGTCGAACCCGGCTGCGCGAAAGATGCGGTCGAGCCCTTCAGCTTCTGCCGCGCGCTTCACCTGCTGCGATCCCGGAACAATCATCGCATGCACTCTTGGGTGCACACGATATCCGCGCGCATACTCAGCCGCGATGCGGAGATCTTCGATCCGGGCATTCGTGCATGAGCCGATGAAGACACGGTCAACGACGATGTCCTGCATCGCCGTGCCTGGCTTCAAATCCATATATTCGAGCGCTCGAGCGGTGGCGGCGCGATCCGCTTCGGAATGCGCGGAGTTCGGATCGGGAACGCGTCCTGTGATCGGAGCGACCATTCCCGGATTGGTGCCCCAAGTGACGTAGGGCTCGAGGCTTGCAGCATCGATGGTGACCGTTCGATCAAAGTGCGCTCCGTCATCTGTGCGCAACATCTGCCATTGCTTGACGGCCTTGTCGAAGTCCTTCGGAGCGAAGCGACGTCCGCGAACGTAGTTGAACGTGGTCTCGTCGGGAGCGATCATGCCGGCTCGCGCTCCGGCTTCGATGCTCATGTTGCAGATCGTCATCCGGCCTTCCATCGAAAGCGAGCGAATGGCCGAGCCGCGGTATTCGATGACGTAACCCGTCGCGCCATCAGAACCGATGCGTCCGATGATGCCGAGAACGATATCTTTTGCAGTCGCGCCCAGCGGCAGCTCGCCGTCGACTACGATCTGCATCGTCTTTGGCTTCTTCTGCCAGAGACATTGCGTGGCCATGACGTGCTCGACTTCCGACGTTCCAATCCCGAACGCGAGGGCTCCGAATGCACCGTGCGTGCTGGTATGGCTATCTCCGCACACAATCGTCATCCCCGGCTGCGTGAGTCCCAATTCAGGACCGATCACATGGACGATTCCCTGCTCCGCTGCGTCGATATCGAACAAACGAACGCCGAAATCGCGGCAGTTGCGCCGCAGCGTCTCAATCTGCTGAGCGGCGATTGGATCAGCGATGACAGCTCGGTTCGCTGTCGTGGGAACGTTGTGATCGACCGTGGCCACGGTCAATTCCGGACGACGCAAACGCAGTCCATTCAGCCGCAGTCCTTCAAACGCCTGCGGTGAGGTTACTTCATGGACTAGATGCAGATCGATGTAAAGCAGGGCGCGTCCGTCGTCATTTTGACGAACCACGTGCTGTTCCCAGAGCTTCTCAAATAAGGTCTTCGGCATGTTCGATGAACTTATACGGCGTGGTACGCCTGACGGCGGATTACCGCACCCGCCAGCGCCTCTTCTACCAGGCTTCCCATTTCGGTAGTCGAGACCTGCTGCTCGGTTGGCGCACGATGGATATCAGCCGTGCGATATCCCTGCTCCAAAACAGAACGGATGGCTAGCTCAACTTCTTCCGCTTCGCGGTGCATCGCAAAGGTATGCCGCAGCATCATCGCGACGGAAGCGATCGCTCCGAGCGGGTTGGCAATGTTCTTCCCTGCAATGTCGGGAGCCGAACCGTGAACCGGCTCGTACAGATTCACCGCGCCGCCAACGCTTGCCGAAGGCAGCATTCCCAGTGAGCCAGTGATCGCAGCGGCCTCGTCGGAAAGGATGTCTCCGAATAGATTCTCGGTCAGCACGACATCAAAGCGGCGAGGATTCGAGACCAGATGCATGGCGAAGGCGTCGACGTAAACGTGCTCAAGTGAGACTTCCGGGTAAGATTCGGCCACCCGAGTGACCACACTTCGCCAAAGCTGGGAAGTTTCCAGTACGTTGGCTTTGTCGACCGACGTCAGCTTGAAACATCTCTGTTTTGCGAGTTCGAAAGCCACGCGCGCAACGCGTTCGATCTCAGCTTCGCTGTAGCGCATTGTGTTCCATGCAGAACGCGCGCCGGATGCGTCGAATCCGCGTGGTTCACCAAAATAGAGTCCACCAAGCAGCTCGCGAACAAAGAGAACATTGGCTCCTGCAACGATCGTCGGACGCAGAGGAGAACACTCGGTCAGCGCGTTGTACGCAATGGCGGGCCGCAGATTGGCAAACCCACCGAGTCCGACGCGCAACTGCAGCAATCCTGCTTCGGGACGACGATCTTGCGAAAGCTTGTCCCATTTCGAGCCGCCTACTGCGCCAAGCAGCACAGCGTCGCTGTCGAGACACTCATCGAGTGTTGTTTTGGGAAGCGGAAAACCGGTTGCATCAATCGCCGCGCCACCGATCGGATACTCCTGCGTCTGGAGCTCAAAGCCGCCGATGTCGGCCAGCGTACGCAGCAGCTTCACGGCTACCTGCATGACTTCAGGACCGATTCCATCTCCCGGCAAAACTGCGACTTTCAGTCTCATTTGTCCCGTGTTCCTCTCTTACACCGCTTGAGCGGCCTGGCCTGCAGTCACGTTGGCTCGCGTCCCGCGACGCTCCACCGGCAGCAAGGCGAGCAGATCCTGGTCATAAACGCTCTTCTTCCGATCTGCGAGGTCAATAAAGCGAACGTAGGTCTCCTGCAATTCGGACGAGCTCAGTTCGTATCCCAACTCGGTATAACGTGCCTTCAATGCGTGACGTCCAGAGTGCTTGCCCAGCACGAGCTTCGTTCCGGGCGCGCCGACCGATTCGGGAGTCATGATCTCGTAGCACAAAGGATTCGAGAGCACCCCGTGCTGATGAATGCCGGCGGCATGGGCAAATGCGTTCGCTCCCACAATGGGCTTATTAGGCTGAGGTCCGAAGCTGATGGTATCTGCAAGTTGCTGGCTGGCAGAATAGAGCAGCCTGGTATCGATTCCGGTCTCGTACGGCATGCGATCAGAGCGTACATGCATCGCCATCACGATCTCTTCGAGGGCTGCGTTTCCTGCGCGCTCGCCGATGCCGTTGATGGTGCACTCCACCTGCCGCGCACCAGCGTCGATTCCCGCAATGGTGTTCGCAACTGCGAGGCCCAAATCATCGTGGCAATGTACCGAGAGTACGGCTTTATCCATGTTGCTGACCTTGGTTCGGAGACTCGCGATCAGCGCTCCGTACTCTGCAGGCAGTGTGTAGCCGACCGTATCGGGAATGTTGATGGTTGTCGCTCCCGCCTGGATCGCCGTTTCGATCACTTCGCAGAGAAAATCGAATTCCGAACGCGTGGCGTCCTCGGGCGAGAACTCAACCTCATCGACCATGGTTTTGGCTAAAGACACACCCTCAAGTGCTTGCTTCACGCATTCTTCACGAGAGATCTTCAGCTTGTACTCAAGATGGATATCGGAGGTCGCAAGGAACAGATGAATACGGCTACGCTCGGCATCTTTCAAAGCTTCGCCGGCGCGCTCCACGTCTTCTTTCTTGCAGCGCGCTAATGCAGCAATCGTCGGACGACGAATTTCGCGGGCGATCAATTGTACAGCCGCAAAATCGCCGTCAGAAGCGATCGGAAATCCCGCTTCGAGTATGTCGACACCGAGAGCGTCGAGTGTCTGCGCCATGCGCATTTTCTCGGGAATGTTCATGCTGCATCCAGGAGACTGCTCGCCGTCGCGCAAAGTCGTGTCGAAGATCGTGATTCGTTCCATAGCCTTCCTCAGGTCGGGTTTCGTCACAGCCAACCCACTGTTCTACGACTCGAATAATTATAATCCAAGCTTATAATTTTTATGGAATCATAATGCCGAATGGTAGTATTAGAGAAGCTTATAGGAGCATAAGCAAGGCGATCGCCCGTCGGCTCTCGGCGTTCGGCCAGCGACCAGAATGGGAAATGGAACATGATTATTCAAGTGCGATTTTCGCGGAACAATCCTGCTAGCGAAAAAGCTGACTGGCCCAAAGCTGACCGCCGATAGCCGACAGCCTCTTTTCATGGACCTCTTTCAACTCCAAACCTTCATCGCCGTCGTCCAGGAAGGCAGCTTTTCGCGGGCCGCGCACAAGCTGAACCGCAGCCAGCCGGCGATTAGCCAGACCATTCGCAAGCTCGAAGAAGAGCTGGGCGAGGCGTTACTCGATCGGTCTTCCCGAGACGGCACCCTCACCGACGCCGGACAGGTTGTCTTTGAGTATGCGCAGAAGCTGGTGAATCTCCGCATGGAAGCTCAAGGAGCGCTTACCGAGCTCCGCGAACTTAATCGCGGAAAACTGAGCATTGCGGCCAACGAATTCACCTGCCTCTATCTGCTCCCTGTTCTTGATGAATTCCGACGACTGTATCCGACTATCAAAATCACTGTTCAACGCTCGCTTGCGAGCCGCATTCCCGACGAACTGCTGAACCATAACGCCGAGCTTGGTGTTGTCTCATTCAGGCCCAATTCGCCGGATCTGCAGTCAATTTCCGTCTATTCCGACCAGCTTACGTTCATCGTTCACCGTAAACATCCGCTTGCGGACCAGGAGCGCGTCAAGATCCAGCAGCTCGGTGCTGAGGTGTTCATCGCGCATAACGTGCAGTCGCCATACCGCCTTAAAGTAATTGATGCGTTCCGGAAGTCCAAGACACCCCTCAACATGAGCGTCGAGCTGCCAACGATCGAATCGATCAAGAAATTTGTTGCCATGGGCAATGGAGTTGCGTTGCTCCCGCGAATTGCCGTGCAGGAAGATCTTGGAACGAAGCTGGTAAATGTTCCCGTTCCGGAACTACAATTCGAACGAAAGCTGCGCATCGTCTATCGCAAACGCTCGCAGCTCTCGCATGCCGCAAAGGCCTTCCTCAGAGTCGCGCAGTCATTTGCGCAAGGGCGCCAGGATTACATGTACGTGGTGGAGCGCTAGTTAGTCTGATACAGTTCTTCAATCCAAAGGAGGGTTCTTATGTCTTTAATCAACGGAGATAAGGCACGTGATAATCGGCGGCACAAGAAGCTCGTGAAGATGCGGGAGAAGCGCGAGGCATTGAAGGCTAAATTAGCCGGGGCGCAAAAGAAAAAGTAGAGACGCGGCCTGCCACGTCTCTACTGTCTTCTAAGCTCTCAGCGCGTGGAGCGGCACCTGAATGTCCTCCAGCTTCACCGGCGTGACCTTCGGCAACGATCCCCGATACATGGCAACCTCATCGCACGCATGCAGCCTCGGGCACTTCAAGCAATCTTTGTAGATCTTGTCCGGCAGCACTTCTCTGCTCGCGTAGTCAAACCCGAACTTCGCGAAGAAATCGGGAATGCGTGTAAACAGGCACACACACGTGATCTTGTGATGCTCCGCTTCTTCGAGCAGCGCCTCGATCAACTCCCTGCCGGCACCTTTGCCCTTGTGCCTGGGCGAGACCGCAATCGAGCGGATCTCGGTCAGGTGACGGCCGTAGAAGTGCAGCGCCCCGCAGGCGATGATGTCGCCATTGTCTTCGACGACGATGAAGTCGCGCACATTCTCCGAGAGCTCGGCGAGGGTGCGCGGCAGCAGTGTGCCGTCGGGTGAATATTCCGCGATGAGTTTATGGATCTGCTCAACATCCGGCAGGATTGCTCTACGCGTGAGCATGGAGTGCCTCCTGAAGCGCACGAACGCGCTGATCGAGATGAACAAGCGCCGCGCGCACGCGCGCGGGGTTAGTGCCGCCCGGAACATCATGACAACCCAGAACGGCATCGAGAGTGACTGCGGAATAAAAATCATGATCGAACGCAGGACTGAACTGCTTCAGTTCGTCGAGCGTTAGATCAGATAATTCGCAGCCACGATCCAGGCAAAACCTGACCGCTTTGCCAATAACCTCATGAGCAGACCGAAATGGAACTCCTTTTGCAGACAAATACGTCGCCGCAGCCATGGCGTTCATGAACCCGCACTCGGCTGCCGCTCCCATGCGCGCAAAATCGAACTCGCAGTCGCGCATCACACCGATGGCGGTCTTTACGCATTGCAATGAAGTGTCAGCAGCGTCGAAGACCGGCTCCTGCGTTTCCTGCAGATCTTTGTTGTAAGCAAGCGGCAGACCTTTGACGGTCATGAGCAACGTCATGGCTGCTCCTGCCAGGCGTCCGGCTTTGCCGCGGATCAGCTCCAGCGCATCGGGATTCATCTTCTGCGGCATGGCACTGCTGCCGGTCGAGTACGTTTCCGGCAGCCGGACGAATCCGAACTCGCGTGTGGAGAACAGGATCATCTCCTCAGCCCATCGGCTCAGATGGATTCCCAAAATGGAAGCAGCCTGCACGAACTCGATGACGAAGTCGCGATCGCTGGTCGCGTCTATGCTGTTGGTCGTAGGCGCGGTGAAGCCGAGTTCGGCAGCCATGCCTTCGCGGTCGAGCGCGAGCGTCGCTCCGGCAACTGCTCCGGAACCCAGCGGACAGAAGTTCAAGCGCGCACGGCAATCCGCCAGCCGTGAGTGATCGCGCAGCAGCATCTCCGCATACGTAAGCAGCCAATGAGCTACTAAGACCGGCTCGGCCG
>CAYZHX010000011.1:0-3607 GCA_964476905.1 uncultured Terriglobales bacterium
CCACCACCAGCGGATCCGACGGGTCTTATACCTTCACTCCGGTCAGGGTAGGGAGCTACAAGATCGATGTGTCGGCCCCGGGATTCCAAACGTCGAGCCAGCGCAATGTTGCTGTCGACGTGAGCTCGCATGTGCAGGTCAACTTCGCGCTCAAACCCGGAAACGTTACCGAAGTGGTCGAGGTCACCGGCAGTGCGCCAGTGCTTGAAACCCAGAGCGCGTCAGTCGGTCAGGTGATCGACCGTCAGAATGTCGACAGTCTCCCATTAAACGGGCGCAACTTTACCTTCCTGGCTCAGCTTGCGGCGGGCGTCAACACGCCACAGGCAGATACGCGCGGTAATGCCGCCAGCGGAGCTTTTTCTGCTAATGGTCTTCGTCCTGCGCAGAACAATTATTTGCTCGATGGTGTCGATAACAACTCCGATACGGTCGATTTCCTGAATGGCACCAACTATGTCGTGCTGCCCCCACCGGACGCGATTCAGGAATTTAAAGTCCAGACTTCCGATTTCAGCGCCGAGTACGGACGTTCCGGAGCTGCGGTCCTTAATGCGACGATTAAATCGGGCACGAACAGCGTGCATGGCACGATTTGGGAATTCCTGCGCAACGATAAGTTCGACGCGGCCGACTATTTCGAGCGGACCTGCAATAGCGGTGCCTGCACGACCCGCAAAGGCGAGCTACGGCAGAACCAGTTTGGATTCTCGGTCGGCGGACCGGTTGTCGTACCGAAACTCTTCAACGGTCGCGATAAGGTTTTCTTCTTTGCTGACTATGAAGGCACGAGGAGAATTCAGGGGACGGTTTTGACTGGATCAGTCCCAACGGCAGCAGAGCGGAGCAGCAATTTCACGAACTTCACTGATCTGATCACCGGTCAGGCGGGGAACGCCCGCACTGATGCCTTAGGGAGATCAATCCCAATAGGTACGATTCTGGATCCTGCAACCACCAGGGCGGTCACTAAAGGCGTAGCGGATCCTGTCTCGGGCATTGTCGCTGCGGCAACAGGTTTTGTCCGCGACCCGTTTGGCACATGCGCGGCCAGTACAACTAACTTCACGCTCGCCACGTGCGGTCTCAATGTCCTCCCCGCGAATCGGTTGGATCCGAACGCGATCAAGCTGCTTAATCTTTATCCAACGCCTACCAGTTCGAGCCTGTTTTCGAATTTCGTAAACTCGCCGAAGCTAAATGAGCATCGGAATGCATTTGATTCGAGAATGGACGTCAACTTCAGCGCAAAGGATCAGACATTCTTCCGATTTAGCCTGGTCGATGATCCAATCTTTATTCCAAGCATTTTCGGCGGAATAGCTGATGGCGGTGGATTCTTCCAAGGTAACCAGACGGCGCTCGCTGAGCAGGCAGCTCTCGCGCACACGCACGTGTTCTCATCAACTCTGGTCAACGTTGCTCGTGCAGGTCTGAATTATCTGCACACCACTCGCGCGGGTCCGGTCTCCACGGATTTGAGTAATATCCCCGCACAATATGGGATTCAGGGCATTCCGCAGCAGAACAACAACGGTGGTTTGCCGGCCTTCGGTATCAATGGACTTCAGACCCTGGGAAGTAACGCATTTTTGCCGTCAGACGAGGTCACATCAACCTTCCAGGCCACCGACGATCTCACGAAGATCTACGGCAAGCACACCTTCAAAATGGGATTCGAGTTCCAGCACGTCAAGTTCTCGACTCTACAGCCGCCGTGGTCGCATGGTGAATTCGACTACAACGGAAACTACACTGACATCCCGAACGTAGGCGGTGGAAACACTGGACGAGCTGCATTCTTGCTGTCACCGACCGCATCGACAGTAGGTGGCATCAACTTCGTTGGCGGCGCGACGACCGTTCAGATTTCTAACATCTCGCTGACGGATAACGGTAAGGAGTATTACGGCGGGTACTTTCAGGATGATTGGAAGGTCAGTTCAAAGCTGACCGTCAATCTAGGTCTACGCTATGACTTTTTCGGACTCGTAGGCGAGCATCACGAAAATCAGGCTAACTTCGTTCCCGGCGGTCCCCCGACTGGCGGGCCGATGTACATCATTCCTGTCGGGCCGAATGCCAACAATGTGTCCTCAGGATGCGCGACTTGCTTTACAGATCTGTTAACAAAAGACGGTATCAAGCTCGCAGTCACAAATGCCTATGGACAAGGTCTCGGGAACTCGCAGAAGAACAATTTCGCTCCCCGTTTCGGCTTGGCATATCAAGTCACCCCGAAACTGGTGACAAGAGCCGGATTTGGCATCTTCTATAACGGCTTCGAGAATCGCGGGTTTTCGCCAAACCTCGGTGAGAACTATCCGTTCCAATTCAACTTCACTTTCAACAGTCCGAATGACGCCAACCCCATCCTTAATAGTGCCGGCAACGCGCCAGTCTTCCAAGGCTGCAGTACCGCAGGACCGGGGGGCACGGCAACGTTCGAAACGGGATTCTCCTGCACGCCGCTCAATCCATTGCTGGTGAAGGCGAATGGATTGAACCTGCGCGGTATTCAATTCAATTACGCGACTCCGTATTCGATGGGTGGCAACTTAACGGTGGAGTATGAAGTTACGCCGACCTTCGCTGTCCAGGCTGGCTATGTTACGTCCCTGGCACGCCACTTGGAGGTATTCCCTGGGTCGAACATCGTCACGCAAATCTTGCCTGCTTCGGCGAACGCGAACCAGTTCATTCCATTCCCCGATTTCGCTCGCGGATCGAGCTACGCGATCACCGAGGGCGCAAGCGCATATCACGGCTTGCAAACGAAGGCTGAAAAGCGATTTGCCGGAGGCCTGAACTTCCTCGCAACCTACACATGGTCGCAGGTGCGCAGCGATGCACGTGACTTGCTCAATGGCGGCAGCGTGTCCGGATATCGTGCTCCTGGAGTTCCAGGCATGGGAATCAAGGCCGACTACGCTTTGGCTCCGTTCGATGTTCGTAACGTCTTTCACTTCAGCGGTACGTATCAATTGCCGTTCGGTAATGGCAAGCGTTACATGAACTCGTCCACGGGCCCGACGAATGCGTTACTTGGAGGTTGGAGCGTAGTCTGGGCTGCCACACTACAGGGTGGTCAGCCGGTCACGATTGGCTGTCCGACCGGTGTGGCTGCAGGTGTTGGCTGCCAATCGTTGAAGATCCCTGGGCAGGATCCATATGCAGGGCCGCACAACGTAACTCAGTTCTTCAATCCCAAGGCATTTACGCAGCCTTGTGTCCTGGGAGCTGGAGGTGCGCCAATTCCAGGTCAGCCTGCTGGATGTGTGCCTCTGACCGGGAATGCTGCATTGGGCGGGATCAACGAACTCGAGGGGCCCGGCTTCCATCGTCTGGACTTCTCGATGTTCAAAGACTTCCCGATTAAGGAACGTTTCCACATGCAGTTCAGAGCGGAGATGTTTAACATCCTCAACCATCCGAACTTCAACGCTCCGGGCTTCGGCGGGAACGGCGTAGTTTCAATTCCGGGATCAACTAACTTCACAAATCCGAACTTCGGCGCCATTGGATCGACTCGCGATGCTCCATATGATCCGAGACAGATTCAGTTTGCTTTGAAGTTGTATTACTAGCAGTAAAGGCGGAGAGGCTT
>CAYZHX010000011.1:3707-7115 GCA_964476905.1 uncultured Terriglobales bacterium
CAGACCACGCAGGCCCGCGAGACGATCAGCTCTCTGATCGCGAAGAAGAACACCGCCGAGATTCACAACCTGCTCGCGGAGGTGGAAGAGAAGGAGGGCAAGTTTGTAGCTGCGGCAAACGAATATGAAACCGCAGCGCACATGGAGCCCAACGAGAGCAATCTTTTCGATTGGGGCAGCGAGCTGCTCGTGCATCGCACGCTCGACCCCTCGGTTCAAGTCTTCCAAAAAGCCACTGAACTCTATCCAAAATCGGCTCGGCTCGCGGTGGGACTAGGCATGGCTCTCTACGCGCGTGGGAACTACGAAGATGCGGTGAAGTCTCTGTTGCGGGCTGCTGATCTGAATCCGTCCGATCCAGGCTGCTACCTCTTTTTGTCCAGGGCTTATGACAGCTCTCCCAATCAGGCCGACGAGGTAATTGAGCGCTTTCGTCGATACGCGCAGTTTCAGCCGCGCAACCCCCGCGCGCTTTACTACTATGCGATGAGCCTGTGGAAGGGGAAGCGAGCGCAGCAAACCGATCAGGACCTCAGCGAAATCGCAAAGCTTCTCAAATCGTCGATCGCGCTCGATAACAAATTCGCAGAAGCTCATCTTCAGCTAGGCAATCTCTATTCTGATCAGAAACAGTACACCGAGGCGATTCCGCAATATATGCAAGCCTTGGCGGAAAATGGGGATTTAGCCGACGCGCACTACCGGCTGGGACAGGCGTACGTCCGAACTGGTGACAAGCAGCGCGCGCAGGAGCAGTTCGATGTTTATCAGAAGCTGCGCACTCAGCATTTGGCGGAAGTCGATCAGCAGAAAGCCGAGATTCGGCAGTTTGTGTACTCGGCCCGGAATGCCTCTCCGCCAAAGTCGGAGTGAGCGGGGGATCGAGATTCTTGATTTGACTGTCACACTCGGCATAGTCTTGGCCACACACTAAGCAGCGGAATGTCTACTTCCTTGCCGAAATCGACGACGCGCACATCGCGAGAGTCTGCGCAGGAGCTCTCGCGTTCCCTCGTCCGCAGCCGACGAGATTTTCTACGCAGTTCGGCTCAGCTTGCGTTGGGGAGTACTCTACTAGGCTCAAGAGCATTCTCCGGCGCTGCGCCTACTCCAAAGAGAAAGGTAGTTGTAGTCACGTTTGGTGGCGGTGCGCGGGATCAGGAGACTTTTGCACCCGAAGGTCAGGAAAACATTCCCAATTTAATGCGGGAGCTGATTCCGCAATCGACTTTCTTCGGGCAGGTGATTAATCGCGGCATTCTCGGCCATTATGTCGCGACTGCGAGTCTTGCGACTGGAGCGTATGAGACTATCAACAACTTTGCCTCGCTGCCGCCGGAAAATCCCACGGTATTCGAATATTTCCGCAAAGACTTGAAGCGCCCTTCTTCCGACGCTTGGGTAGTAGCACCGAGCAACGGTTTCAATCGAATTGGCGAGAGCAGTAACCGGTCCTACGGCTCAGGACTCGGAGCGCGCGTGATACTGCCAAAGCACCTGCTCACCGCAGCAACTTCCGGTGGAACCGATTACCAGCACCTGCTCCGCGACAACTATGAGACGCCTTTCTACGCGCCGCAGCTTGGGGGAAGTGAATTCGAACTGCAGCAGTTGGAATCGATCCTGAAGCTTTCAGTCGATGATTTCCGGACGCACGCGCGGACACTCTCCAGTCCTGACGAACTTTCGCTGTACATTGCCAAGCGAGTAATGCGAGAGGTTGCGCCGAGTTTGTTGTGGATCACCATGCATGACATCGACATTGCGCATGCCGGTGCATACTCCCTGTACATCGAAGGAATTCGGCGAACAGACCGTCTCTGTGCCGAGCTTTGGAAGACGATTCAAAGCGAGCCCGAGTACGCCGGCAAAACCACTCTTTTCATCCTTCCCGATTTTGGACGGGATTCAGACGAAGACGCAGGTGGCAACGGCTTCCAGCACCACCGCACAGGCGACACACTCTCGCGAACGACCTGGATGATCGCGCTCGGTCACGGAGTTCGCGAAGGGGTGATCTACGATCGCGCGATCGAACCAACGGACCTGGTTCCCACTCTAGGATCCATTTTGGGATTCTCTGCTGCGCTCTCCAAGGGCAAGCCAATTTCGGAGCTGGTGTAACGTGCTGCCACGCGATCTAAAAACGGAGCACTTCAATTCGTATCCTCCGGAAGCGAAGCGTCTGGCTACGAACTACATTGGAGCATTTCAAAGTCTCCCCTTAAGTTTTCTTCCGAATCTCCTGCGTGAGGTTGCCGAATACGATTACAAGTTCCCGATTGAGCGGCGAGCGCTCGAGAAGGAGCTCGAAAACCTGGCTTCTCTTTCGACCGAGCAGCGCACCCAGTGGTTTGGGGGATTCGCTGCAATCCAGATTTCCCCAAAGCTGCAAGACTTCGACTGGGCGGCATCGCCGTCTCAATTTGTAGAGCAGCTATCTGAATATCTCTGGAGAACCCATCAGCTCGACGCCTTTCGCGCGGCCGCCATGCATTATGCCAGCCTGCTGCAACAGGCGGTTCCTGCCGAGTTGCCCGCGACGCCCAGATTGGGAATCACAGTTATTGGAGAAGGCGTTGCGGCATATGATCAGGCACTGTTTCGTAAGTTGCGGCCTCACGGGGCTTACTTCAGCAGAATCGATCTGGAGAATGGGCTCGGGAGCCTGATGGATGCAGTCGGTCAACGGGCTCGGGCTCATCCAGCCAAGTACGGGCATTGGTACATCGACGGCGGCGAACCTGTCGCGCACGATCCAGCGGTGGCCGTCGTCTCCTACGCTTCTCTTGAGCCTGTCCGTAGAGAACTCTTGAAAAAGATCGAGGCGCAGACGAAGCGTCCCGGAATGGGACCGGAAGCGTTAAGGACGACGCTCGCGCAAATGCAGCCCCGTGACCTCGGATTCGCCGGCGACGATGCGGTGCTCGATCGCTTCCAGATGAAAGTCCTCACCGAAGGATCAGGAACGCAGATCTTCAGTACGAGCTTTATCCAATGGACTGCCCGCGAAGCTCTCCGTCGTGCGCAGCCGCTCACGCTGCTCGTTCGCTTTGTGCCCCGCCAGCGGCAGAAGCCCATGAACGAGCTTTTGTCGGCAAACGCCGGAGTGGCTGAACTTGATCCAATCGGCTCTCTGATCGACGGCGACATGGGCGCGTACTACAACTGGCTCAACCAGCAGCGCCTGCCCGGAGCCGATCAGTCATCGTTCCTCGTCTGGTTCGAAGGACACAATCAAGCCCTAACAATCGGTCCCACGGTGCCTCGCGGCACTGAATCTGCTTCGCAAATGAGCCTGAAGCAGTTGCTGAATTGGGAAGGATAGCTGCCGAATTCTTCTCTCTGGTTCACCTCGATGCTTGCAGCACCGCCACTCCATACACCGGCAAAGTGACGGACTGCTTC
>CAYZHX010000011.1:7215-9500 GCA_964476905.1 uncultured Terriglobales bacterium
CCATTGCCGACTTTACGCGTGATCGCCGCCGGCTGACCATCGAGCCATCCATTGCTCTTGCCGTAAGTCTCAAGGACCTCTGTTCCAGAATCCTTGGTGCTCAGCAATTCCGCCCACAGCTTCGATTCGCCCGAACCTAACTTTCCCTCAACGGGAACGGGATCGGTGAGCGCGTAATACTGCTCGACACGTCCGCCGAGCAGACCAGCCAGCGGCCCTGGCTGGCGCTGCATTTGTAGAGCGTTGTCATCATCTTTCATCGCGGAACGTTGGCCTAGGACCAGATGTCCACCGTGGCGGACATAATCTTCAAGATTCTTTGCGGCCGCATCCGAAAGCACATTCAATCCAGGAGCGACCACCAGTTTGTATTGTGTGAGGGGAGCGGTTGGCGCCACGATATCGATCGACTGGCTGATCGCGCGTAGCGGTTTGTAATAGCTCACAATCTCGGCGACGGGATCGTATTTCGAATTGTGCTTCTGCCAATTGATCGCCCAGCGGCTGTCGTAGGAATGCAGGATCGCGACATCCGACCTCACGATCGTCCCCGCAAGCACCGGACTTGCCTTGGCGAACTCCTGACCAAGCTGCTGAACCTCGGAGTAGAGCGGAACGGGCGTACCGTCGGCTCCGACCAGAGTGCCGTGATATTCCTCTTGACCATTGAGCGCGCTGCGCCATTGCCAGTAGCTCACCGTGTCAGCGCCGTGACCGATCGCGTGCCACGCCATCGCACGCACTTCGCCCTTGTCCAGTGCATTGTTGATGGGCGCCCAGTTCACTGAACCAGGCTGCGTCTCCATTACCCAGAAGTTCTTGCGCTTGAAGCCGCGCGTCAGATCGTGCGTCGCGCCGTTCTTGGCTGGATCAAGATGTCCTTGGCCCACGTAATCATCCCAGGAAGCGAGGTCAAGGTCCTGACCGACAACATAGTGATCGTAGCGATCGAACCATCCCATCATGTTAGTGGTAATGAATTGCCGCGGATCGGAATTGGCGCGAATCGCCTCGAGCTGATTTTTCTGATAACTGCGCCACGTGTCGCTCACGAAACGCCGCCAACTGAGCAGCAGGCCGGGATTTCCATATCCGGTTTCGATCGGAATCTGGTTCCAGTCTGAATAGGTCTGGCTCCAATATGAAGTCGTCCACCGTGCATTCAGGTTGTCGAGAGTTCCATATCGCGCCTTCACCCACTGTTGGAATTGTGTCTTCGTATCCGGATCGTATGATTCCTCGGCGTACTCATTGTCGATCTGCCATCCGATCACCCACGGATTGTGTCCAAAGCGCTTCGCCATCTGCTCGGCGATCTTGCGCGCCAGCTCGCGGTATTTCGGATTGGCAAAATTGAACTGCTGGCGATTGCCGTGCTCGGCCAGCCGCCCGTTTTCCTCCATACGCAGCGTCTCCGGGTACTTCTGCGTAAGCCACGCCGGCGGAGCGGCACTCGGAGTTCCCAAAACCGTATAGATGCCATGCTTTGATGCTGCGGTAACCGCGTGCTCAAGCCAGTCAAGATCGTACTGGCCTTCACTCGGCTCCATGCGGCTCCAGGCAAACTCTCCTACGCGCACCATGTGAATACCGGCTTTCTGCATCAGCTCGAGATCGGCATCCCACCGCGACTCCGGCCATTGCTCCGGATACCATGCCGTTCCCAGCAAAATCGCCGGCGGATGCGGAGCACTCGATTGGCTCCTCAGAGCGTTTGGAGCAAATAGGGCAACCGCAATGAGCAAAGCGGCGCAAATGACAGAACATCGCCTGGTGTCGATCATTCTTCCTCCACACACTGCAGATGTTGAACGCGAAGACGGCTGAAATCGCGATTCTGGGCTGGTTAAGCGCTTCACATCTTACATCTCGAAACAGAATTTGAGGAGTTCGTAACTGCTCCGTGACCTTGGGCTGCGACTTCGTGACCTTCGTGTTCGCTCTTCTCCTTATCCGTACAATGGGAGCATGAAGCGCTCCGGCACAGCCGACCTCCCGCTCCACGGTGGGCGAGTCCCCTCCTGGCTGGCCGAGCGCATGACAGTTCTGGGTACAGCGATCTCCGAAAGCGTTCTCTACCATTACGGGAGATCCGAACTGCTCACTCGCCTGAGCGATCCATTCTGGTTTCAGGCCTTAGGCTGTGTGATGGGCATGGACTGGCACTCGTCCGGCATTACGACGTCAGTTCTGGGAGCGCTTAGGCGCGGACTCAATCCTCGCGCGCACGAGCTTGGCATCTACCTCTGCGGTGGACGCGGCAAGCACTCGCGCAAAACTCCCGC
>CAYZHX010000011.1:9600-47141 GCA_964476905.1 uncultured Terriglobales bacterium
GATTTCTTCAAAATTGGGAGGCAGAACAGTATTGGATGATCGAAGGAAGGTTGATGTCGTTAAGCAGTTGGATTTGTTTGTGACTGGGTGACAGTTCCAGTCAGTGACAAATGAGGGCGCGGGCAGTGGCTTAGTCAGACAAGGCTGATGCGGCTGGAGCGGGCCGGGTCAGAAAGAATATCCAGCCTTGTTGTGTTGGAAATTGAGTGCAATACCCGCCGGACCACTTTTTCAGAAATTCATCAGCGTACTCCTCTTTTATTAAGGCCCACACACTTCCGCCAAAGCCTGCGCCGAAGGCAGATGCGGCCAGCGCGCCATGCTGTCGCGCGGTGCGAGCCAGAAAAATAGTTTCCGCCGTTTGGTTCTTCAGCAGCTGCTCCGCATTACGTTCTGACCGATCGACCAGATCGCCGAAGCGGTGCCAGTCGCGAGTGGCGAGGGCATCCGCTGCTTCAGGAATGATCAAGCAGGATTCAGAGACGAACTGTTCGAAGCGATCCAGGAGTGGGAACTGGGTATTCGCCGGCGCTGAGCTAAGAATATTTCGCAAATCGTGCTCCGCCGTTTTGGAACTGTTGAGGAGGGCGGCCAACGAGGAGTCATTGCGTGAAGTCTCACGATTCCAGATATCCAATATGGATCGAACTGCCAGTGAGAGGCGGTTGTACTTCTCTAGCGCGGAGCCGGTCTTATCAGCAGCGACTCCGCTTACGGCAACGGCAAGCGTGAGCTCTTTGGGCAGTTCCAAAGACCGCTCGAACCGCGTTGGGCAGAATGAAAATTGAGAAAGTTTATTTCGCTCGCAACAGAGAATCGCGGTGTGATCTTCGCTGCCGCCGAAGGTTCCAACTCCGCGATCTCCGATTAGCTCACGAAACGTCGATCCGTTCTCGACGCATCCGAGATAGGTCGCCAGGTCTTCCTTCGATTGAATGTTGCGGCGATAAAGCTCAGTTTCCGAAAGACTGTTTACTGCCGCCAGCGCGAGAAATGACGCAACCACCAGCGCACTCGAACTGCTCATTCCCGATGCACGGGGCAAGTCGCTGGCGAAGAGCACATCGGCTCCAATTTTCGAATCGGGAAAATTCGCGGCTATCCGCATTACGACCGTCGTCGGATATTTGACCCATCCCCGCGGCTTCAGGCCGATATTCGCTTCAAATGGGAACTCGGGACATTCACCCGAGATCACATCCAGGAAGCGCAATGCACGATCAGTACGGCGACATACGAGCACGCAGAAACCACGCTCCACGCAGCAAAGCAGGCTGCGACCGCCGGCATAGTCGGTGTGTTTGCCGAGGACTTCGATTCTTCCGGGAACAAAGAACGCGTGCTGCGCCGGACCAATTTCTAAATCTTTTGCGGCGCGATGCAATTGATCGAAGAGACGGTCTTTGTTCTCTGCTCCGACTGCACTCATTCCAGCTTGCTGCAACGCCTCGGCGTAGCGGTTCATAGCTGTACCGAACGTCCTTCGAGATGACGCGCTACAGTCGCGATATCAGCTCTCGAGGAAAGATCGAGAACTTCTCCATTAAAAGGGATCACTTGAAACTGTTCCTGCAGAGTCTCGATCGCATACTGAACGGCAGAGGGTATTTCGTATTCACCGCGCGATGATGGTCCGATGGCTTCACAGGCGCGATAGATCGCTGAAGTGAATGACCAGGAATTCATGCTGATGAGGGCATCGGCTTCGACCTGGGCAGGCTTTTCCTCAATTCTTTGGAGATGACCGTTGGCATCGGTTTGCAGTACTGCATAGGCTCGCAGTCGGTCTTCATCGATAGCTCCACTCGCAAGCAATCCGCTGCGTTCAAACCCGATCACGCCGGAGCCGCTGAGCTGGCGCAATTTGCGCAGAACTTCGGCGGGATAGTAATTGTCAGAATTGATGACGAGGAAACTATCGCGACCAGTGAACTCCCGTGCTGCTCGCAAGGCGTCCGCTGTTCCCAGTGGTTGTTGTTGCAGGGCGAAAGAGATATGCACGCGCTTCGTCTTGAGCGCTTGGTAATAGTTTCGAATCAGATCGTGCTCGGGGCCGATGATCAAGCAAATCTCTGCGCATCCAGCGTCGGCCAAGGCGCTGATTGAGTAATCGAGGAAGGGGCGGCCCATCGGCATCATCGCTTTGATCCCGCGCGCGGCGATCTCCTCTTGCTCGGCCGTCAGATAACTGCCGGCGAGAGCGGTGCGCATGCGTTTGCCTACTCCACGCGCGAGAATCACTGCCTTCGATGTCTCCCGAAACGGAGCCGACAAGCTACTCGTCCCCCGCCTGGCGATCGAGTGAGCGGAACATTGCTTTCAGATCGCGAAATCCGAGTACCGTAACAATCCCGGTGATTAGCGCAAAAGAAGCTCCTGAGACGACCAGCCACACCGTCCAGAATATTTCCCAAGCTTTCATTGCTTCTCCGTTGCGACGTTTGCGAGAGGAGCCTTGACGGCAGGTTGAGCCTTAATCATCGATCCAATGAACAATCCAGCAGCAGCCAGGCCAAAAGCCATAAAGCCGGTAACGTTTTCGTTCCAGTGCAAGAAGAAGAAGGGAATGATCGCGCCAGCAGCGCCCATCAGCATAGCGAGGTATCCGCCGGTGATGGAGGCGCGTTTCCAGTAGAGTCCGCCAACGACGCAGATGAACGCGCCAGCGAGGAAGATGGTTCCAGTAATGTTGAGATATAGATAAACAGCACCTGGAGGCGTGTAGTAGAGCCCCCAAAACATCAGGAAGAGGCTGACAAACAGATTCGCGATCCGATTCACCAGGATCTGTGAGCGCGAGCTAAGCGGTGCCCGTCCGAGAATCTGCCGCATCGGAAGGATCACGTCTTGTGAGATCACCGCGCTCCATCCGAGCAAGTAGGAGCTGTTGACCGACATCGTTGCCGCGAGCATTCCTGCGACAACGATGCCTTTGATTCCCGGTCTGAGAATCTGCGCCAGCATCGCCGGCATTGCGTCAATGGGGGCCAGCGTGCCGTTTCCGATCACCGGCGCCGGCACTCCGGCGCTCAGTGCTCCCGTCCCGAACAGCGTGAGAGCTGCGATTCCCCACAGCATTGGCAGCATGCCACGCCCAAGGAAGATGAAGCCTGTCCACGTCATCACCCGTTTAGAAATTTCCGGGCTGCGCGTGGAGAACATGCGCATGGCTGTCGTTTGCCAGCACGTGTGGATGGAGAACCAGAGTAGCGTTTGCCAAATCAAGAAGGTGAGGCCGAACTTTGGCGCGAGCAGCGGATTGAATCCTGCGGCCCCCATTGTGTGCGTCACCTTATCCACGATGTGAGTCCATCCGGCATGATGGATCGAGTACGCGGTGACGAGAATGGTCGCGAGTGAGAGCAGAACATATTGCAGGAAGTCGGTGATGACGACCGCGACCATCCCGCCGACAACTGTGTAGAGAAGCTCAAGGAAGAGAATGACCGTCATTGTTCCGACAAGATACTGCGCTCCAATGCCGCTGATGATGGTGAGAAATTCTCCCTCGATCTTCAAAAAGACTCCCATATTGAGAATGCCGCCGAGCGCGACAAGGACTCCGGTAAGCACGCGGAGCCCTCGGCTGTACTTGCGTTCGAAGAACTCCGGCACCGTCATCAGACGCATCTCGCGAAAGCGGCTGATTATGAATCCGGTGCGGCCGACGACGATCATCACCACGCCGGAGATGAGTGCTGCGGCGAACGCGGCGAAGCCGTAGCGATAGCCGAGTTCGGCGTTATACATGTACGTGATCGTTCCGATCTCGGTGGCTGCAAGAGTCGCAATACCTACAAAGACGCCGAGCTCACGTCCCGCGACTAGATAATGCGAAACGCTGCTGCCGATGAGCCTCTTGCCAATGAGACCGACGGAGACCGAGAGCAGGAGATAGACGACAACGATGATCCAGTCCAGTGGCGTGAAGGTCATGAAGGTTGGCGCGAGTCGGTTGAGGCTGCCGCCGAGCGTAATACAATCCGTTGAACTGAACAACCGGGAGCCACGTTGGTGAGAACCTTCTTCGTTTGCTTCGTTCTTCTCATTGCTTGCGCGTCTTTTGCGCAGTCGTCGATTGGCCTTCTTATGACTCCCGGGTGGGCCGAGGGCTCCATGATTGCATCGGGTACTGCAGAAGGGCCAAACACTGGGCTGATGGGAGCCGACTCGGCTCCAACTTTGGAACTCCACAATGATGTGATCGCGGCCAAATGGCTTGTCAATAACAACGGGCTTCAAGTCGTGAGCATCGAGGACCGGATCGCTCATCGGCCGATTGCGGTCGATGCAGATGTTTTCGTACTGAGCCTGAGTGATGGCAGCACGATTCGTTCGTCGCAAATGAAAGTCGTAACGGCTCCGCAGGTTCGTTCGCTATCCCCGAATCCAAAATCATCAAATCGCGCACAGCGTACGGCCGGACGTGAGATTGCCAGTGAATTGGAGGATAGCGCTGGGCATTTGCACATCAGCTGGCGCGCGATTTTGCGCGATGGATCAAACTATTTGCGATCAGAAGTCACGATCGCTGCCAACGGAGAGGATGCGCCGGTTACCGAGATTCGCATGATCGGGTCGCACTCAGCAGATGCTCATGTCGTAGGCACAGTAAAGGGTTCTCCAGGGGTTGAAGGAAATGATTTTCTAGCATTCGAGCACCCGCTTTCTACCTGCGTCGTCGATCAGAGTGCTCTGACATGCAGCCTGAAACGCGAGCTGCCGATTCGAGCGGGGCAGTCCGCAACGTACTCTGGCGTGATCGGCGTCACGCGTCCAGGTCAACTTCGACGCGACTTTCTGAACTATGTCGAGCGCGAGCGAGCGCATCCATACCGCACGTTTCTGCACTACAACACGTGGTACGACCTCGGATACTTTGGACGATATGACGAGGCGGGCGTTCTCGATCGCATTAATGCCTTCGGACATGAGCTCACGAAACAACGCGGAGTCAAGCTCGATTCGTTCTTGCTCGATGATGGTTGGGACGATGCTTCGAAGTTGTGGCATTTCAATTCGGGATTTCCCAATGGGCTCGAGAGCATCACCAGGACCGCAGGCGAATACAGCGCTGCTCCGGGAATGTGGCTGTCCCCGTGGGGAGGCTATGGGCAGCCAAAACAGCAGCGACTACTATCCGCTCAGAAGTCCGGATATGAAACGTATCAAGGTGGTCTCGCGCTCTCTGGACCGCAATATTTCGAGTACTTTCGTAAAGTCTGTCTTGATCTCATCGAACATTACGGTGTGAATCAGTTCAAGTTCGACGGGACCGGCAATGCCAATCGTGTGATTCCCGGCAGCAGCTTCGACAGCGACTTCGATGCCGCCATATCCCTAATCTCCGAGCTGCGATCACACAAGCCTGATTTGTACGTGAATCTCACGACAGGAACCTATCCATCGCCGTTCTGGCTGCGCTACGCTGACTCTATCTGGCGAGGTGGAGAAGACCACGACTTTGCCGGAGTTGGAACAGCACGCCAGCGGTGGATCACCTATCGGGATAGCGCTACCTACGAGCACGTCGTCCAGGCTGGACCTCTGTTTCCTTTAAACTCGCTGATGCTGCACGGCCTGATCTACGCTCAGCACGCAAAAGATCTCGGTTCCGATCCAGGTGATGATTTCGCCGACGAGATCCATTCCTATTTCGGGACCGGTACCCAACTCCAGGAAATGTACATAACTCCATCGCTGCTAAGTGCCGATAATTGGAACGTGCTGGCGAGCGCTGCCAAATGGTCGGGAGATAATGCTGCCATTCTTCGTGATACGCATTGGATTGGCGGTGATCCGCGCAAACTCGAAGTCTATGGATGGGCGGCCTGGTCGTCGGAGAGGGGAATTGTGACGTTGCGAAATCCGAGTGATCACGCGCAGGAATTTGTTCTCGCTTTAAGTCGCGCCTTAGAGCTGCCCTCGGGAGCGGCCCGCCACTATCGCGTGACGAATGTGTGGGCGTCGCGCGAGGTTCCTAAAGAGATTGTCGCAGGCCGCGAAGAGAAGATTCAACTCAAGCCTTTCGAAGTTCTAACTTTGGAGGCGAAGCCGATTCAATAGGCAATTCTTGCAGCGGCTCTTCACTTCGAACGATCGCCATTTTCCCAGTTTTCATCTCTTTCAATCTGAACAGCTCCGTGCTGGATTGCCCACTGAAGGAATCCGACCGGTGCATTGCGAACTCCGAACAGGTTCGCACGCTTGATGCTGAGAATGTGTTTCCATCCCAAATTGGTGATAGTGACAAAACGGAGATCGGCGCTGTCAAGTGTGGCTCCAGATAAGTCACAATCAATTAGGTTGGCGCCTTGAAAGTCGACATCCTCGAGGTGTGTTCCGGCAAGCAAGGCATTGGCGAAATTGCTCTGGCGAAAGTTGGCGGAACGCAATTCAGAGTCTTCGAGGTCGGCATCGGAGAAGTCACTGTTGCGCACGTCGGCGGCACTGAAGTTCGAGCGTATCAAACGAGCTTTGTGAAGATGCACTCCCTGCAAGAAAGCTCCTGAGACATCTACTCCGACAAGAGGTACTCCGTCTTCGTTCAACTCCTGTAATGCATCGATGCGCCCTCCACTTCCGCCCTTGCCTTGAGCTGTGTTGATCACCTGCCACGCCTGATAGTGCCGTTGTTTGGTCCGATTGTCGGCGTCGTGAAAATAGAAGAAGACCGCTACGAGAATTGAGAGGCTTCCGAGATACTCGAGAACGACAACGAAAGTCCAGCGACTAAGTAGGAACGCCAGCCAATCCCAGATCCATTCCAACGCAAAGAAGGGAAGAGTCCAACGTGGAAAACGGATGCTGCGCTCTCGCAACGCGCGTGGCCGTTCACGCAGTTCGCGAACAATCATGACGGGCTTCCTGAGTGTGCTGCTTCAGAGATTGGCACAGATTATAGACGCCAAAAGCAAACGCGATATCCCAAGGCCGAGATCCGCACGAGAGTCAGACTCGTAAGCTTAAAGCAGAAGCGGCCGGATCGTGCTGAAGACGTTGTCGCGCATCGTCAACGCCTTGCCGCATGACCGGCCGCACCCTTCAGGGTTCCCTTCGGATACTTATTAGACGGCCTGCAGAACTAATGGTCATCCGTTCTTAGTCCATAGAACGCGGCGCAAGCCAGTACTCAGAACGTCATCTATCCCAGATTTGCTACGTTCAGAAGAGGAGAGTAGCGAAGGCCAGTGGCCATCAGTTTCTCAATCTCATTCACCGGCTTGATTCCGCCTCTTGCGCCGACGCCCATGCAGTTCAGCGCTGCAGCGGCACAAGCAAAATCGAGAATTCGAGGGAGCTTCCAGCCCTGGAGCAGACCATAGATAAAGCCTGCATGGAATGTATCGCCGGCGCCAGTGGTATCAACTGCGTCCACTTGAAATGCAGGGGCGTAGTGAAATTGCTTGCCATCCCAGGCGAGTACTCCATCCTCGCCAAGCGTGGCGGCCGTTAGGACACAGCCGAAGCGGCGATGCATGAGAGGCAGCGCTTTTTCGAGATCATCTTCATCGGCCAATCGTGCAGGCACATTTCTGCTGACAATGGCGTAATCGATATTCTCCAGCAGGCCTTCGACTCCGGGGTAAACGTCATCGAGATCAGCGATCACCGGAATACCGGTATCGCGTGCCCAAGTCGCTGCCAGTGTGGCTGCTGCGGTGTCGTAGCCATCGACGTGCAGAGCGCGAGCGTTTACGATCCATTCGCGGTCGAGTTCCTCAGGACGAAGGCTAAGCTGCGGGTCACGTCGCCAGAGTACGGTGCGCTCGCCGTGGCGGTCGACCAGAATGACAGCCTGCTGACTGGGGCATCCGGGTACAACGATAACCTGGGCGTCGACCCCGGCGCGTGCGAACTCGGAGCGATGCAGTCGGGCAGCATCGTCCTCTCCTAACTTTCCCACATATCGCGTGCGCAGGCCCCAAGTTTGGCATGCCATCACGGCGCTCGCGACTTGTCCTCCGGGCAGAAAGCTGGCGGCTCGGAATTCGATTTTCGAGCCTGGGACCGGATATTCGGGCAGCGGAATCAACATATCCGTTGCGTTGAGTCCCACGCCCACGACATCTACCATGGCGGATTTCTTCATTTTGTGAGAAACACTTTAATTGAACCTATGGTTATCTGACGGAAAATTTGCGTCGGCTGCATTCTAATCATCTGATTTGGATGCATTCTGTTGCGCGCGGTGTATAGTGCGAGCACCCACAATGACTGCGTCCGCGTCCTCGCCAGCCGACCTTCCACGCAGACTTGGCCTCATCGATTCACTCTCGATCGTCGTCGGAGTGGTGATCGGCGCAGGCATCTTCCTGGTTCCCAATCTTGTTGCCCGCGAATTGAAATCCATTCCTGCAATTCTTTCAGTCTGGATCTTCGGCGGGATCATTTCTTTTTTCGGAGCGCTGGCCTGTGCCGAATTGGGAACAGCCCTGCCTTCCACAGGCGGACAATATGTTTTTCTGCGCGAAGCTTACGGTCCCATGATCGGCTTTCTTTGCGGCTGGTCGATGTTCGTGGTTGCTCGCAGTGCACAGGTGGCCTGGCTCGCGGTTACGATGATGCTGTATGTCTCCTATCTCCATCCGCTCTCCTCGGTAATGGCTAAGCTGCTTGGAATCGCTGTGATTGCGATCTTCACTGCAATCAATTATCGCGGCGTGACGATCGGAGCTGCAGTCCAGAATGTATTTACCTTCGCCAAGGTTGCGGGCCTTGCGATCATCATCGCCGCTGCGTTTCTATGGCACGGAACGAAAGCGCCTTCTGCTCCGATCTCTTCAGAATTTTCGATCGGCGGATTCGGCACGGCGCTGATCGCGTGTCTTCTTGCTTTCGATGGGTGGGTACAGGTGAGTTTTGTCGCAGGAGAAATTCGCAAACCCCGGCGAAACATCCTCCTGGCCCTCAGCTTGGGTACGCTTGCATGTATCGCGCTCTATCTTCTGGCGAACATCGCGTATTTGCGCGTGCTGCCAGTGTCAGAAATCGCGAGCAGCGATTATGTAGGTGCATCCGTAGCCGAGCGCGTGCTCGGTTCAATCGGCGGACGTTTTGTATCCGTGATCGTCTTGGTGTCGATTATTGCTGCTTTGAACGGTTGCTTTATGACCAGCCCGAGAGTCTACTTCGCCCAAGCTCGCGATGGACTCTTCTTCCGCAAATTTGGCGACGTACATCCCCGATACCAAACACCAGCGTTCGCCATCCTTGCTCAAGGACTTTGGGCTCTTGTACTGTTGCTCACCGGGTCATACGAAAGCCTCCTCGATTACGCGATGATCGCGATGTGGCTCTTCTATGGACTGATGGTCGGAGGCGTGATCATTCTGCGGCGCACCCAACCTGAACTCGAACGCCCATATCGCATGTGGGGATATCCCATAACACCGGTGCTCTTCATCTTGATCACTGGTTGGTTCATGGCGAACATGCTTGTCACTAGACCAATACCTTCACTAGCCGGTCTGCTTCTAACCGCCAGTGGAATTCCTGTTTATTGGCTGTGGGTTCGCGGCCGGAAGCAGGTCGCGTCGGCTCCCGCGTGAGCTGTTGGCGGCTGAAATGGCTAGCGACCTAAGGCGTCCGCCTCAAATCGCTGCAGGTTCCTTACCGTTCACCTCCAAAAAATTACCGCTCGACGTGACTCTCTGTAACTCTATGTTTAAATAGAACTTGAACCGATAAGATGCAAGAGAGACCAACTCCCCTACAGCCGGTGTCCCGACTTCAGCGCGATGCTGCGGCTGCCAAGCGGCGCGTCCGTGAGCTTCGGATGATTGGCAAGGCGCTTGCCAATACAGATCATCCCGTCATGGCGCACATCGTCCCGATGCGGCGATGCAATCTCTCCTGCGCATACTGCAACGAGTACGACGACTTCTCCAAGCCGGTGCCGATCGAAACCATGTACGAGCGCATCGATCGACTGGCGCAACTTGGGACAACAATCGTCACCATCAGCGGCGGGGAACCCCTGCTTCATCCCGATTTGGATCTGATCATTGCTCGCATCAGACGCAATGGCATCATTGCGGGCATGATCACGAACGGATATCTGCTCACCGCCGAGCGCATCCATCGCCTGAATAAAGCCGGACTTGATCACCTGCAGATCTCGATTGACAACGTAATGCCTGACGACATCTCGAAAAAGAGTCTGAAGGTTCTCGATAAGAAACTGCAGCTACTGGCGGAGCACGCGTTATTCCACGTAAATATCAACTCTGTGGTAGGCGGAGGTATTCACAATCCGCATGACGCAGTAAAAGTCGGAACGCGCGCGCTGGAACTGGGGTTTACTTCGACGATCGGCATCATTCATGACGGCAGTGGACAGTTGAAGCCGTTACAGCCAGAGGAGCGAGAAGTCTACCGCCTGATGAAGTCGTTTGAGAAGAAGAATTACTCGCGCTTCAATCATTTTCAGGATGCGATTGCTGACGGCAGACCGAACACGTGGCGCTGTCGCGCAGGCTCGCGTTACCTCTACATCTGCGAGAACGGACTCGTTCACTACTGTTCACAACAGCGGGGCTTCCCGGCAAAACCGCTGGCTGAATACACGATCGACGATGTCCGCCGCGAATTTCTTACCGAAAAGAGCTGCGCTCCGCACTGCACCGTCTCGTGCGTGCACCAGATCTCGTACATCGATCATTGGCGTGCTCCGCAGACGATTTCGGCAATGCCGGATCGGGAGCAGATCGATGTGGATGTTCGCGAGTTGGTCAGCATGGAGTAAGGCAGCTTCTGAGCTGCTGAGCTTGTAAGCAAAAGCCAACGCCGCATTTGACGCTTTCGTTGTGTAGGCTAAAAGGCGTCGCCGCCGCCGCCGCCAAACCCTCCGCCTGAGAATCCGCCACCGCTGAATCCTCCGCTACCGCTGAATCCCGAGTCGCTGTAGCTGGCTCGAGGAGTCGAAACGAACGCCGAGGTAGTGTCGACGGCCATTGCGTTCAGGTTATGCATGAACAGCCAAGTGTTGAAACTCGGCCCGTAAGTGCCTTGATACCACGTCGGCGGATTCTGCACTATTCCTTGGAATGCTTTTGCCCAGCGATGCTCCACGCCAAGCGCCATCGCATATGGCAAGAACTTCTCGAACGTGTCCGGCGGCATGCGCTTTAGCCGGTCGGCATCGACTCGGTTCATGAACTCCTGAAAGCCGAGGATCTCCACGCGTGTTCGTGCGCCTTTCATGCTCCGTGCCGTCATGATGCGGGCAAACAGAACGATGATGACAACGGCCAGCGCGATCGCGCCGAACATCCACAAGCCGGATTGCGTAAAGTCCACGTGCAGGAAGTATCCTGCGAGCACAAACGGAGCCGCCGTGATCACCGCTCCGAGGATCCAATAGGCATGAGCACTCTCGGGATCGAGCGTGTACATGCCTTTTTCCTTCAACGCTGACATCACATCAGTCTTGATCGGCTGAATGGCGACGTAGAACCGGTTACGCAGATCGGCAATGTGCGTCTCTGTCTGGCCGGCAGGAAATAGATTTTCCATCATCACGCGCTCGAATGGAGCGAGGTCGTTCCACTGATCCGGCCCTTTGAGCTGGACGAAGATGTAGTCCTTCTTGTGAAAGACGATCATCTGCGCGACTTCCTCTTCGCGAATCTTGATGTAGCCGCGAACGGCAAGATCCACGAGGATTGCCGTAATATCGCGCGGATCGGTCGTATCGTCGATCAGCGTTCCCACTTCTGCGGGGCTCATGTCTTTCGGAGGCTGGTACAGGGGCGCGACGGAGAGGCCAGCGTTCGGGTCGCGGCCTTTGGTCCACCAGAGGGCGAACATCACGATGAAGGCAACAATGGGCAGAAAAATGATTGGGTTGCTGAATAGGAACCAAAGAGCTCTTGTGAATCCGTTAGGTGACTGCAGTACTCCTTTGGGAATGAAGATATCGACTGTGAGGCCGCCCCGAGCAGTTAGCGGGTCCGACGTTTCTGCAACCACATTCGGACCTTGAATGTCTGTGATTGCCTTATCGTTCGAGTGGTAAACACCCTGGAATGCCTGAGCGCGCAATTTGCCGTTCGCTTCTTCCGGAAAGCGAACGTATGCCGATGCTGCATCGATGGGAACCGGCCAGCCATTGCCGGTGACGTTCCAATAGAACTCGTCGTGATCTTCGAAGAACTTCACCGCATTGCGAACCGAATAAATGATGTGAATGCGCTTGCTGGTGTCGGCTGCGCCGGGGATGTAGATTGTTAGGACACGATACCCACCCTGATTCTTGCTGCTGTATTTAAGAGCACTGCCTTCTTCGTCAACGACCTTTTGGACTCTCAGAAACAGGGAATAATTCGACCCCTCTGGTCCGACATAATCAACCGGGATATAGCGATGAATGCCGTGAAAACTTCCTACAAACACCAGCGTGAGGCGTTCATTCACGTCGGCCGAGCCGTTTTTGTGAACGTCGATATTGGCGCTGAAATCGGAGATGCGCCAACTGCGCTGTTGTGCGTGGGCTGGTAGAACAACAACCAGCGACAGGACACACAGGAATGTTGCAAATCTGAGCGCGTGTTCCCATTCACCAAAACCCGCGCGCGTCTCACTCGGGCTCACGCTAAAACTTAACCACCGGCGTGGCCCGGTCCTCGGCGGTCTCCGTTTGGAAGAATTGGCGCGGCGTAAAGTTGAACATTCCGGCAATGATGTTGCTCGGGAACGTTGCGATTTTCGTGTTCAAATCGCGCACAACGGCGTTGTAGTACCGACGTGAGTTTTGGATCGCGTCTTCTGTTTGCGCCAACTGGTTTTGTAAAGAAGTGAACTGCTCGGAGGCGCGAAGTTGCGGGTAATTTTCCGCTACTGCGAGCAGACCACGAAGAGCTTGCGTGAGTTGTCCTTCTGCCTGGGCTTTCTCGTCGACAGTCGTTGCTGACATTGCCGCCGAGCGATAGCGCGCGATGTTCTCGAATGTCCCCTTTTCGTGCGCCGCGTAGCCCTTTACGGTCTCTACCAAATTGGGAATCAAGTCGTGACGACGCTTGAGCTGCACATCGATGTCGCTCCAGGCCGAATCGGCGCGAACGCGCAATCCCGCCAGCCCGTTGTACAAAACAATGAGCAACAAAACGATAACGGCGATCACAATGATCGCAATAAGCATGCGTTTGCCTCTCCTCCGGCTTACACCACGATTAACGTCAATCGTGGTCCTGAAGTTCCATACGAATGCAGTTGGCCGGAAGTTACCACACGGGAGAGTGCAGCGCAATCGATGTTGTGCCGCAATGATTACTTCTTGAAAGCTGAGTTTGAGACCATGAGTTTGTCATTCAACATGGAACATGCGGAGGCTCCGCCTACTTGCGGAACGCGACATTGATCAGCAGCTTCTCGCCCGAGACGTCCACAACATTGCAGAAGGTGCGCTCGCCCTGACGCGTGAAGTCTAAAGAGACGCAGCTGTTGCCCACGCGTAAGTTGCGAATGCGCAAGAAGTCGAGCCAGTCAGGAAGAGTTGGATTCACGATATTCAACTCTTTGCGTGCAGCCGATGGCCGGATGCCTAATACCGAAGTGAGCAACAGGAAGAACGCACCTGAGGCCCAAGCTTGAGGCGAACAAGAGACGGGATAGTGCACCGGCTCGTCGTATTCATTGCGTTGAACGCCACAAAAAAGTTCGGGCAGACGATAATCGCGGAAGTTAAGCGCCGCTTGGTATAGGGCCGTGAATATCTCCATCACTTCATGGCGGAACCCATACAAAGCCATGCCATGCGCCACAAGCGAATTATCGTGCGGCCATACCGAACCGCGATGATAGCTGAGTGGGTTGAAGACACGCTCCGATGCTGCGAGCGTGCGCCAGCCCCAGCCCGACTGCATGTCGTCGCGCATAAATCGCTGCACGACCAGACGGGCACGATCGCGCGAGATCGCGCGCGTGAAGAGCAAGTGTCCGGCATTCGACGAGATCACTTCGAGCGGGCGCTTGTGAGCGTCAAGGCCCATCGCGTAAAAGTTCTCGCCGCCCAGCCAGAAGCTTTTCTCGATTTTCTTCGCCAACTCCGTTGATGATTTGCGCAGGCGGTCGGCGCGTTCTGTGTCTCCGAAAATGCGCAGAAGCTGCGCCATTCGATACTGCGCTTCGTAACAGTAGCCTTGGACTTCCACAAGCGCGATCGGCGGGGTGGCCACGCTGCCGTCGCGATGCATGTTCGCATCCCAGGAATCTTTCCAGCCTTGATTCGTCAGGCCTTTCGAAGACCGTCGCTTGTACTCCACGAAGCCGTCGCCGTCGAGATCACCGTAGTTCTCGATCCAATCGAGCGCGGCGCGAGCTGCAGGAAGCAGGTCATTCACAAGGCGCTCGTCGCCGGTCCAGTTAAACGTCTCGCTAAGAAGAATCAGAAATAGTGGTGTTGCATCGATGGAACCGTAATATGGGCCAAAGGGCATTTCGCCTGCACGAGTCATCTCGCCAGTGCGATACTCATGAGGCATTTTGCCGGGCTCTTCGTCGAGCCAGTCGTTGAAATGCTTGCCCTGATAACGTGCGAGCACGCGGAGGGTTTCCGCAGCAAGTCGGGGATTGAGCAGCAGGGATTGATACGCCGCGATTAGTGAGTCCCGACCGAACATGGTCGCAAACCAGGGAATTCCAGCAGCGACGATGTGCTGTTCCCCGTTTGGGATTTGCAATGCATGGAAGTCGGCAACACACGTACGCAGCGCCTGATCGAAGACCTTATTGCTGCTCGTAAAACTGGTGGATTCTTGTTCCCAACGGTGATAAGCCTCTCGGCGCTCCCGGAATCCCTGTACAACGGGCTTCATCATCGGGCGAGGGCTTTCATCACCCACCCGACAGCTCACGGTGTTTAAAAGCTCCCGGAACTGCGATGCCGGAATCTTCAGCTTCCACCGCGCAACATTGTTGTCAATCTCATCCGGTGGAGTTTGGAAGCGGACAACTGTTTCGCGAGCGACGCTGTCGAGACCACGATAAAAAAAAACGAGAGTGTTCTCCTGCAGGATCGGCTTGTAATACTTGCCGGATTTAGGTCGCGCGCATCCGCGCACTTGGAAAACGTCGACGAAATCCGCCTCGAAGGCAATCTCGACCAGCAACTCAGCATCGGACTGATTGAAGTTGGAAAAGGTAATGGAGTCGTAGAGTAACTGCGAGGCAAGCAGTTGCTGTCGGCGAATGTGAATGGTGTTCTCAGGCAGGTCGAAGGAGTTAATTTGAGACAGAGAGCCTGTAGTCAATTCAATCTTCGATGCGAACGTCTTCTCTTCGCTCGAAGACAACACGACAGTGCGATTGTCGCCAACTCTTAATTCCAGTTTGCTCAAGAACCGCGTGTCGTCGTGGAAGAATCCCACGTCGGGAGCGCCAGGAGGGACTATATCGCCGGATACTGTTGTCGAGAGGAACGTCTTGCCATCGATGAGAGTAAGGTTGTTGACCTTTCTCGGCTCGTGAACAAGAAACCCGAGCTGTGGCTCGGGATACGGGCATCCGACCTCCTGCAACTCGTCGGGAGGGATATGAACTAGCGTGCTCATGCCGCGGCAGCTCCCCCGGGCTCGCCGAGAACAGAGAGAGCGTCAGCAGAGGCGAGCTCAATGGGTGCTTCAATCGAGCAAATCGATTCGTAGAGTTCCAGGTATTTTCTGGTCATTACTTCAACGGAGAAATTTTCGCGCGCATATTCATGAACAAGCAGCGGGGAAATGGACAGGTTGCGAACGCGCTCGACCATGTCTTCGACAGTTTGGCATACGAACCCGGAGACTTCATCCCGTACGACTTCGGGAACGGACCCGTGCTTCAGGCCAATTACCGGCGTTCCGCATGCCATCGCTTCGATCATCACAAGCCCAAAAGGCTCGTTCCACTGTATGGGGAAGAGCATTGCCAGAGAATTCCCAAGCAACTCGTTCTTTGCGGCGAGATCGGCTTCGCCAATGTATTCGATAAAGTGCCCATCCAGCTGCGGCTTGATTTCTGACTCGAAATAGCTCTTGTACATCGGCTGAATTTCGCCCGCCATCTTCAGGGGAATTCCTGTCTGCTTCGCCACCTCAATCGCGAGATGCGGACCTTTGACGGGCGCGAACCGTCCGATGAAGCTCAGATATGGCTGCTTCTTGTGCTGCAAACGATAATCGGAGAAATCAATCCCATGATGGATTGCGTGGCAGCGCGGCATCGTTTCCAACGAACACTGGAACTTGCTGATTGCGACAAAGGACACCTGAGGGAAATGAGCGTAAAAGTCGCTCAGCACCTGTTCATGAGGATGATGGACGGTATAGACGACAGGCTGATCGATGAACCGTGTACTCGCCAATCCGGGAGCATTGTTCAGATGAATGATGTCGCAATCGCGAGCTGCGTCTGCAAGCGCCCACGTTGTGTGATTTACGTCCTTTAAGTTGCTGAAGATCTCACCTGTAAGCGGCCACTCCGATTCCGGGTACAAAGATCTCACTTCGACGCCGACCGTAGAATCTCCGCTGGCATAAACAACCACATCGATTCCATTCTGCTTTAGGCCCTCGGCCAAATGACCGATGAACAACTCTGTTCCGCCGTAGCGACGAGGGGGAACGGGAATGAAAGGCGGGGCGATCAGGGCAATTCTCATTTTTCTCCTTTACAGTGGGTGATGTAACAGGGTGTGGAGGTCGTTTGCCGGGATCGAACGATTACAGGTAAGTAAGATGCACGTAGCTTTGGCTCATGTTGGCGCGTCGAACGCGGCCAAAGGTTGGCTCAGCAGCTTTGGACGAGCCGACCGTCGCAAACTTTCCGCAGCTCCGCTTGTGGCTAAACGAGTTAGAGCAGCTCGCGGGGACGGATCGGCAGAATCAGCCCATCATGGCTTGAACCGATGCTCCCGATCCAGCTCTGGCCTTCTCGATTGCGGATTCGAACTCTGCGGCACGTACTTCGCTGGTGTGCTCTTCCAGGACTCTCTGCTGGGCGGCTTTGCCAATGCACCGCAGTTCGGAATCGCTCAGCGTAAGATAGCGCACGACGTCGGTTGAATCAGTCGGGAGCAGAATCTCGCGACCAGGACTGAAAAACGAATCCAGACCTGGCCAGTTATCCGAGATGATGGTCGCACCGCACGCCGCAGCTTCGAACAATCTGACGGAGGGGGAGTAGCCGGCGATCACCATCTCGCGACGTGTGACATTCAACGTGAGTCGCGCGGACGAATAGAAGCGCGCATGCCACCGCGGATTCAGATGAACAATGCGGCGCACATTCTTCGGCCAGCGAATCGCTTTCGGATACTGTGGGCCCGCGACGATGAATTTCATTTTGGGAGTCCGCGCGGCCGGACGAACCAGCAGTTCTTCGAGCTTCGCCTGACGATCGGGAGCGTACGTTCCCATATAGCTCAGATCGCAGGCAAACTGCTTATTAACCTGAAAACGTCTGTATTCGCGTGGATCAAACGAGCAGTAGAGAGGAACTGCCGCTGGCGCCCCAAAACGGGATTCGATTTCCCGTAGCATTGGGCCGCCGGTGAAACTGAAATAGATATCGAAGGCGCTTACTTGACTTGCATCCAGATATTCGGTTTTTCCGTTCTGGCGCAGGCCGGCGATGGTGATTGGAGTGTCTATATCGTAAAAAGCTTTCACCGCGGCGCGACTCTCGAGCAGTTCCTCGATCGCATGAATGCCGTCGGGAAAATACGATCCAACGACGCCTACATCAGCGTCGCCCAATTCTCTTCGAGATTCGGCTGCGATGTCGGTCCATTTTTCGTAAAGGCGCAGTCTGCAGTATGGCGGCTCCGGCAGATCGCGATTCGATGCATACCATTCAACATTCTTCTCGTAGAAGGTAATGTCGTGTCCGCGTCGATGCAGGGCCTCAAAGAGAGCGCGAAAAGTGGTAGCGTGGCCGTTGCCCCAGGCAGACGTGATCGATAACCCGAAGACAACGATCTTCATGACTACGCCACTGCGCTCTGGCGAGTGGTCGCGTGCTTCAGCAGTTCAGACACCTGCTCGGCACGTTGCGCATAGGTGTGGTCTCGGAGTGCGCGTCGCCGCATCGCCTCACCGATCTCGAGGGCTTGTGATGCACTCGTATTTCGCAAAAGCGAGACGATTTCCTCCGCAGAATTCGCGACGAGAATTTCTTTGCCCGGCTCGAAGAAGGTACCGATACCAGTCCACGCATCGGTGATTAAGCAAGCTCCGGCACCCGCTGCTTCAAACACACGTGTCGGCGGAGAGAAGCCTACACTCGCCATGGAGTCACGATTCAGGTTCAGCACCATGCGCGCCGAGCAGTTTACGCGATTGTGATCGCCGGTTCCCACATGGCCGATCCAACGAACATTGCTGGGTAACTGCTTTCCGCCCCAACCTTCTCCTCCCAAAATAAAACGCAGATCAGGAGCAAGTTCGGCGGATCGAAGGAAAAACTGATCAACGCGATGCTCGCGATCCGGGAGGCGATTGGCGACGAGCACCACATCGCATTCGTAAGCATGATCCTTCGGTACGGGATGGTGCGTTTCAGGATCGAGCGCGTTGTAAATGGGATGGCAGTTGCGCGCGCGAAGCTTCAGATAATGCTCGACGACAGGTGAACCGCCACCATAGGTGAAGATGAAGTCGTACTCCGGAATCAGTTCGCGAAATGGATCTGCTGGATCGTTCTCTACTCTCGCCAGCGTCGCTGGGGCATCCACGTCCCAGAAGGCACGCAGAGCATCAGTTTCGATCCCGCGCGCTACAGCGAATTCCAGTTCGGCATCATCGACGCCGACGCCGCTATGCTTGATGATCAGATCGGCTGCTGCTGCCCGTGAGAACATCTCTGGCAGATCGCCGGGAGTGCAATAGACGATGCTCTCGACGTAGCTGTAGTCGCTTGCATCGCGATTTTGCTGGCGGTGATACGCGTCGGGTTCGGCAAAGGTGATGCTGTGGCCAAGACGGGCGAGATTGCGATAGATGCCGCGGTAATACGTCGCCGCTCCGTTCCAGTAAGAGGAGGTGATACTGGAACCAAAGACGAATATCTTCATCGGCTCAACTCCTCGAAGATGCTGACCAACTGCTCGGCCCGATGCGTGCAGGTGTGGTGCTTGAGGATCGTTTCGCGCCCGCTCTCGCCGAGTTGCCGGCGGGCTCTGTTGTCCTTGAGTAGATGTTCGATCTCGCTGCGCATCGCGTCCCCATCTGGAACACACAAGTAATCCTGTCCTGGACGGAAAAGATTCTCAGCATCACTCCACGGCGCACAGAGGAGAGGTGCGCCACAGGATAAAGCTTCGAATACGCGAATCGTTGGAATGCCGCTGAGACCATTTGCATATTGGCGGCGAGGCACATGCAGCGAAACTGCGCTTTCATTGTAGGCTTGCGGAGCTTTGAGGTTGGGCAGATAGCCGCGGTACTCGACGCCCGCGGCTTGCAGTTCCTCGAGGGCCGTCGCCGGATAACGAACGCCGTAGACGATCACTTTGCGATTGCTGAGAGCGGCTGCAGGGTGTACAAGGAATTCCATCAACTCGTGCGTGCGTTCTTCGTCGCCCCAATTGCCGATCCAGAGCACGTCGGCGGTGCACTGTGTGGCTAAGGGACGGAAGACCTGCTCGTCGGCGGCTTCGTGAAAGGTCCAGACTCGCGGAACGCCGAATCCATCCGCGTAAATGCGCCGGATCGCTTCACCGAAGGCAAGTACTCCGTCCACTTTATGTAAATGAAAGCGCAGGATTTCTCCTGCTCGCGTATAGGCGCGGTGGTGAGTGTCGTGGAACAGCGCACGAAATCCGAACCTTTCTTTGAGAGCAAGAACCTTGTTGACGACCCAAGGCTCATTCCATTCGTGGAGCAGAACTAGATCTACATCCTCCAGCTGCTCTTCCAGAAAGGGATCGAAGGTATCGTCGTTCTGGTAGAAGTGAATGTCGAGTTCGGGATACGTCCGCCGGAAGTCGTCGACTGCTTCGATCGCGGTCTCGCCCTCGTGCTTCATGAGGTTGCTGAGTGACCACGCGCCCAGTTCTTCATAGGAGCGCACATCATGGCCAAGCCGAATGAGGGCGCGCGAGAGTCCGCGCAGAAAATGAGCATTCCCGTGGTTCCAATCTGAAACCAGGGAATGAGCAAAAATCCGGATTCGCAGTTTACCGTTCACGCCGTCGCAACCTCCACGGCAACTAGTGATCGATAGAGCTTCAGATATTCCTCCGCCATGTTTTCTGAGTTGTATCTGGCGCGGGCGCGTTCGAACGCACGATCAGCGTACTCGCCGAGCCGCGAAGAGTTAGATGCAAGTTCCTGGATTGTGAGTAGCAGGGCCTGTGGATTATTCCGTTCAAAGTAAATGGCGTCGTCGCCCCAGACCTCCCGCAGGCTCTGAATATCATTGGCGACGATCGCGCAGCGGGAGAATGCGGCTTCTACGGGAGCCAGACCGAAGGGTTCGTAGCGCGAAGTTGCGATATACATCGCAGCCCGCGAAAAGAGCTGCCGCAATTGCGCTTCCGTCTGCGGTCCCTTCATCTTGAGGCGGGGAAATTGTCCTGCCGATTGGGCCGAAGCCACGGCTCCTGCCGGGCTTTGCTCGGAACCGATGAGAATCGTTTCCAGCGGCAGATCACTTTGCAGCAGTAAGGTTGCTTGTTTTCCGGCGTCCCAGAGGCGGCCGACGGAGATCGCGAACAACTCCTTGCTCTCATAAGGCATAAATAGCCTCTGATCGCGGCCGTTATAAACAACTGCCGCGTCCCGAGGCTCGCCATAGTGGCGGCGCGCTTCTTCGAGCATCCACTGCGTGGGCGCTACCACAATGTCAGCGCCAGCCAGACCGCGTACTACGTTCTCGCGGTATGTGCGAATCCATTCGCTGTCTGGAGGCTCCGTCCCATGCACGGCTACCCACCAACTGACCACGTCGCTGTGAGCGACGACCACCCGCGGCAAATCGCAGTCGATGTTGCCGTAATAGAACTGATTAAAATGCAGGATGTCGGGCTTGGTCTCGCCGATGATGTCTTTCAGTAAGGTGGCGGATTGTTCGAGGTCACCCTGAGAGTCCTGCATCCACTCCAGGCGAAAGGCCGTCGGATGAAGGGAGACATCGGTCAACTCTTCGAGCCATTCAGTTTGGGATGAGGTAGGAATCTCGCCGAAGCTGACCAGCGTTACCCGGATTCCCTTGCGCGACAACTGAGTCACCAGTTCGCGGGTGTACGTCCACACGCCGCCAATGGTGTCTGCAGTAATCAATACGTGCATTCGAGGTCCTCGATGGTCGCAGGCTGCTGCTCCTGAATGTCGCTGTAGCCCTTGTCCTTGAATAGGGAAGTATAGAAGTGGTGCGCCCGCTCCCAGGCGTTGTCATCGGGGACCTGTCCAAAAGTCTGGACGTACAAAGGGCTTCCCGGGAAGGGAAACATCGGCACCGGCTCGCTCACCCATACGCCATGAGCCTTGAGATTCTCCTGCCACCGGCGGATCTCGGCTTTGTCGTCCTTCTCGGTCAAAATGAGGTTCGCCTGGACCCAGGGAATACGTTGGCGAGCGTAGATCAGCAATTCGCCGATGCGGTGCGTGTCGATACGGCAGTTTTTATTCAGTTCTTCGCGGCCCTCTTCTGTAATCGACTCGATACCGCACTCCATCGAAATGCAGTGAGCACGCCCGAGCAAATCGAGCGTTTCCTCGTTCCAGAGATCGATGCGGGTTTGAAAACCAATCTTCAATGGTCGTTCGGCGATGCCTTCGAGCAGGCGCAGCACGTTTTTGCCGACGCCAAAGATCTCATCGATGAAGTAGACGTAATCGACTCCGCGTGCGATCAGCGCGTCGATTTCGGCGAGAAGTGCTTCCACGCTGCGCTCACGGAATTTGTTGCGAAACAGAGTCTTGTTGCAAAAGGTGCAGGCCCACGGGCATCCGCGCGCAAACTCGAGTTCGGCGCCATGACCCTCGCCGCTGAAGACATGATGACGATGCCGGTGCAGCTCGACAGGATAGTTGCGAAAGTCGAGTGCCGCGAGCGCCTTCATGTCGGTGACGCCCAGCTGCGCACTGATGTGCTCGCCTTTATCATCGCGCCAACAGCATCCGGCGATGTCCTGCCACGGCGTCGTTCCCAATTGCGGAATGGTCTGGTCCGGCTCTCCTCGCATGGCAATGTCACAGCCGGTCTTCCGCATGGCCGCGCCAGGCGTCGCAGAAGGATGGGGCCCAATCGCAACCTGTGTTCCCCAGCCGCGCAGCGCCTGGAACCACTCTTTCGGAACCCGAAGTTCTGGTGGTGGACACCTCCAGAAAAGGTAGGAAGGCGCGGTAGGTACGACGAGGAAATCAGGATTGAACTCGCGAATTTTCGGCGCAACATCGGTAGTGGTTAGGTTCTCAACTTGCGCGTCGATCAAGAGAGCCTGGTCACCGGCTTTCTGTGCTTGCTGATATGCGAACAACAACTCCAGCGGATAGTGGGGATCGGGACAGCCGAAGTAGGTCGATCCCGTAAAGCTCCAATTTGGATTTACGAATGCGTATTTCATTACGCCGTCCTCTCCAGCAGTCCTAAGCCTGCTGCCAGAGGCGCTTCCACTTCGCGCAATGCCGGAGCCTCGCCGAAGATTTCAGGATGTTCGCGCCAGAAGGTGTAAATGGCTTGTAGCGTATCTCGCACGGACGCCTTCGGTTTCCATCCGGTGTGTTGCATCAATTTGGAATAATCGCTGACATAAATGAGCTGGTCGCCCGGGCGTCGCCGCTCGTGCGAGTAGCGCAGACGTTTGCCCGTCATCGCCGAAATTTGCTCGATGAGCTCAACTAGTGAGCTTGTGTTCTCGGGTCCGCCGCCAACGTTGTAGATTTGGCCCGCGGTTTTGTGCAGCGACAGCCGCGCAGCATCGAATGCGCGCACAACATCGCCGACGTAAAGAACGTCGCGGACCTGGCGTCCGTCGCCATAGATGACCAACGGCGCGCCGCGCAGCGTGGTGTACAAGAAATGCGCTACCCAGCCTTGATCCTCATTGCCGTATTGCATCTCGCCGGCAATACACGACATACGGAAGACAATCGAAGGCAAGCCGTACATGCGCGAGTATTCCCGAACGTACTGATCGGCGGCTCCTTTCGAACAACCGTAAGGAGAATGGAAGTCAAGCGGCTGATCTTCTGAGACGCCAGTCCGGTTCGCGTAGGCGTGCCGGCTCCCAGTGCTCGTCAGCGGCTCGTCTAGCATCTCGCCATAAACTTTGTTCGTAGAGGTGAACAGAAGGAAAGGCCGATTGCCGGACAATCGCGCTGCTTCGAGAACGTTGAACGTGCCTATGCAATTCGTCTCAAAATCGCAACGCGGATCTCTAACAGAAGTAGTGACGGCAACCTGCGCTGCGAAATGGTAAATCTCGGTTGCATCGCGAGCTGCACGCTGAACCGCACTCGCATCGCGCACGTCTCCGATAGTCACGCGCAACCTGCCGGATTTTCCCGCCGACTTCTTAAGTTGCTCCAGGTTGTGCTGCACGCCCTTGCGCGAGAGATTGTCGAAGATGTGGACACGAGCCTCTGTATCGACTAGCAGATGACGCGCCAGGTTCGCGCCGATGAATCCTGCTCCACCGATAATCAGCGCTGACCGGTTTTCGTCTCGATTTGTCATTAGCCTCTGTTTCCTTCTTAAATCTTGGCGTTAGGCCGTGAGCCCAAATGTTTGCAGCTCTGCGACCATGTTCTCCGCCTTGTCCTCCGCGCTTTGTTCGCGCAACCAGTCCACCAACTCTGAAATACCTTGATCGAAGTTGATCTTCGGCTCGTAGCCGAGCAACTCGCGCGCTTTGCTGATATCCCCAAAACAGTGACGAATGTCTCCGGCGCGATACTTGCCCGTGATCTCGCATGGCATCTCAACTTCAAGCGCACGTGAGAGCGAATCTGCGACTTCGTGAATGGAAATCGGCATTCCGGATCCGACGTTCAGCGCGTATCCATTCGCTCTGTCAGAATTCATCGCCAGCAAATTGGCTGCGACTACGTCGTGTACGCTGACAAAATCGCGCATCTGCCTTCCGTCTTCGAAGACCAAGGGGGCACGCCGGTTTAGGAGCCGTGAAGCAAAGATCGCCGCAACTCCCGTATAGGGATTTGAGAGCGCCTGACGCGTACCGTAGATGTTGAAGTACCGTAGCGCGACCACAGGCAAGTCATAGGTTCGCCCGTACAGCAAACAAATCTCTTCCTGATTTTTTTTCGACAACGCATACACCGACGTGCACTGCAGCGGCTTGCGTTCCGTGGTCGGGATAGGCGTAAGTTCAGCCCGGCAGAGCGGGCAGAGTACTTCCCAGCGTTTGCTCAATAGCTGATCAGAGCCACGCGGACTTGGCGCTACATCTCCGCAATTTGCGCAGAGATACTGACCTTCGCCGTAAATCGACATGGACGACGCAAGCACCAGCTTCTCGATCTGGCTCTTGCTTTCGAGCAGCGCCTGCAGCAGGATCGCTGTGCCTTGAGTGTTCGCCGACATATAGTCGGCGATCTGGTACATCGACTGTCCTACGCCTACGGCCGCGGCGAGATGGAAGACGATATCCACGTTCTCGATGGCCCGGCGTACCGCCGTAGCATCACGCATGTCGCCGGCCATGAGTTCCAGCTCAGGCGAGAGGTAATCCGGAGAGCCGCTTCCATGAACCTGCGGCGACAGGCTATCGAAAACCCGAACCTCGTGACCGGCCTTCAGGAGTGCATCAGCCAAGTGCGAACCCACGAATCCGGCACCACCTGTGATCAGAATTTTCTTTGCGCTCATTTCGCTCCAGTTCGTTATCTGGTTACCGGCTCGGACGCGTATGCTGCGTCCGCCTTATCCGCCTGTTTCGCTGGCGCGTAGCGCGCGACAGCCCAGGCGGCGAACTCAGCAAACGTATTCGGGTCTTTTGGCGGGCTGGTGTAATGCGGAGCTATGCCCAGATGCTCCGGCGTGAAACAAAGCGTCATCGTTGTTTGAAAGTCTTCAAGGGCGCCCATCTGGCGATCAAACCAGGCCTCGGCGTTCTCACGGTAGCTGTCGGCCCAGCTAACACCCGTTCGCAGATAGCGCACGCCTAATCGTTGCAGCCACTCGACTGCGGGATCGAGCCGGTGATCTTCAAAGTGGAACCACTGGCAGATCCCAAGGCCCTTGGGAAAGTGATCGGCCGCCAGCTTCGGCGTCCCATCTTCCCGCAGCAATCCCATGTAGTAGTGGCGATAGTACGCGCTGCCTTCGGCTTCTTTGTGTCGAGTAGTTGCCGTCCATGAAGCCGGCAGATCGTAGAGGCTGTACCAGTGAATGCGATCGACGCGTCCTCTCAGAAGCTCCGCCATGCGCTGTAGTCCGAAAAGCTGCACCTCTTCTGCTCCGAAAGATGAGGCGCCCACTTCCGAGATCCAGATAGGTAGCTTGGTTACGGCGCGGATCTCGTCTAGCTTCGCCGGCCACTCGTTCACGTTCCAGTGGTTCCAGTCGAGGGGGAATCCGTGAAGCGCGACGACATCAATGGCATCGAGGACGCCATGCGATCCCATCAGTTCAATGAAATGCGGATCGATGGGAGAGATTCCTCCGAGCACGATCGGGAGATCGGGGTTGATTCGACGAATCGCCTTAGCGGCAGTGATCGTCATGTCGGCGAACATCTTCCAGTCGGTGTCGATCTTAAAATCCCAATGGGAAAGATTGTTCGGCTCATTCCAGAGCATTACTGCTTCAACCATTAGTCCTCGTCTCTGTCGAATGTCTTAGAGCGTTCCTGAAAGTTCTAAATCGAAGATGTACTTGCCGTCGCGCTGAACGCGCCGCGGCTCGCAAACGTAAGTCTCGGTTTCGGGATGAGCTACGATCTCCAGCCCCGAGCTGCGCAGCATGCCCTCAACTGCACCGCGATTGGGGACCCACCAGTTGGTGGGATCGCCCGCATAGCTATGCTCAATGAAGTACATGCAGGGAAAGTCTGGATCCTTGAACGGGTGCATGTCCCAGAATTGATAATCCTCGTTCCATTGGCGCTCCGCCTGAGAGCCGCGCATCATGCTCTGAAAGAACAGCTTGCCTCGGACTTTCTTAATGATTTTGTCCAGTGCGTAGAGCGGGTAGCGGAGATGGTAAAAGACTCCCAGAAAGAGCACGTAATCAAACTGTCCCTCGATCTGGTCCACGTCATAAACAGAACGTTTCTCGAACTCAATATCAAGCTCCAGGGTCTCTGCTGCAAAGCGAGCCTGATTTAGATAGCGATCGTCGATGTCTACGCCGAGCACCCGACCCGCGCCTCTCTTTTTGAGAGCGATCGAGTAGAAGCCCCCATTGCAGCCAACGTCGAGTACCGAGGCCCCCTGCAGGTCCTGAGGAAAGGCTTTCGAAATGTGCTTCCACTTTACGTTAGGGAAGTCGCCTAAGAAGTGGTTCGGTGCTGTCCAGACACCGTTGATGTTGATGTTGTGAAACCAATCCCCAAGGGAGCTAATTCGGTGGGCCAACTCCGGCGTGGCGCTCTCGCCCCAAATACTTCCGTTCTGGATTTCGCTGGATTCTGCTTCTGGCTGGACGTCGATAACTACCTGGCGGTTTTGCTCTGCCTGCACCGCTTGTCCTCCCGCTGCTGCGAAGCCACCATGAAGTGCCGGATCTGACTTGTTAGCGGATATGAGATGAATTTTGCTGTCTGAACTTGCAGCCCGGAACATCACCCGACTGCCCGGAAACAGCAACCAACAAAAGGGATTAGAGGAAAAGGAACTTACCTTGGATGCCTGAGGAAGGCGTCAAGCCGCGCCAGGATCTTCATACGATTACAGTAAATTCTCTCAGCTTCCGCGCCCTCCAGCACATCGATTGCAACAATTTTCATACCGGAGTCCCATCTGGCGCGGCTTCCAAGCGTTTCTTGCGGTCGTACTCACGTAGGCGACGGTAAAGAGTGGTCTTGCCGATCCCGAGCATCTGCGCAGCTAACAACTTGTCGCCTTTTGCCTCAGCTACCGCATTAAGAATCGCGTGGCGCTCTACCTCTGCAATGGGCACTACTCTTCCTACTCGTCGTAGAGGCTCTTCACTCGGAGGACGAGAAGGATTCAAGCGTGCACTGATCTGTGTCGGGAAATCGATCGGCTCCAGCATTTCACCGCTGCTCAGAGCCATCGCTCGCTCGACGAAGTTTTCGAGCTCCCGTACGTTCCCTGGCCAGGAGTAGCTTTTTAGCAGACGCAATGCATCTTGCGATATTTTTTTTCGTGGATGACCCGTGTTCCGTACGATTCGATCGAGAAATGTATTTGCCAGCTTCTCCAGATCGTCTATTCGATCCCGCAACGGCGGTAACCGGAGCGTTACAACATTGAGGCGGAAGTAGAGGTCTTTTCGGAATCGCCCTCTTCTGACCTCTTCGTCCAAGTTACGGTTTGTGGCGGCGATCACACGTACATCGATGCGAATGCGGCGGGTGCTCCCGACTGGACGAATCTCTTTCTCCTGAAGCGCCCTGAGAAGCTTTGCCTGAAGCTCCAACGGCAGTTCGCCAATCTCATCAAAGAAAACGGTTCCCCCCTCAGCGACTCTGAGCAAACCGTCTTTGGAGCGCTCTGCACCTGTGAAGGCGCCCCGTTCGTACCCAAACAGCTCACTCTCCATAAGAGTCGGAACGAGGGTCCCGCAATCAACTGGAACAAACGGACGGCTCTGGCGCGGTCCACTGTAATGGATGGCGCGCGCCACTAGTTCCTTGCCGGTGCCGCTCTCACCAAGGATCAATACTGGATGGACATTGCCTGCGACCTTGCCGATGAGCTTGTACAGCTTGATCATTGGCGGGGTCCCACCAACGATGCCCCACGCGCCTTCGGAATCAGGCGATCCTGGCATTACGGTGTGTTGACCCGCTTCAACCCGGTATTGTTCCATCGCGCGCTCGATTGTATGCCGTAAAGCTAAGCCGTCCAACGGCTTCGGAAGGTAGTCGAACGCCCCGGTCTTCGCCGCTTCCACGGCCGCTGCATAGCTGGGGTTTTCGGCTGTAACCACTACTTGGGTTTCGGGGTACCAATAGCGGATGTGCCTAAGAAGCTCAAAGTCTTGAGCACCAGGCAGTTCCTGGCTGAGAAGAAGGATGTCCACGAGTCCGGATTCAAGCGCGTCCATTACCATCTCGGCATCCTGCGCGCTGCGGATGATGAGCTTCAGGCTTTGCAGCGCATTTCTGCAGATTTCGAGATATGACGCATCGGAATCGGCAACGAGAAGGTCCGATGGGTTTAGAAACGCGCCAGGTGGGATCTCGGGGGGGTGGTCAGGCATCCGTGAACTCGCTCAGAGAGACACAGAATGAAGGGCAGTCAAGATTCACACCTGCGCGATATGCAGAGCGAGTTCCAAAGCGACGGGGCTAAGTCCTTCAAAACGCAGTTCAAAATGGTCTTGATCGGAGCGCCATCTGGCCATTTTGGGAACGAACTCGACGAGTCAGGTTTACATATCCGCCACAATCCCAAGAGACTCTGGCAGATAGACTGGATGTAGGACTATTCCCAAATTGGCTCGAATCGCCAAAATAGGAACATGCCTATGCGGCGAATGCACTTCACGCGTGCTTTTCTGTAGGTGCTGAAGGCCACACCTAACCCTCAGACAACCGGCAGCTTATGGCGCCGAAGTCGGCCAAAGGCCTAAGTTCAAAGAAGGTATAATCAAAGATTCCCCTCTGCCTCCTGAACCCTCCTGAGTGCGGCGGGATTAGGTTTTCCGGATGTCGAATGAGAGCATTGTGGTGCGCGGGGCGCGCGTTCATAACCTGAAGAATGTGGACTTTGAGATTCCCCACAACACCCTCACAGTAATCACGGGAGTTTCAGGTTCCGGAAAGTCCTCTCTGGCCTTCGACACGATCTACGCCGAGGGGCAACGTCGGTATGTCGAGTCTCTCTCGGCCTACGCGCGCCAATTCCTGGAGCGCATTGAGAAGCCTGATGTCGATTTAATCGACGGCATCTCTCCCGCGATTGCGATTCGGCAGAAAAACACGACTCGGAATCCGCGTTCCACGGTCGCCACTGCCACTGAGATTTACGATTACCTGCGCTTGCTCTTTGCTCGTGTGGGCAAGACGTTTTGCATCAACTGCGGCACCGAAGTAAAAAAAGATACGGTCGACGAGGTCTTCGCTGCGTTGAGCGAGTTGCCCGAGGGCACACGGTTCAACGTCCTGTTTCCGGTGCTCCCGACAACGCAGCAGACGGTGGCTGACAAGAAAAGCAAGCGCGGACGGGCCAAAGCTTCTGCAAAGACGAACGGCGGATTGAGCGATCAATTCAAAGATCGCCTCGGCGAGCTGCGGCGGCGGGGATTCAATCGCCTTTACCAGAATGGGAATGTCTTTGAGTTCTCGACACCTGAATCGCTGCTCGAACTCAACTTTGCCGAACCGGTGTTTGTCCTGGTGGATCGTATCGCCCTCGCACCGGATCAGCGCGCCCGCATCGTTGACGGTTTGGAAATCGGATATCGCGAATCGGGCGAGGCGATCTTCGAGATTGTTCCGCGCGATGAGAGCCCTCGACGTATGCTCAGGTTCTCGCAGCGCTTCGAGTGCAAGACCTGCGGACGCAAGTATGAAGAGCCGGAGCCGCGTCTTTTCTCGTTCAATAATCCTTACGGTGCTTGTCAACGCTGCCAGGGATTCGGCAACACCATCGATTTCGATCTCAACTTGGTAATTCCGAATCCGTTGCTCACGTTGAACGACGGCGCCATCGAGCCTTGGACCAAGCCGAAGTATCGAGTCTTCCAGACTGAACTGAAGAGATTCGCGAAGACGCATAGCATTCCTCTCGATGTGCCATGGTGCGAACTCGAAGAAGATCAGCGGCTACTGGTTCTGCATGGCGAAGGAAAGTTTCCGGGCATCACTGGCTTCTTCTCGCTGCTGGAGCGCAAAAAATACAAGCTCCATGTGCGGGTATTTCTGAGCCGTTATCGCGGCTATGCTACCTGCCAGGACTGCCAGGGACAGCGCCTTCGCGCGGAAGCGCGCAAGGTGAAGATCGATGGCAAGAACATCTGCGATGTGACCGCAATGACGGTCGAGCAGAGTGCGCGCTTTATGGCGGAGATAAAGCTGACGGCGCACGAGGCTGAAATCGCGGAGAAGATCCTCGAGGAAATTCGAGATCGCCTCGGGTTTTTGAATAGCGTGGGGCTTGAATACCTTACGCTCGACCGAACCGCATCGACTCTCTCAGGAGGGGAATCGCAACGGATTCAGCTTGCCACCTCATTAGGCTCGCGTCTTGTTGGAGCGCTCTATGTTTTGGACGAGCCCTCGATCGGCCTACACAGCCGCGATACCGACCGTCTGGTGCGAATCCTGCACGAGCTGCGTGATCTGGGAAACACCATTTTGGTAGTGGAACATGATCCCGAGGTGATGGCGGCCTCTGATCGCATCGTCGATCTCGGACCAGGGGCAGGTGAGCTCGGCGGCAAGATCATCGCGGCCGGTACTTACAGCGAAATCTCGCTCAACACGCAGTCGCTTACCGGTCGTTACCTCAGCCACAATCTTGCCATCCCGATCCCATCGTCGCGGCGCAAAGGAGCTGGCGAACTCCGCCTGATCGGAGCGCGAGCGAACAACTTGAAGAACATCAACGTGACGATCCCGTTAGGAATGTTGGTGGCGATCACGGGAGTTTCAGGGTCGGGAAAATCGACACTCGTCCACGATGTGCTGTACAAGGCGACCGCTGCCGTCACTGGAAGTACCGACGCAGGAAGCGCAGCCGGACTCTTTCAGCGGCTCGAAGGCGGGGAACTGATCAAAGAAGTCGTTCTCGTCGATCAGTCACCCATTGGCCGCACTCCTCGCTCCAATCCAGTGACATACATCAAGGCCTTCGATGCTATTCGCGAACTCTTTGCGTCGCTGCCGGAAGCGCATAAACGCGGGTACAGCGCCGGCCATTTCTCCTTTAATGTTCCCGGCGGACGCTGCGAAGCCTGTCAAGGAGACGGAACCGTCACTGTCGAAATGCAATTTCTAGCTGATGTCGAACTCACATGCGAAGAGTGCCGGGGCACGCGCTACAAACCTTCACTACTGGAAATCCGCTACAAGGGCAAAAACATCCATGATGTGCTGAACCTCACCGTGAAGGAATCGTTGCAGTTCTTTTCGGGCGTGCCCAAGATCACCGACAAGCTTCGCGTCCTCGAAGAAGTAGGACTTGGGTACCTTCGACTTGGGCAATCAGCAACAACGCTGAGCGGAGGCGAGGCTCAGCGGATGAAGTTGGCAGCCCACCTTACTCCGCGCGTAGGAGAAGGACGCCCAAATCGGGAAGAACAGAGCGAAAGTGGCCAGCGATTTCGCCGGTCCGTCGCGCGCCGGACTCTCTATATCTTCGATGAGCCCACGACGGGCCTTCACTTCGACGACGTTAGTAAGTTGCTTGCTGCTTTTCGCCGGCTGATCGAAGCGGGTGGCTCTTTGATCGTGATTGAGCATAATCTAGATGTAATCAAAGCAGCTGACTGGGTGATAGATCTTGGTCCAGAGGGCGGCGCGCGCGGAGGGGAAGTTGTGGCCACAGGCACGCCTGAGGCGATTGCGCGTAACAGGAAATCGCACACCGGTCAGTGGCTCGCACGTGTTTTGTCGAAAAATGGGAACTCGTCTTCCAACGGCGATGAGCTTTTGCAGTAAAGCAGTTCTTCCTGCGCTGCTGTGTTGTGTAGCCTTCGGGTTTGCTCAAGACACTGGCCGTGCAGTTCGACGCCATCCGGTCGCTACCACAGAAGATCCTGCTTCAATTCTTCTCGATCAAGCCGAAGCGTTGCTTGGCAAAGGGGATGCTGCTGGTGCAAAGCCTCTTTTAGAGCAAGCCACTCAAAAGAATCCAAAAAGCTATCAGGCGTGGTACGACCTTGGCTACGCTGAACAGGCGCTGAACGAGCGCGAGCAGGCCATCGCTGCATACCGCAAATCGCTCGAGATCAATCCGAGAGTATTCGAACCAAATCTCAACTTGGGAATTACGCTTGCCACGGCCGGCCGAACCGACGAGGCAATGAAGTACTTAAAAGCCGCGACCGAACTGCAGCCGGCGAGTCATCCTGACCGGAGCAAAGAGCATGCATGGCTGACGCTCGGGCAGATTCTCCTTCCGGGCGATTCAGCCGGGGCTGAACAAGCTTTCCTGAGCGCGTCAAAACTCATGCCGAGCGATCCGCAACCGCACCTGCATCTTGCCCAACTGTATGAAAATGCCGGCAAGCTCGACCAGGCCAAAGCGCAATATCAGCAAAGTCTCAGCGCAACTGATGCTCAGCAACGCGCGCAGGCACTGCGAGGACTCGTAAATATTGCGGTTGCCTCCAAGCAGTATGGCGAGGCGGAGTCAAATGTGCGGCAGTATCTTGCCACCACACGCGGCGATTCTCAGGCACATCTTCTTTTGGGTCGATTACTTGCTGCCCAGGGTAAGGATGACGAAGCTCTTCACGAACTCGACGCTGCGGGAAATCAAGATGATGCAGCCGTATTGCGCGAAAGAGCTGAGCTATTGAGCGCAGTGCATCGTGAGAACGATGCCATTCCTATTTACAAGCTGCTGGTCGATAAGAGCGGCAACGACGCGCAGCTTCGGTACGAATACGGTCTCGCGCTCATGCATCAGCATCAGTGGGTCCCGGCAGAGGAACAACTGCTGGCGGCTGTGAAATTGAATCCCAATCTAGCATCGGCTTATGGCGATCTTGCCGTGGTGGCATCAGAAAACCAGGAGTACGATCTCACCTTGAAGGCGCTCGAAATTCGCACTAAGCTGCTGGGCGACAATCCGGGAACGTTTTTTTTGCGCGCGACCGCACTGGATCATTTGCGGCGCTTTCCCGAAGCCACCGAGAGCTACCGACAGTTCCTCGCTGCGGCAAACGGAAAGTACCCTGATGAGGAATGGAAGGCGCGGCACCGCTTGATCGCGATTGAGAAGCTGAAATGAAGCTGCTTATCCTAACCACCGTTTGCGTGCTGTCTTCAGTTGTGTTTGCCGACAAGCCGGGCACTACGCCCGAACAGCAGGAGGCGACAAAGATTGACCAACTCAAGCAGAAGATCGAGCACGATTCAGAACGGGAAGTCTGCTATAACTCTGCCGAACTGGTGCACGACCTGGTCGAACAATTCAACAATCAGATGAACGCCGGGGAACTCCAGCCCGCGCAGCAGACGCTTAACGATATCGGTACTTATTCCGACAAAGCGCGCGAAGCAGCTAAGAAAAGTCACCATAAGCTGAAGCAGGCCGAGCTGACGCTGCACAAGTCCGCGCGCCGGCTCGCGGACATCGCGCGGGCGCTGTCGGTTGACGATCGAGACGCCATTGATAAAGTCGTGAAGAAGATCGAGGCTGCCGACGACGATATTCTCAGTCAGGTCTTCAAGGATTGAATCCCTCTATGCGCATTCGCCTAGTGTTCTTCGCTTTATTTGCTCTAATGTCTTCTCCGCTGTGGTCGCAGGTCCACGACCGCGATCCACTCACCGACGCGGAAGTCGATCAACTTCGCGAAACCGCGATCGAACCGGAGAAGCGACTCAAGCTGATGGTGGAGTTCACGAAGGCGCGCATGACGTCGCTCGAACAAGTTCGCACCGATCCGAAAGCCAAGGACCGCGGTAAGCGCATGCATGACCTGCTCGAAGATATCTCAACTCTCGTCGATGAAATCGACGACAACGTCGACGACTACAACGAGCGCAGCGCCGATCTCCGCAAGCCGCTCAAACAAGTTGTAGAAATGGACAGCGAGTTCCAAACGAAGCTGCACGAGTTAAGAAACTTGGAGAACGATCCCAAGAACATCGACGAAGCCTCTGACTACAAGTTCGCTCTCGATGATGCAATTGAATCCGTCGACCAAAGCGCCACAACTAACCGCAAGCTGCTTGATGAACAGAATGTGAAGTTTGCGAAGAAAAAGAAGGGATAGCTGTACGCTGCGGAAGGCACGTGCTCGCGTGCTAAATTCAATTTAGGTGATCGCCAAGCTGAAGGAAATTTTCTTTGAGGCCTACCGCGAGCTGCGTCCGCGAGCGCCTTATCCCGAGTTCCACGTAGAGTTCTTCCCGTTTTCCAATATCAACAATACGATTCGTCTCCGAGAAGGCAAGGTGCTGGTCCGCATTTCCGACCTTCTGTCCGGCGCACCGGAAGACGTTCTCCACGCGATCGCTCACATCCTGCTCGCCAAGCTCTATCGGAAGGACATTGAGGCACGTCACGCGACGCGCTATCGACGATATTTAGGCCGGCGAGACGTCTCACGCAAAGCTCATCTTGTGCGCCAGGAGCGCGGCCGGAAAATATTCCTCACAGCGCAAGGGAGACATTACAACCTTGAGACGATCTTCGACGATCTGAACCGGCGCTTCTTCCATGGGCTTCTCGCGCGTCCGTTGATGACCTGGAGTCGACACGTCTCGCGCCAGAGCCTCGGACACTACGATCCTGCGCACAACACCATCGTCATTAGCCGTGTCTTCGATCGGGCAGATATGCCGCGGTACGGAATCGAGTACCTCGTTTACCACGAGATGCTTCACCTGAAGCATCCGGTGAAGTTGAACGGAAGCCGCCGGTGCGTTCATCCCAAAGCCTTTCAGGAGGAAGAAAAGCTGTTTCCTGAATTGGAGCAGGCGAAGGCGCTGCTGAAAAAATTGTAACCGCGACCCTCATTTATACTCGCCATCAATGCTCAAGGAGACTTTGGCTTCTGGCTGTTCGCTGATCGACTCGGCTCTGGACCGTCTCCTTCCGCGCGAGACGCAGGTGCCTGCGTCTATTCACAAAGCCATGCGGCACAGCGTATTCGCGGGCGGCAAACGGCTTCGCCCGGTGCTATGCATGGAAGCGGCGCGTATGGTGCAGCGCGAAAAACCAGCCGGAGCCCTGCCGCAGGGGGTGGAAGAACTCGGCAGCGCGCTGGAGATGCTGCACACGTATTCGCTCATTCATGACGATCTGCCGGCGCTTGATAATGACGATCTGCGTCGCGGCAAGCCAACATGCCATGTGGTTTTTGGTGAAGCAACGGCGATTCTCGCCGGGGATGCTTTGCAGACATATGCTTATGAAGTGCTCAGCAAACTGCAGTGTCCGGCCGAGTCTCGCATTAGGATTGTGCAGGAGATCGCCCATGGCACTGGCACCATTGACGGAATGATCGGCGGGCAAGTGCTCGATCTCGAGGCCGAAAACAGCAAGCCGGATGCGACGATTGTGGAATACATTCATCGTTCCAAGACCGGCGCGCTGATCACTGCCAGCTTGGTGACGGGAGGAATCTTCGCGGGTGGGACGAACGCGGAAGTCGAACGCTTGCGAGGTTTCGGACGAGCTGTCGGACTAGCCTTCCAGATCGTCGATGATGTTCTCGATGTCACGCAATCATCTGAACAACTGGGAAAGACCGCCGGCAAAGACACTGCATCTGAGAAAGCGACTTACCCGGCGGTATATGGAGTCGAAGAGTCGCTACATCGAGCGGACGGCCTTATCGCTTCTGGCTGCGCAGCCCTCGACTCCTTTGGTCCGCGCGCACAGACGTTGAAAGAACTCGCCCACTTCCTGGTTGAAAGGAAGAGTTAGCTCCGGAACTTCCTGGCTCCACGATCTGCGCGGCTCTGTCTTACAATTAAGCAACGACGTAAGGCGATGGAGTTCGCCTCAACCGCCGCAGCGACGGCTGATGACTCCTACCATCTCACTTCCAGCCTGGCTGGACGGGTGGAAGTCTCGAAGGCAGCGAACTTCATGCGAGCATATCTCTGGGTCTCACTCGGCGCGATCTTCGGCGCCAATCTCCGTTACTTCATAAGCCGGCTTGCCGCCAAACTTATTTCCCCGAACTTTCCTTATGGCACGCTCATCATCAACGTGACCGGTAGTTTCATTTTGGGAGTTTTCCTGATCTGGACCACCGAGCGCGTCTTCGCCGATCCGAAATGGCGCTGGCTTGTGGCGATTGGATTCTGTGGCTCGTACACGACTTTCTCCGGCTTTGCATACGAAACAATGGCTTATTTCGAGCAGGGACACTGGAGCCTGTTTGCTCTCAACATCGTGAGCAACAACGTGCTTTGCTTGGCAGCCGTGATCGCCGGCGCAGCGGTTGCGAGGGCAATCTAGATGTCTTCAGTTACAATCTCGCCCGTGGCAGTTCAAGTCACCATTTATCTCAACGAAGGCGATGAATTCCAACGTCGCCCGGCGCACCTCCAGATTCTGAACTATCTTCGGCAAGAAAACATCGCCAACGCTGTCGTGATCCACGCAGTTGCAGGATTCATCGGCCGCAGCCGGGTGAAGACGAGCTCGCTGGTTGACGCCGGCGGCAAGCTTCCTCTCGTTGTGCTGTTTGTCGATCAGGAAGAGCACGTAACGCGCGTGCTGCCGAAGCTAAAAGAGATAGCTGGTCCCCGATTGATCGTCAGAGAAAATGTCGTGGTCGAATCCGGGAGCTTGGCTTAGTTCATGTCAGCCGTCAAGCCACAGCACTCTACTCAGCTCGACATACTGGCGATCGCCGCTCACCGTGACGACGTAGAACAAACTTGTGGTGGAACGCTATTGAAAGCCGCCCAAAAAGGCCAGCGTACCGGCATTCTCGATTTGACCCGCGGGGAAATGGGCACGCGCGGTACTGCTGACGATCGCGAACGCGAAGCACGGGAAGCCGCACGGCTTCTGCGTGTCAGTTGGCGCGAGGCACTCGATATCCCGGATGGCCGGGTTGAAAACACCTGGATCAACCGACTAAAGATCGCGCAGGTCATCCGCCTTACCAGGCCTCGGGCGGTGATTCTCCCATATTGGGAAGGTCGACATCCCGACCACTACACTTGCGCAACCGTCGGCTATGAAGCATGCTTTCTCGCTGGTCTCAAAAAGCTAGATATTCCCGGCAAGCTGCACGAAGAACGTGTGCATGCTGAGAGCCTGGAGAAGTTGACGTCGCATCGTCCTTTTAAGATCGTGTATGCGACGCTCTATCATCACGTCCGGCCGACCTTCGTCGTAGATATCTCAGAGCAGTTCGAAACGCGTTTATCAGCACTGATGGCGTACAAGTCGCAGTTTTCAGATCAAGAAGAAGGCAGCGGCATCTTTCCCATGCAAGAAGAGATTCGCGATCGGATTCATTCCATGGCGCGCTTTTATGGAATGCTCGCGGGCGTGAAGTATGCCGAACCGTTCCTGCAAAAAGAGGTCGGACTCGTCGAAGATCTGCTCAGCATTCCTGTGCAAAGCATCTAGCCGGCGGCAAACCCAAAACGGAACCGCCGGCGGTAGCCGGTGGGCCGGAGATGGCCGCATGGCCAGCTCTGGGAACGACGATTTTGCACGTGATCTGCAGAAGCGTAGCCGCAAAACACGCGGCTGGCCCACCGCCTACGGGCGGGGGTTCTGTCGCTGCGGTTCGCGACCGCATTTTCAATTGCTGTCAAAGAA